>JBKJOO010000439.1:0-5308 GCA_046595615.1 Mycobacteriales bacterium | reverse complement strand
ATGCCGCCCCTGCTCGTCGAAGCCGAACGACCTCGGGGCGCCCTCGAAGCCCACGTCGTTCAGATGGGACAGGAAGTGATGAACCGACAGTGACCACGGGCCGCCCGGACGACGGACCGTGTCTCCTACCCTAACCAGGCCGAGGCTGACGTTGCCGCCGAGAAGCGGCACCTCCCGCTCCGTCACAGCCCGACGCTCATGCCGACTCGGATACGAAGTCGGCACACACCCCTGCGCCGTGGTCGCCGCCTCAACGGTCGTGGGCTCAACGTCGTAGCCAGCTGCCCGGCCGGCTGACCAGTTAGGTCCGACGGGTAGCGCCGTTGCGCTCGGCCCTCACCTCGCCGAACTGGATCGACAGCGGAGAAGGCGTCGGCTGGGCCCCTGCTGATCCTCACGGCGGCCGACAGTAGCGCCGCACCTCAGTCGAGGAAGCGTCCCAGCACGACGACCTCACCGTCGGTGTACCCGAGTCCCGCGTAGAAGGCGATGACGTCCTGGTTGCCGTGGCGCACCATCAGTTGGATCTTGGACATCCCCCGCAACCTCACCCACTCCTCACACTCGCGCATGAGGTCGCGCCCCACACCTTGCCGCCGCACGCCGCCCGCCACTGCCAGGTAGTAGACCCAACCGCGATGGCCGTCATGCCCGACCATGGCTGTGCCCAGCAGGTGGCCGTCTCCATCGCGAGCGCCCAACACTGCCGAGGCCGGGCCGCTAACGGCACGGACAAGATCAGCCCAAGGGTCGTTCCAAGGTCGGGTCAATCCGCACTCGCGCCACAGCGTGAGAGCCGCCGAAAACAGTTCCTCAGGCAGCGGAGCGATCTTCACGCGCAGACGGTAGCGGGTTGTGCAGGCAGAGGAGCGCCGCCTATCCGGCACGAGGGACCGTCCCAGTAGGCGATTGGGCAACGGGTGGGTTTCGTCGTGCACGGGTCGGGCTCCGACCTGGTGTGAGAGCCAGGCTGTGAGCACGCCGGCGCCGATGTCGCGGCTGATGCCGCCGAGGGCGTCTGCTGCGCGGCGGAGGCGTCCACGTTCGTCTTCGTCCGGACTATTACCGGCTGCTTGGCGAAGGGCGCTCATCAGGCTAGAAAGGGCGTCGTCGCCGTCTGGATGGAGACCGGTGAGCAGGTACGGCGCCACTGACCTCGCACACACCGAGCGGGTAGCCGACACCCATCACTTCCACCAGGTCGCTGACGAGGCCCCGCCGTTCGAGCGCGGCCAATGCCAGGCCACTGGCCTGCTCCGTCATGCTGAGAGTCGCAGCGATGTCGCGGGTGTTCACCAGGCCTGCGCCTTGGTCAATGCACCGCGTGACCTCGCGCAGAACGGGGCTTCCCAGCGGCGCGGGACCCGGGCAGCTCAGCGCCGGTCAGCTCACCGCGGGCCAGCCACGCCCGGTCCCTGGCCTCGGCGCGGGCCAGCCGGATCGCCGCGAGCATCCCGGGCGTGTTCGCGACGCCGGCCAGCACCCGCCAGATCGTCGGGGTCGACCCGACCGATCCGGCTGGGCCGTGCAGGGCCTGGTGATCGGACAGCACCTGCACGTCGCTGATCGACACCGCGCCGTCGGCGACCGCGACCGCGACATCGACCAGCCCCCGGCCCGGGTCGTGCCCGGCCAGGCGTTCCCGCAAGCTGTCGGTGGCCTCACTCAACGCCCCGGTCAGACCGATTTGTTCGGCGAGCTCAGCCAGCAGCACCGTCCCGGCGTGCGACACCACCCCGGTGCCGTCGCAGGTGATAACCGGACGGGTCGTGCTCGTTGTAGGTTGCCCCTGCGAAGTGCCTCTCCTCGTTGACTCTTCTTGGCCCTTAGCAAGACATGAATTCCAGCAAAGACAGGCACTTGCGCGCTTCCAGGCCCCGTGCAGCGGGCCAACATCAGACGACTACTGCAACAGCGGGGTGAGGCGGCAGGTGCTGTTGTGCCCGCGGCGTACGCGGGTGGCATCGCAAGCGAATTATTGGATAAAACTTGAGGAGTTTCGGCCTTTCTGCGGCTGGCGCTGTAGGGCGTGCGTCGGCGCGTCGTGCCAAGCCATACTCATCCGCGAGGGGCCGTTCATCGCGTGCTCTTGCGGTGGGGGAGGCCGTGCGCGAGGGTGACGTCATGACAGACCTACGAAGCCGCCGCGGGGCCGGAACGCTGGTGCTCACGCTCATCGCCGCCATCTGCTCGTTCGTCCCGCTGGCGGGCTCGGCCCAGGCGGCGACGCTGCCCGCCGCACCGCTCGCCGCCGGACAGCCCGACTTCGGGCCCAGCACCTACGTGTTCGACCCGTCGATGACGCAGAGTTCGATCCAGGAGACGGTCGACGCAATCGCGAAACGGCAGGTATCGAACCAGTTCGGTATTGAGCGCTACGCACTGCTGTTCAAGCCAGGCGTGTACGGCTCGCCCGCGCACCCGCTGAACTTCCAGGTCGGCTACTACACCGAGGTGGCCGGGCTCGGTCGCAACCCGGGCGACGTCACCGTCAACGGCTCTATCTACGTGCGCAACCAGTGCGACTCGGGCGGCTGCGTCGCCCTGAACAACTTCTGGCGCTCACTGTCGAACCTCACGATCAACGTGACCACCCCAGATTTCGGCTGCTACAGCGGCGAATTCTGGGCGGTTTCGCAGGCCGCGCCCATGCGCCGCGTCCACGTGAACGGCCTCACAACCCTGATGGACTACTGCACCGGCCCGTCGTACGCCAGTGGCGGCTTCATCGCCGACTCCTCGTTCGCCGGTGGCACCGTGATCAACGGATCGCAGCAGCAGTTCTTCGTCCGCAACACGACCCTCGACGGCTGGACGAACGGGGTCTGGAACCAGGTGTTCTCCGGCACGGTCAACGCCCCGGCCGAGTGCTTCCCCGGGGTGCCCAAGGGCTGCGGCCCGTACACCACCGTTGCCGCCACGCCGACGAGTCGCGAGAAGCCCTACCTCTACGTGGACGACGCCGGGACCTACCAGGTGTTCGTGCCGGCTCCTGCCACCAACTCGCTGGGACAAAGCTGGGCTTCTGGCTTGACGCCAGGCCGCTCGATCCCCCTTTCGGACTTTTATCTCGCGCACCCGTCTGACAAGGTCTCGAAGATCAACAACCAGCTCGCCCGCGGCCGCAACTTGTTGGTGACGCCGGGTGTTTACAACATCGGTCAGACGATCAAGGTCAAGCGGGCCGACACGGTCGTGCTCGGACTCGGTTTCGCCACGCTCACCGCGCAGCACGGCGCCGTGCCGATGACTGTCGCCGACGTTCCCGGGGTTGACATCGCCGGGCTCACGATCGACGCCGGCGCGGTCAACTCGCCGGTGCTGCTGCGGATCGGTAAGCAGCGCGACGACAGCAGGTCCGACGACCACACCGGATCGACAAGTGCCGCCGACCCGACTGGCGTCCAGGATGTGTTCTTCCGCATCGGCGGCCCGCACGCCGGTAAGGCCACCACGAGCCTCGAGGTGAATAGCGACCACGTCGTTCTCGACGACATCTGGGCCTGGCGCGCCGACCACGGCACCGGCGTCGGGTGGACGCAGAACACCGCCGACACGGGCCTCGTCGTCAACGGCGACGACGTCGCGGCCACTGGCCTGTTCGTCGAGCACTATCAGAATTCGGAAGTCATCTGGAACGGTGAGCGAGGCTCGGTGATCTTCTTCCAAAACGAGTTGCCCTACGACGTGCCGAGCCAGGCGTCCTGGCGCTCGACGCCGACCACCGACGGTTACTCCGCCCTCGTGGTGTCGCCCGGCGTGAAGCAGTTCAGCGGCTCGGGCATGGGGTCGTACAGCTTCTTCAACCAGGGTATCGACATCTTCGCCGAGCACGCCTTCGAGGTGCCGACGACGCCGGGCGTGCACCTGCACGACCTGCTGACCATCTTCCTCGATCCGGCCAACGGCAAGGGTGGCATCCGGCACGTCGTCAACGACACCGGCGGCTCGTCGACCATCGCCAACCCGGACGTGCCGGTGACGGTGGTCGACTACCCCTGACCGGCGAGGCGCGCTGGGCGCCCATGGCAGTCACAGCCGCGGCCGCAGTTCCGGCGGCCGCCGATCGCAGCCAAGCCCCGCCTGCCATGCCGAAGTCCGCCACGTCCACGCAGGCTCCCTCCAACGGCATCGCGGCCGCCCGGCCGCTGCGTCCTGGCGGGGTTCGCGGGCCCGAACAGCAGCCTGACTCCGGGAAGCGTCATGGCCGCGTCCACGAAGGCCCGGGTGTGCACCAGCGGCTACAGCGTCAGCGTCACCGTCGCGACCCGCAGGCAGGTCCTCGCCGCCCAGGGCATCGGCTACCCGCCGTCGACGGGCGCATACGAATTCGACCACCCCGCTCGAACTCGGCGGCGACAACACGCCCGCGAACCTGTGGCCCGAGGCAACCACACAGGGGCCGGCTCGGGGCGCCAAAGACCCCCTCGAAACCATTTGCGCGCGCTGGTCTGCTCCGGCCAGGTGAATCTCGCGGCGGCCCAACGGGCGATTGCAGGGGATTGGCGGGCAGCGGCCGCGCGAGAGAACCCGATGCCAGTCAGAGCCACAACGCGCACCGTTGCCAGCGCACCGACGCCTCGGCACACCAGCACGCCGGTCGTTACCCGCCCGGGGAGCAGCGCGACAGCATTGTGCAAGGACTGCACCTACAGCTTCACCGCGCATCACCAAGGGGCCTGTTCGCAGCACGGCGGGGTCGCCATCTTCTACAACTAGCCGTCAATCGTCCGCAAGCGCCGCCGTACGGGACGGCGACGGCCCGGGTCTGCGCGACAAGCCAGGCACCGCTTCAGTAGTCGGCCGGTTGCCAGGTCTGGCAGGCCCGCAACGCGCGAGATCCGCGATGCCAATGCCACTGCCGTTCGGGCCGGGGCCGCCCTGACGGTTCCTGAGCTCCGGCTGGCCAAACGTCCTGGTTGTACCCGCCCAACCGCCGCCCTGTTCAGCACTCGGTGGCAGGCTGCCCCTGGTGCGGTTCGCCTGGTCCTTCGCCGTCGTCGACCTCGCGGCTGGCGTCTATCTGGCTCCGGTGCGCCTGACGGCGCGAGAAGCGCCAGCGGGAACGCGTTGCTGTCGTCCGGGTGGTCCTCGCCCCGGCGTTTCAGGAGAGTGCTTTGCCGAGGTTGGATGATCTTGGTTGCGGCGCTGGCGATGTCAGGGCAGCGGTGACAGCCGGCGCTGGGTCCGTTGTCTCGGTGTCGTGGTGGGTCCTGCGGGGTGGCGGTGGTGCTGGCTGTCAGGCCGGGAGCGGGATCTGCCGCAGGTGCTCCCCATCGAGGGGAGCCGGGCATCTGTTGCAGGCTCC
>JBKJOO010000031.1:0-2880 GCA_046595615.1 Mycobacteriales bacterium | reverse complement strand
GCCGCCGCCGCCGATCCACCGTCCCGGTGCTTCACCGGATCCGAGGTAGTAGTCCTCCACCCCGCGGGCGACGGCCTGCAGGTAGTAGCCCTCCTGGCCACGGCCGAGCTTGCCGATGCTCAACACGGCAGCAGGCCAAGATCATGGGGACGAGATGGGGCCGGAGCATTCAGCAGCGGGCGACACGCCGTGACACTGGCGGGACGGCCGCACCCCCGCTGACCTGCGGAAACCGGATTCGGCGACATCAGCTGTCACCGTCCGACACGTCCTCAGTCGGACTTGAAAACCGCTGTGGCAGCGATGTCACCGTGGGTTCGAATCCCACGCCCTCCGCTGACCTGCAGTTTTGCCACTGGCGGCCCTTCGGGCGGCGGCCGTTGAACGCCAGATGGGGCCGTGATGTCCGGTCGACGTCGCGCGGGGCACCAGCCGGGCCGCCGCCTCCGCGGCTTCCCGGGCAACCTCGGGCAGCACGCTGGTGTAGGTGTCGGCGGTGATCGCGATGGTCGAGTGCCCGAGCATCTCCGACACGACCTTGAGGTTCGCTTCGCGGGCCAGGGTCAGGGTCGCCGCGCCGTGGCGCAGGTCGTGCAGCCGGACCGTCGGGAGGTCGGCTTCCTTCAAGAGCCGGGCGAAGAGACGGGAGACGTAGTCGGGTACGAGCGCGGTCCCGTCCTCTGCGGTGAATACCAGCCCGGTGTCGGTCCAGGCCGCGCCCCACTGCAGGCGCTCTTCGAGCTGCCCGACCCGGTGCAGCCGCAGGACACCGACGGTCGGTCAGCCGCGCGTGGTAGACCGCGACGAATTGGCGGTGACCGTGAAAACCATCCCGGCGCTTCAGCTGGCCTGTGGTGACAGCTGGGGCCCGGGTTGCAGCGCTGGGCCGTACTGCCACGCTCTCCCACTCCGCGAACTCGACGTCGCCGACCGGCTCGAACACCTCCGCAGCGACTGGAGACGCTGTACCGGAGCCGGCCTTCTGGTCGCTGATGCAAGGCATCCCTGCGCTTCGAACCGGGGCGACACCTCACGTTCGAAGAGCCGCCAATGCCGCACCGTCCCTGCACACTGCGGACGCTCGCTGTTCCCGAGCGGCAATCGGTTCGGTCCCGGCATGGACGACGCGAACATGTTCGGCCAGGCTGGCTGGTGACCCCTGCCGTGCCGGTCCAGCGCCGTCGCTCGGCGCGAGCGTTCAGGAGGATGTATGCCACAGATCACTGCTGTCCGCGGGTTGGTCAACACGGCCGCCCCGGGTCGCCCGCTGATGCATGAGCACGTCTTCGTGCTGAGCACGGAAATCTTGCAGCACGGGCCGGGCACCTGCTGATGGCCATCGGCAGCGAGCCGACAGGGGCGCCGGCCCGGGAGGGCCTGCAGCTGGGCCTGGCCGCCGCCGACCTCTACGGCGACCTACGGCTTGCGCCGCTGCTGCGCCGGCTACTGGCGCACAGCGACCGACTGCTCGGCGTCGTCGCAGGCAGCATCTCGCTGCTGGACGCCTCCCGGCAGCGCTACAGCAAAATGGCCGAGCACGGCGTGTCCTGCGAGTTAGGGCAGAGTTTCCCGCTGGACGCGGGGCTGACCGGACAGGTCGTGGCCCGCCGAAGTCCGGTGGTCCTGCGCCGCTACAGCGACGTGCCGGGCGGCCACCTGCCGCTGAGACACCCGGCGAGGGACGGCGCGGCCGCGGCGGTCCCGCTGTGGTGGCGGGGGGAGGTCGTGGGGGCCAACGTGGTCTTCGCCGGCTGTGAGCGGCGCTTCACGGCCGACGAGATCGACGAGCTCGAGCTGCTCACGCAGGTCTGCGCCGCCGGCATCGTCAAGGCCGGGGAGGGCGACCCGTCGCTGGCCGGGCTGCTGCGCGGGCACCACCGGGCGGACAATGCGTCCGGGGAGGGGTGGGCGGTCGTGACCGAGGTGGGTCCGGTGCGGCCGCTCCCACCCGCCCTGGCCGGGGTCGCAATCGACCTTGTGGCCCTCGCTGATCGGACGGCGGCACGCCGGGCCGGCGCCCGGCTGCGGGTCGCCGTCGTCCACCAGCCCGGTGGCGTCCGCCTTCTTCTGCACGACGAGGCCGGCAGCGGGACGCCGGAGGACCCGCTCGGGGCAGCGGTCGAGACCTGGCAGGAGCTGGTGGCCGGTGCCGGCGGCGCCGTGACCGTCGAGCAGGTGCCGGGCTGGGGCACGCTGGTCCGGGCCGACCTCCCATACGGGCCGGTCGCCGCCCCCGACGAGGCGCCGGCGTCGCCCTTCACCCCGCGCGAGCGCGAGACGGCCGGGCTGCTGGCCCTCGGGCTCAGCGACCGCGAGGTGGCCGCGCACCTGGTGCTGTCGCGCAAGACCGTCGAGAAACACGTTGGGGCGGTGCTGCGCAAGACCGGCACGGGCAACCGCACCGCCGCCGTCATGGCGGCCCTCGCCAGGGGCTGGTTGCCGGCCTGACCGTGGCCCGGGTCACATGGGGGAGATCCCCCATTCACTGTGGACGGTCCACCGCGTTTCATGACCGGGTACCCCGCTGTTGCCTCGGTGGCCTCGCGCCGCCGGGCCCGTCCAGGGAGAGCCGCTTGGCCCACGTGTCCACGAAGGAGATGTTGGACCGCGCCTTCGACGCCCGCTATGGCGTCGCCGCGTTCAACATCATCAATGACCTGAGCATCGAGGCGGTGCTGTCCGCGGCTGTCGAGGAGCACTCGCCGGTGATCCTGCAGACGTCGGTGAAGACCGTGAAGATGTACGGCCGCGACCAACTGTTCGGCATCTTCTCGGCGCTGGTACGCGACGTCCCCGTCCCCATCGCCCTGCACCTGGACCACTGCCCTCGAGGCAGTCCGAGATCACCTCCCGCTGCGGGCAGTGGTCCAGGTGCAGGGC
>JBKJOO010000017.1:0-6695 GCA_046595615.1 Mycobacteriales bacterium | reverse complement strand
CCTGCCCGCGAGCCGGGTCCTGTTCGACAGCGGGGCAGCGCTGGTCTATCTGCCTGGCTACACCGTCGGCGAGGAGCTGCGGACCACCCGCGCCGAGCTGGAACGCCATGTGCAGGGCCGCGGCCCGGTCGGCGACTACCTGTGGCAGACCTGGGAGTCGCACTGGATGACCCGGTCGCAACAGCCGGGCTACAGCAAGGTGATCTGGGACCTGATCAACGTCGCCTATGTCCTGGAGCCCTCCTGGCTCGCGACCGAGCTCGTCCCGGCGCCGGTGCTCGGCCAGGACCTGCGATGGGAGCACCCAACTGGGCGGCATCTGATCCGTGAGGCGTGGGACCTGGACCGCGACGCATGCTTCGGCGATCTGTTCCGGGTCCTCGCCGCCCAGGCCGACTGACCGGGCTCAGCTGAGCTTGCGCAGCACCAGCACCGTCGTGTCGTCGTCGCTGTCCACCCCGAGCTCGCCCATCGCGAGCTCGCAGAGCACCACGAGCGCAGTCGCCGGGTCGAGGAAGGCGGGCGAGCCGGCCAGGACAGCCAGCGCCGCCATCCCCTCATCGACGCTGCGCCCCTTGGTCTCGACGAGGCCGTCGGAGACCACGATGAGCAGGTCCCCGGCGCGCAGGCGCGCCCGCTGCACCGCACGCTCGCCGAGCAGCACGCCGAGCGGCACCGACCCGCCGGACGGGAGATACCCGGCCGGCCCACCCACGGGCACCTGCAGCGGCGGGAGGTGGCCGCAGCTCACATAGCTGTAGCGCCCGTCGGGCTCGAGCAGCCCGTAGTGCAGCGTCACCAGCTCCTCGCCGCCGAGCGAGTCGAAGAGCAGGTCGAGGGCCGCCGACACCGCGGCAGGCTCGGGATCCAGGACGGCGTAGGCGCGCACGGCCGCGCGGGTCGTCGCCATCAACGTGGCCGCCCGTACCCCGCGGCCCATCACGTCACCGAGCACGACGGCGACCCGGTCGCCGGGCAGGGGCAGCAACTCCGCCCAGTCACCCCCGACCTCGACCCCCTCGCTCGTCGCGTGGTGGGTGCATGCGTCGGCGCCCGGCAGCGGCGGGACGGCCCCCGGCTGCAGGGCGCGCTGCAGGACCGTCGCGACGTCTCGTTGCTGCTCGAACAGCCGGGCCCGGCCCATCGCGAGCGCCGAGGCGTCGGCGAAGGTGACGAGGAAACGCCAGGCCGAGGCGTCCAGTCCGTCGGTGTGACGCAGCGCCACGCCGACCACGCCGAGCGGGATCCCGGCGCTGACCAGCGGCAACAGCACGGCCGCGGCCGGTGTGCCGTCGGGCAGCAGCGTCGGTCGCACGACCGGTCGGCCGGCGCTGAGCACGGCCCGCACGTCGAGCTCGCCGAGGGGTTCGGGCCAGCCGATGGCGCGCACGTCGAGCTGCTCCCCCCGGACCATGACGGCGAGCACCGAAGCCCCCGCGTCAGGCATCCCGGCGGCCGCCGACACCACCGCGGTGAGCACCTGCGGGAGGGTGACCGCACGCGTGTACGCCGCACCGGTGCGCTGGAGCGCCTCGCTGCGCTGGGCAGCCCGGCGTGCGTCGGTGATGTCCGAGGTGGTGCCCAGCCACTCGATGAGCCGCCCGTCCCGGCGTACCGGCGCGGCCTTGGAGGCGATGACCCGCCAGCCGCCCTCGGCCGACCGGATCCGGTAGTCGAGGTCCTGGAGGGTGCCGTCCGCGACGCAGCGCAGCCAGTCGACGCGGACCCGGTCGCGGTCGTCGGGGTGCACGTCCTGCAGCCAGCGCCAACCGAGCACCGACGCCGACCCGGTAATCCGGCGCCAGGCCGGCATATCGGTGCTGAGCTCGCCGGTCGGGTCGGCTGCCCAGACATCCATGCTGATCGCTTCGACGAGACTGCGGTAGCGCAGCTCGGACAGGGCGACGGCCTGCGTCGCGGCCCGGGCGGCGGCGAACAGCTGGGCTCGTTCGAGGGCAAGCGCGCACTGCCCGGCCAGGGTCAGCAACGCATCACGCTCCTCCGCCAGACTCGTCCGCGGATGGTCGAAGGAGAGCCGCAGCACGCCGAGCAACCGGTCGTGGGCGAGCAGCGGCAGCACGATCCAGGCCTGCTCACCGGTCGACTCGACGTAGCTGCGGACCGCCGGGTTGTCCCAGTCGGCGTAGAGCTGGGCGCGGTCGGCGAAGAACATCGGCCGGCAGGTCCGGGCCACCTCCGACGTGGGCACCGGGTCGTCGAGCGAGCGGATCTCGACGCCGGTCAGGCGACCGCCCGGCCCCAGGTGGCGCAGCTCGCGGAGCTCCTCGTCGAGCAGGGCGACGCTCGCGTTGACAGCACCGAGCAGGCGGTCACCGGCGGTCACGACCAGCGCCAGGACCTCCTCGACCTCGATGACCCCGGACAGGGCGGTCCCCAGCGCCTGCAGCGCACGCGTGCGGTCGGCTGCCACGTCGGCTCGCTGGGACTGCGCCTGCGCCCGCTCCCGGTCTGCCAGCTCGGCGGTGACGTCGACCGCGACAACGACCACCCCGGCGACGGCGGCGTCGGCGTCTCGCAGCGCCGACCAGCTGACGTCGAAGCGACCCACCACCTGGGCGCCGTCGGGCCGGACCCAGTTGACCGTCGTCCCTGTCTGGCGCCGCGTCTCACCGGTCTTGACGACGTGCCTGAGCAGGTCGCCGATGCCCTGCCCGGTCAGTTCGGGAAAGGCCATCCAGATCGGGACGCCGAGCTCCCGCGGCCCGAACAGCTCGGTGAAGCGCGGGTTGGCGTAGGCCAACTCCAGCCGCTGTCCGTGGAAGATCGCCATGACCGCCGGGGCGTCGTCGAACGCCTGGCGCAGTGACCGCCACGGACCCGCGTCGTCGACCATCCCCATCCGGGCCGCGTGCCGACCCTTGGCCAGCAGGTTATCCGCGGTCGGCCGCTTTCTCAGCCGGTACGCCGGGACAGCGCCTCGCTCACCCGCACCTCGCCGACCACGGCGTCCCCGCCGAACACGGCGGCGGTGGCCAGCTCCGCCAACACGGGCGCCGTGGCCCCGAGCAGGCGGAGGGCCGCCACGAGCACCGGCGTCCGGGCCCGGCCGGCACCGTCGTCGATCTTGAGCGCGACCGCCGAGCCGTCTGCGAGAGCGGCGGCATAGACGCCCTCGGCGCCGTCCTTGGCGACCAGGCCGGGCACACCCTGCAGCAGCTGCGTGACATCCCGACCGGTGCCACCGACCAGGAACGGATGCGCCCGCATGGCGTCGGCGACCTGCCGCTCCGGGCCGGCGGTGGCCGACGCCAACGCCGCAAAGGCGCGGGCCAGCCCGGGCAAGCTCAGGGCGTGCTGCGGGGCGCCGCACCCGTCGACGGCGACGTGCAGCACCGGCTCGCCGGCCAGCCGTTCGATCCCGGCGATGATCGCCTGCTGCACCGGGTGCTCGGGCGAGAGATACCCCTCGACCGGCCAGCCGTTCGCCACGCAGGTGGCCAGCATGGCGGCGTGCTTGCCCGAGCAGTTCATCGTCAGCGCCGACGCGGTGCCGCCGCCGGCCAGCAGGGTGTGGGCAGCCGCCTCGGACAGCGGGAGCATCGCCGGGCAGCCGAGCGCCGCCGGCCCGAGGGCGCCAAGGACCCGGCGTACGACGTCGAGGTGGGCCGGTTCGCCGGAGTGCGACGCGGTGGCGAGGGCGAGCTCCTCGCTGTCACCGGGGGTCCAGCCCGCTTCGAGCAGGGCGACGGCCTGCAACGGCTTGTTCGACGAGCGGGGAAAGACGGGCCGGTCGGGGTCGCCGACCGAGAGCGCACGGGAGCCGTCCGGGCGAAGCGCGACGACCGAGCCGGTGTGGGTGCTCTCGAGGTAGCCCGAGCGGACGACGTCGACCAGGATCACGACTCGGGGGCCGAGACCGCCTGCTCTGCAAGCAATGTCGACACATTTGCCTCACCATCGCGGTAGCGCCGGGTGAGCTCGGCGCTGCAGGCGTCCATCACCGACTGCACCTGACGGCGCTTGCCGGACAGTGACTGCTCCTCCTCGCCGAGCACGCGCATGGCATGGGTGAGTTGGTCGCTGGTGCGAGCGGCCGTGTCGGACAGGTCGATGTCGGCAACCAGCGCCTCGACGTAGCGACGGTGGCTGTCGACCCGGGACGGCTCCACGACGGTGTGCCGGCCCATCCCGCGGGCGGGGGCTCGCGGCTCGTCGGCAAGGGTCTGCGCGAGGCCGTCGACCAGCGATCCACCGGCGCCGTTGTCGTTGCGGCGGTTGAGCTCGGCCCGGACGATGTCCATCCGCCCCTGCAGCAGCCGGCGGATGTAGGAGAGGTCGACCTCCTCCTGCTCGGCGTCGTCGCGCAGCGTGCGGACATCCCCGATCGGCGCCTCGTGCAGCCCGGTCAGGTAGTCCTCGGCGAGCACCCGGTCGATGCGCCGGGTGCCCTGCGCGGGGGTGTGCTCGTCGCCCACGACCACTCCTTCAGCTCCGCGCCCAGTTGGCGCCGGTCCATCGTGTCAGATCCGCAGACCGTTGACCCGTACGGCTCAACGTCAGGCCCTTCGCTGCCGAAGTCCTCCTGGTCAATGTCGTGGGGTGCAGGAGGTGCGAGCGTGCTGAAGGGCGACCTTGTCACCACACCCCTGCCCGAGGTGCTCGCGCAGCTCGCCGACGGCGCCGCGACCGGCTGCCTGCACGTCACCGACGGTCTGGACGACACCGCCAAGCTCTACCTGCGCGGCGGTCGCCTGTACGCCGTGACGGTGCCCGGCGACCGGCCGCAGCTCGGCGCCCGCCTGGTCTCCAGCGGTTCGCTCGGCCCGGAGGCTCTGGCTGAGGCCCTGGAAGCCCAGCGCACCGAGCTGCAGGGTTGGCGCCTCGGCGAGTTGCTCGTCCACCTCGGCTATGTCGACCAGCCGGTCGTCGAGGCGTTCGTCAGCGAGCAGGTGCGCGAATCGGTCTCGGACCTGCTCCGCTGGCCGGTCGGCACCTGGAAGTTCCGGGTCAACGAACGCACCCGTGAGGACGTCGCCCCGCCCAGTGAGATTGCCGCGCTGCTCACCGAAATCGCCCACCGGCAAGCCACCTGGCAGCGGATCAGCGACACCGTCCACGGCCCCGACGCCGTCCCCTCGCTGTCCACCGCCGGCGCCGGCGACGCAGAGTTCGCGATCGACCCGGAGGCCTGGTCGCTGCTGTGCAAGGTCGACGGGGTCCGCTCGGTCGCCCAGCTCGCCAGCGAGTGCGGCTTCACCCTCTACGAGGCCGGCCAGGTGGTCTTCAGCCTCGTCCAGGCCGGCTTGCTCGACGTCGAGGAGGTCGTCGCCGCCGAGGCGCCCGAGCCAGCCGGCTCGGTGACGTCGCGCCTGTTCGCCGCGTTCGCCCCCACCGACGATGAGCCCCTCGACGACGGGTGGGTCGAGGGCTCCATCGACCGCGTCTCGGTAAGCCTGTCCGCCGCGCTCGGCCCGGTCGCGGACGACGCACTGTTCGCGCCGCGCCCCCGCCGGCTGCCTCAGCCGCCCACCGCAGAGGAGCTCGAGCGCGCCGCGCGCAAGGCCGACAAGGCCGCCCGGGACGCCGTACGTCGTGGCCGCGACGCCGCCGAGCTCGCCGAGGCGCAGGCCTCGCTCGAGGCCGGCCGAGCCGCGGAGGCGCTCGCGTCACAACAACCACCCGACCACGAGGCCGTCGTGGTGCAGCTCGAGGACGTACGCCGGGAAGCGGCCCGCCGTGACGAGCAGGCTGAGCTCGCTGCGGCCGAGGCTGCGGCCGCGGCTGCCCGCGTCGCGGCGGAAGCGGAGCGCCTCGCGGAGGAGACCCGCCTCGCCGAGCAAGCCCGGCTCGCCGCCGAAGCCGAAGCCACCGAACACGCTCGGCTCGCCGAAGAGCAGCGCCTCGCCGCCGAAGCCGAAGCCGCCCGCCTCGCCGACGACGCAGCGCGGGCCAGGCTCGCGCAGGAGGCGCGGGGGCGCGACGAGGTCGACGCCTTCGAGCGCGGTCGCATGGCCGAGGAACTGCGGCTGGCCGAGCAGGCCCGCATCGAAGCCGAGCAGCTCGCCGCACTCAAGGCCGAGGAAGCAGCCCGCGCAGAACAGATCGCGCAAGCCGACGCCGAGGCGGACGAGCAGGCGCGAATGCTCGCGCAGCGGGCCGAAAGCGCCAGCGCGTTCGCCGAACTCAGCGCGACGGCGACGTCCGCACCGGACGCTGCCCCGGACCCCGGGCCCGACCCCGTACCGGCCCGCGAGTGGGACGACGCCCCCATGTCGTCGTACGGCACGCACGACACCGACATGGCTTCGCTCATGCGCGAGCTCTCCTCGCTCGGCCTCGAGGACGAGCCGACGCCGCCCCCATCGCAGCGCCCGACACCGAGCCCCCAGCGGCCAGCCGTCAGCGCAGCCGCCTCTCAGAAGAAGCGCAAGGGGCTTTTCGGCCGGGGCTGAGGCGGTGCCGTCCGCAGACCGCGGTCGTCCACCAGCACCTCCGCAGCCTTTCCCGGAGCTGGGGCCGACCCACGTACCCCATGGCCGTGGCCCCTTCTGCCCGAGTATGACCCTTTCATTCCTGTCGTACGACGGGGTAAGTGGCGAGCCGGTGGGTCAGCGGCCCGGCGCCGTTAGCGCGGCCGGCGGAGCAACCCGGCCCGGGCCTCGGCGGCCGCCCGCGCCGGCGACTCGGGAAGCTCGAACGACGGCTCCGGGTCGATCGCGGCCGCGATGGAGTCA
>JBKJOO010000404.1:0-4373 GCA_046595615.1 Mycobacteriales bacterium | reverse complement strand
GACCCCAGAGCACTCCGACCCCTGTCGGTCCCAGCATCTTGTGCCCGGTGAAGGCGTAGAAGTCGACGCCCAGCGCCTGCACGGCGACCGGCTGGTGCGGCGCTGACTGCGCGCCGTCGACCAGCGTCAGCGCGCCCACCTCGCGAGCCCGGGCGACCAGGACGTCGACCGGGTTCTCGGTCCCGAGCAGGTTGCTGACGTGGGTGAACGCCAGCAGCTTGGTGCGCTCGTTGACCAGCGTCGACAGCTCACTCAGGTCCAGGCGGCCTTCGTCGGTCAGCGGCAGCCAGCGCAGCGTGGCGCCGGTGCGCTCGCACAGCATCTGCCACGGCACCAGGTTGGAGTGGTGCTCCATCTCGGTGACGCAGACCTCGTCGCCGGGGCCGATCGAGAACCGCTCCCCCGCCTTGGCGTTGCCGAAGGAGTACGCCACCAGGTTGTAGGCCTCGGTGGCGTTCTTGGTGAACACGATCTCGTCGTGGTCACCGCCGAAGAAGGTCGCGACGGTGCCGCGGGCCCGCTCGTAGGCGTCCGTCGACTCCTGGCTGAGCGTGTGCACACCGCGGTGCACGTTGCTCCAGTGCTGCGCCACGAACTCGCGCTCGGCGTCCAGCACCTGCACCGGCCGGTGCGCGGAGGACGCGCTGTCGAGGTAGACCAACGGGTGCCCGTTGACCGTGCGTGACAGCACCGGGAAGTCGGCGCGCAGCGCCTGCACGTCGTACGTCGGATGGGTCAGCACGGCGGTCATGCGGTCACCGCGCCCTCGCCCAGGTACTTCGCGTAGCCATGCGCCTCGAGCTCGTCGGCGAGCTCCGGGCCACCCTGCTCGACGATCTTGCCTTTGACGAAGACATGTACGAAGTCGGGCTTGATGTACTGCAGGATGCGGGTGTAGTGGGTGATCAGCAGGACGCCGGTCTCGCCACCGGCCCGCACCCGGTTGACGCCCTCGGACACCACCCGCAGGGCGTCCACATCGAGCCCGGAGTCGGTCTCATCCAGGATCGCGATCTTGGGCGTGAGCAGCTCGAGCTGCAGGATCTCGTGGCGCTTCTTCTCGCCGCCGGAGAAGCCCTCGTTGACGTTGCGCTCGGCGAACGCCGGGTCCACCTCCAGGCGGGCCATCGCCTGCTTCTGCTCCTTCACCCACAGCCGGAGCTTGGGCGCCTCGCCGCGGATCGCGGTGGCGGCAGAGCGCAGGAAGTTGCTGACGCTGACACCGGGGACCTCGACGGGGTACTGCATCGCCAGGAACAGCCCGGCGCGGGCCCGCTGGTCGACGCTCATCGCCAGGACGTCGTTGCCGTCCAGGGTGATGGTGCCACCGGTCACGGTGTACTTCGGGTGCCCGGCGACGGCGTACGCGAGCGTCGATTTGCCGGAGCCGTTCGGCCCCATGATCGCGTGCGTCTCGCCGGCCCGGACGGTCAGGTCGACACCGGTGAGGATCTCCCGGGCGGCGCCGTCGGAGTCGACGGTGACATGCAGGTCGCGGATCTCGAGCGTGCTCACGTCAGGACTCCATCTTCACGAGGACGTCGTCGCCCTCGACGGTTACGGGGTAGGTCGGCACCGGTCGCACGGCAGGCAGTCCGGACGGCGCGCCGGTACGCAGGTCGAACATTGAGCCATGCAGCCAGCACTCGATCTGGCCGTCCTCGACCTCGCCCTCGGACAGCGAGACGTCGGCGTGTGAGCAGATGTCGGAGATGGCGAAGACCTCGCCGCGGCTGCGGGCGATGCAGACCGGCTGGCCGGCCAGCTCCACCCGCAGCGCGCCCTCCTCGGGCACGTCGCTCAGCGCGCAGGCGCGCAGGTTGCCGGTGCTCACGCGAAAGCCCTCTCCAGTTCGTCATCGATGGTCGCCATCAGGCGCTGTTCGAGGGCCGGGACACCGAGGGACTCGATGACCTCGGCGAAGAAGCCGCGCACGACCATCCGCCGGGCCGCGTCGGCCGGGATGCCGCGGGTCATCAGGTAGAACAGCTGCTCGTCGTCGAAGCGCCCGGTGGCGCTGGCGTGTCCGGCGCCGGCGATCTCGCCGGTCTCGATCTCCAGGTTCGGCACCGAGTCCGCACGTGCCTCCGGGGTCAGCAGCAGGTTGCGGTTGAGCTCGTAGGTGTCGGTGCCGTATGCAGCAGCCCGGATCAGCACGTCGCCGATCCACACCGTGTGGGCCTGCTCGCCCTGCAGAGCGCTCTTGTAGGTCACCCGGCTGCGGCACTGCGGCACGCTGTGGTCGATCAGCAGCCGGTGCTCCAGGTGCTGCCCACCGTCGGCGAACGAGACCCCGCGCAGCTGGACGTCGCCGCCGGGCCCGGTGAAGTCGACGGTCTCGACGACCCGCACCAGCGACCCACCGAGCGAGACCTGCGTCGAGCGCAGCCGGGCATCCCGACCGACGGCGAAGGCGACATGCTCGCTGTGCAGCGTGTCGTCCGCCCAGCTCTGCACCGACACCAGCTCCAGCGAGGCGCCTTCACCGAGCAGCACGGAGGTCTTGCCGACGTAGCGGGCTCGACCGGTGTGATCGAGCACGACGGTGGCCCGGGCCTGCTCGCCGATCTCGATGATCAGGTGGCCGAAGCGCACCGGTCCGCCGTCGCCGCGCAGATCCAGCACCAGCGGCTCGGACGGCTCGGCGCCCTTGTCGACGCGCAGCGCGGACACGCTGCGACCGCCGACAGCCGCCGCGGTGGCCGACAGCCGGTCGACCGGCAGCGGAACGGTCGCGAGCAGCGGATCGCCCGGGTCGAGCGGCCCGAACCACACGCCGTCCTGCTGGCCCACCAGCGTGGCGTCGAGCCCGGTATCGGTCGGCTCGGCGTCGAGCAGCGGCCGTACCCGGGACAGCGGCGTGAAGCGCCACTCCTCCTCGCGGCCGGTGGGCATGGCGAAGGCAGCCAGGTCCGCTGAGCGGACCCGCTCCGGCCGCACGTCGGCCGGACTGCGCGGGGTCGACGGCTTGACGCCTACGGCCACAGCACCGTCCATGACGCCACCGGTGTCCTTCATCGCGGTGCGCTCGGTCTCGAGCGCCGCAGTCATGCTGTCGGCCAGCCCGCCGCTAGCCAACGGAGCCCTCCATCTGCAGCTCGATGAGCCGGTTGAGCTCGAGCGCGTACTCCATCGGCAGCTCGCGGGCGATCGGCTCGACGAAGCCGCGGACGACCATCGCCATCGCCTCCTGCTCCGTCATGCCGCGGCTCATCAGGTAGAACAACTGGTCGTCACCGACCTTGCTGACGGTCGCCTCGTGCCCCAGCGACACGTCGTCCTCGCGTACGTCCACGTAGGGGTAGGTGTCGCTGCGGCTGATCGTGTCGACCAGCAGCGCGTCGCAGACGACGTTGCTCTTGCTGCCGACCGCGCCCTCCTGCACCTGGATCAGGCCGCGGTAGGAGGTCCGGCCACCGCCCCGGGCCACCGACTTGCTGACAATGTTGCTCGTGGTGTGCGGCGCGGCGTGCACCATCTTCGCGCCGGCGTCCTGGTGCTGGCCCTCGCCGGCGAACGCGACCGACAGCGTCTCGCCGGAGGCGCGCTCGCCGAGCAGATAGCAGGCCGGGTACTTCATCGTCACCTTGGAGCCGATGTTGCCGTCGATCCACTCCATCCGGCCGCCCTCGTGCACCGCGGTGCGCTTGGTGACCAGGTTGTAGACGTTGTTCGACCAGTTCTGGATGGTCGTGTAGCGGACGTGCGCGTCCTTCTTCACGATGATCTCGACGACCGCGCTGTGCAGGCTGTCCGAGCTGTAGATCGGGGCGGTGCAGCCCTCGACGTAGTGCACCGAGGAGCCCTCGTCGGCGATGATCAGGGTGCGCTCGAACTGGCCCATGTTCTCAGTGTTGATCCGGAAGTACGCCTGCAGCGGGATGTCGACCTTGACCCCCGGCGGCACATAGATGAACGACCCGCCGGACCACACTGCGGTGTTGAGCGCCGCGAACTTGTTGTCACCGACCGGGATCACCGACCCGAAGTACTCGCGGAACAGCTCAGAGTGCTCGCGGAGACCGGTGTCGCTGTCGACGAAGATGACCCCCTTCTCCGCCAGGTCCTCGCGGATCTGGTGATAGACGACCTCGGACTCGTACTGCGCCGCCACGCCAGCGATGAGGCGCTGCTTCTCCGCCTCCGGGATGCCGAGCCGGTCATAGGTGTTCTTGATGTCGGCGGGCAGCTCGTCCCACGTGGTGGCCTGCTTCTCCGTCGACCGCACGAAGTACTTGATGTTGTCGAAGTGGATGCCGGACAGGTCCGAGCCCCAGGTCGGCATGGGCTTCTTCTCGAACAGCCGCAGCCCCTTCAGGCGCATGTCGAGCATCCACTGCGGCTCGGACTTCAGCCGGGAGATGTTCTCAACG
>JBKJOO010000392.1:0-13807 GCA_046595615.1 Mycobacteriales bacterium | reverse complement strand
ACCAGGACCAGGATCGCGGCAAGGAAGATGGCGCTGGTCACGACGGTGCCAAGCCCCAGACCGCCGTCGCCCTTGGCCTGGGACAGGTAGTCGCCGATCGACGCACCGAGGGGGCGAGTCAGGATGTAGGCGAGCCAGAAGGCCAGCACCGCGTTCGTCGTGTGCCGGGTGTGCGAGATGGCCGCGCGGGCCTGTAGGCCGTAGTGCAGGCCCGTGATGACGGCGATGAGACCGGCGAACAGCAGGGCCGAGCGCCAGTAGCCGACGGCGAGCTTCTCGGCTGTCAGGTCGCCGGCGGCGGTGCCGAGCGCGAAGGTGAACAGGATCGCCAGCCAGTACCAGGACTCGCGCCGGAGCGTGAAGATGCTGTGGATCGACAGGGTTCGCTCGCTGGCGTACCAGCCGACGAAGACCAGCGCGAGCGCGATCGTAAAGACCACCGTGGTCGTGATCAGCGAGATGCCGAGGTTGTCGGTGAGGTTGTCGGTGATCAGCGTGCCCACGACGCTGATCAGCACGACCGCCAGCCAGTTGATGCCGGGCACGTAGCGGCTGGCTCGGAACTGGAACACCAGGCAGACGACGAGCAGGCCGCCCATGATCAGGCTGGTGTTGGTCGGGCCGAGGCTGAGTTGCGCATTGAGGTTGTCCGCGAAGGTCTCGCCGACGGTGGTGCAGAGCACCTTGATGAGCCAGAAGTACACGGTGACCTCTGGCACCTTGTTCAACATCTGGCGGCGGGAGGATTGCTGCGTCGTCGTCGTCGCCCTCAGGGTGAGGATCGTTCCTGACCGTGACCTGACTGCGCGAGCAGCGTGCTGCCTGCGACGTCCAAGGTCCCCCCAAGGTCGGGTGACTATGACTGCCTCCGTGCCAGTCGTCGTGCATGTCCGAAGTCACCAGGTGCTCGCTGCGTCGTCGCGCGTGCGCCGTGTCGGGCTCGCCGTGCTGTTGACCATGTTGGCGCCGGCGGTGCTGGTCGGTTGTGGTTCGGGTGCCAAGGCCCGCCCCTCGTCGGCCTTGCCGAGCGTCGTTGGTGCGTACGGCAGCAAGCCGACCTTCGGCTTCGAGGGCGCAACGCCGCCCACAACGTTGCAGAGCAAGGTCCTGCGGGCCGGGACCGGGCGCACGGTCGCGAACGGAGATCTGCTGGTCGCCGACTATCTGGGTCAGGTCTGGCGCGGGGCGGTGTTCGACAACAGCTACGACCGTCAGGCGCCGGCCGGCTTCGTCATCGGCCGGGGCAAGGTGATCACCGGCTGGGACGATCTGCTGGTGGGGGTGAAGGTAGGGAGCCGGCTGGAGCTGAGTGTCCCGCCGGACAAGGGCTACGGCGCGACCGGCAACGCACGGGTCGGCATCAAGGGCAGCGACACGCTGGTGTTCGTCGTCGATGTCGTCGCGGCCTACAACCGCTCGGCGCGCGGGGACGCGAGAGCTGTCCTGCAGCGCGTCGCGACCCCGGGGGTGACGGTCACCGGGGCGCTCGGCGCCCCGCCGAAGGTCACCGTCGGCAAGGGCGCGAAGGCCCCGGCGACGCCCACCCTGACGGTGCTCGCCAAGGGCACCGGTGCCCCGGTGAGGACCGGCCTGCTCGTCGTGCAGTACGTCGCGACGAGGTACACCGGAGCGCGCGGGGGCTCGACGTTCAGCCGTGGCACCCCGGCCGGGGTGACCGTGACCGCCGCCAGCGGCCGGCCGTTCAACCTGGCCCGCGGTGTCCCGTTGGGCAGCCGCATCCTGCTCGAGGTCCCGGGTTCCAAAGCCAGCGCCGCGGTCGCCGTGGTGGTGGACCTCATCGCCCAGCCGACGAGGGCTGCGCTCGCCGGCTGAGCGCGAGCGCAGTCACCACCCGGTGGGCCGGAGCGGTTCCAGGAGGTTTGTCGTGAAGCGAGCAACGCCGGTGTTCACGATCGTGCTGGGTCTGCTGGTGGCCGGCTGCAGTGGCCGGACCACCGCGCCGCAGACCACGGAGGGAGCCGGCGTGGTCCTGACCAGGACCGGTGCGGTGGCGCCCGCCAGGATTGACCCGAGCTCAGCCGACGCCGAGCTGATCATCACGATGTACGACGACATCAGCCGGGCCTTCCAGCGCAACCCCGACGACGGGGTGCGCGCGATCATCGCCGCGCAAGACCCACAGGACCGGCTCGACGTCGACCTGGCCCGCTGCATCGACGCCATCATGCCCGGCGCGAAGACCTTGCCGCGGACGAAGAAGGTGCACTTCGTCCCCAATGTCGCGACCATGACGTTGGACCCCGGCTACACGCTCACCTCAGACCGGGTGACCGGCCTGCACCCGAGGGGCCGGATCTACGCGACCGACGTGACGATCACCGACGGGGGCAGGCCACGCGTCCACGAGCGCCACCAGGTCGTGCTCGACGGCAAGGCGTATCAGTTCTCGGCCTGCTGACGGGCTCTGCGCATTCGGCCGCGACAAGCTTTGGTTTGGTGCCCCCGGAGAGAATCGAACTCCCGACGCCCTCCTTAGGACGGAGGCGCTCTATCCACTGAGCTACGGAGGCGAGGGTCCTTCGCGCGCTGCGCGATGCGACCCGGTGCGGATGCTACCCACGGGTGGATCAGGTCGGGCCGGTCAGCGCCGACCGACCGGCGATCGGGTCATGGCATCGGCAGCGGCTCGGGGATCGTGCCCGTCCACGGCCAGGGTTGGCCCTGCTCGTGCACGAGCAGCAGGGTGCCGACCGCGGTGACCTGCAGCACCCGCTGCATCCGCCGCGGGACGTTGGCCAACGCCAGCCGTTGACCGGGCGGCAGCTGGCGGTGCACGCCGAACAGCGCAGCGAGTCCGGCGGAGTCCAGGAACCCCACCTGCGCCATGTCCACGACGACCAGCGGAGCACCGCCGCTCGCCGCCTCCTGGACCGCCCGGCGAAAGGCCGATCCGGCGACCGCGTCCAGGTCGCCCGAGGCGTGCACGACGACCGCTCCGGGATAGCTGTCGACCGGGTGGCCGGCGGCGGCCGGTGAGGCACTCACGATGCACCCCGTGCGCCCATGAGCGCATCATCGAGCCGGCTTGAGACAGTCACGACATCCGGGACGCCGCCAAGGCGCAGGACGCGCAGGATGAGCGCGCCGTCCGGGACGACGAGGCGCAGCACCTGCTGCCGGTCCTGCAGCTTGCGTAGCATTCGGAAGATCAGCCGCAGGCCGGTGCTGTCCAGGTAGGTGACGTCGGTCAGGTCGAGCACCACGCCGAGGGCACGGTTGCTCACCGCCGCCTCGACCGCGAAGGTCAGGTCTTCGACGTTAGACAGGTCGATCTCACCGGTCAGCCTGGCCACCGGCCAATCGGCGTCGCCCTGGACCTGCACCGCTGCGACCGTCACACCCTCACCTGCTCCTGTACCGGGATCTCAGCATGGCTGGTCGCCGCGCCGCCGGCGAGCTTTCGGGACATGTGCACCTCGGTGCCGCTGTCCGAGCGCAGCACCTCCACCTGGTCCATCAGCCCCTCGACCAGCTGCAGGCCGCGACCGCGGTCCCGTCCCCGGGCGCTGCGCCATCGGCCTTGATCGCGCACGACGATTGTCACCAGTCGCTCCTGCGGGTCGATGTCGCACTCGACTTCGAACCGTGCATCGCCGGGACCGTAGGCGTGTTCGATCGCGTTGGTCGCTGCCTCCGAGCAGGCCACGACCACGTCGTACCGCTCGAGCTCGTTGGCACCGGCCTCGGTGAGCCACCGCTCGAGGGTGCGCCGCAACTCGACCAGGCAGGTCGGCTCAGCGGGCCAGTTCACCCGTAACTGGCTGCCCAGGCTCGCCCTGGGGCGTACGACGAGCAGGGCGACGTCGTCGGCCGGGGCCTCGTCGCCGATCAGGCCGTCGATGACGGCGTTGCACAGGGCGTCGAGGTCTGCTGCTGGCGTACCGAGCAATGCCTCCAGATGCAGCAGCCCTTCGGTCACCGGGAGCCCGCGCCGCTCGACGAGGCCATCGGTGAACAGGGCCAGGGTGCTGCCCGGGGCCAGCCGGTGCCGGACGGTCACGTAGTTGGCCTCTCGGACCGCACCGACCGGTGGGCAGACCGGCTGCTCGAGGGGCTGCGCCCGGCCTGACTCGTCGACCACGATCGGCGCATAATGCCCGGCGTTCGCCACGTCGAGGGTGGCCCCGACGGGATCGAGCACCGCGAACAGACAGGTCGCCATCTCGTCCGGGGCCTGTTCCAGGCACAGCCGGTTGAGTCGGCCCATCGCCTCACCGGGGGCGAGACCTTCGGCGATGTAGGCGCGCAAGGCGTTGCGCAGCTGGCCCATCACCGACGCCGCGCGCAGGTCGTGGCCGGCGACATCGCCCATCACCAGACCGACCGCACCGGTGCGGAGCGGGATCACGTCGTACCAGTCGCCGCCGACCTGGGTACCCGCGCCGCCGGGGAGGTAGCGCGCCGCAAGCTGGACACCAGGCAGGTGCGGCAGGGCCTCGGGGAGCAGGCTGTGCTGCAACGTCTCGGCGACGCCCCGCTCGCGGGCCGCCATGGCGGCGATGGCCCGACCGAGCCGGTTCAGCAGCAGGGTGAGCCCGAGCAGGCCGACCAGCGCTGCGAGCGAGGCGGCGGTGATCCGCCATCGGGCCGTCCGCTCGTCCCGGGCGGCGCGGTGCTGGGTGGCGCTCGCCTCGGCGCCGAGTCGGGCCGTGACCGCTGCCTGCGCCTGCTCGAGCTGGATGAACACCCCGGTGAAGGCGCTGAGCTGGATGCGGGCCGCGGCCGGGTCGCGGTGGGCCAGGCCGGCGAGTTCCTCGGCGGCATTGACGTAGCGCAGCTGCACCGGTCGCAGGACCTGAAGGCCCGCGGCGAGTGTCCCGGGGAGGGTCACCTCGTCGACCCGGCGCAGGTCGGTGCGGAAGCTGGCCGCGTCCAGCTTGAGTCCGCCGTTGACGTCTCTCGGCAGCGGGGCGCCGTTGTACCCCTCGAGCAGGGCCTGCAGGACGTCGGCATGCAGGGCGTCGTGGGCCTGGTCGGCGTCCTGGAAATACCGCTCGGTCAAGGCGATCCGGCCGACGTCGCGGTAGGCCGAATCGACCCGCTGCAATCCGCTGAGGGTGGTGTGGACCACCACCAGCTCCAGCACGACGCCGGTGATCCCGATCAAGGCCATCTGCCGACGCGCCGTCACGCCGTACGACGCGTCGCGGCCCTGCCCAGAACGGTGGCCGGACCAGCGCCTCGGCCACCATCGGCGGTCAGCCACGGCGCTGTCCGTTTCGCGCCGGACTGCGGCCACGAGGCGGCTCCGCCCGACCCGACGAGGGCTCCGGCTGCTGCGCTGCCGGCGGGCGGGGCGTTGCCGCGGTATGCAGCGGGGCGGTTGGTGCCGCCGGGGCGATCCTCCGGCGCAGGGCGGTCAGTGCGAGCGGCGCCAGCACGAGCCCGAGCGCGGCAACGCCGATGGCGATGGCGAAGGCCGCCCGCGAGCGGGCCAGCTGATCCGAGGTCGACGACGAAGGAGCGGCGGGCGTGGTCTGCACCGCCGCTGTGTCGCCCCCGACTGCGGCGCCCTTGACCAGCTGGACGACGGGGGCCGGCGCTGCGGATCCGGCGGCGCCGCTCCAGGTGACGGTGCTGCGTTCGTAGCGCTGCACGGTCCGCCAGATCAGCGGACCGGAGCGGGCTGGGTTGCGGCCCTGCACCTGGAAGGCGGTGAAGGTGCCGACGGGGATGCCCCCGCCCTTCCACGCCACACCGACCGGGGCGCCGGCCTGCTTGCTGATCACCGTCTGCCAGCCTGGCAGCGCCTGGGCCACATCCAGGACGAATCCGGTGGGCAGGGTGATGTCGACCTCGACGGTGGCCTGGTCGGGCAGCTCGTTCGGGACCTGGATCGTATAGAGCTGCAGCTGTCCAGGCGCCGCCCGGGCCGGCGTCACCTCGACGTGGGCCGATGCTGGCAGCGCGAACGCCGCGAGCAGGGTCCCGGTGACCCCGGCCAGGGTGAGGGCTCGGCGCACGGTGGCTCCCGTCATGTCAGCTGATCCGGTGGTGCGGTGCCGGCAAGGACGGCGGCAACGGTAATGAGGGCCGCGGCTGCCGCAAGTTCGAAGCGCGCGGCGCTCGCCAGCTCGCCGCAGGCAGCCAGCCGGGCCGTGGCCCCAGCTGCCCGTTGACTGATCCGCGGTACCAGCGAGGCGGTGCTCGCCGACGCGACCAGCAGCACGACCGCCCACAGCGCCAGCTTGGCGACGAGCTCGCCCCCCCAGGCCGTCCGGCCCAGCTGGCCCAGGCCCGAGACGTGCACCAGCGCCTCGTACAGACCGGTCGCGAGGACGACGAGCATGCACAGTTGGGCGACGTCACTGAACCTGGCGGTGAGCGCGGCGGCGTGCTCGGCCCCGGTCGCCGGGTCTTGCCGCGCGGCCGACCTGGCGACCGGCAGGCCGGCGAGGGCGAGTGCCAACAGGCCCCCGGTCCAGACGCCGGCGGCGACCAGGTGGCTCCAGTCCACCGCCATCGACAGGGCGGCGTCGGCGGGCGCCGTACCCGCGTGGCTGGACAGCGAGACGGTGCCGAGTAACCCCAAGCCCAGGGCGAGGTACGCGCCCGTTGCCCGGCCTGCAGGCCGTCTCGATCCGGTGTACGACAGGGCAAGTGCGCCCCCGAGCAGCAGCAGGCCGGTCTCGCGCAGGGCGAGCAACTGGCCGGTGCGGGTGCTGCTCAGGAAGCTGCCGAGCTCGGGCAGATGCCGCCACACGCGGGGGGCGGGGAAGCCGCGGGACTGGGCCAGGGTGTCGAGCGCGAGCAGCAGGTTGCCGGTGACGGCCAGCAGCAGCGCGATCGTGAACAGTGGTCGAAGCCGTCGCTGCACCGCCGCCGCAGCGTCGGTGGGCACGGGCGGGGGCCGCCGACGACCGACGCCGAGCACGAGCATCGGGAAGGCGAGCAGCCCAACCAGGGCGAGCAACCCGACATCGTCGAGCGCCCGCCCGGTCCCACCGAGCAGGGAGGGGCCGAAGCCGCTGTTCGACGTCGCCGTCAGCGAGCCCGTCGCGGCCCCGACGGCAAATCGGAACGACGCAGCGGCGGGATGGCCGTCGACCGACAGGACCCGCCAGGTGACGGCGTACGTCCCCCTCGGCAGCCGGGGCGGCAGCGCGGCGCGCAGCACCGTGGCATCGAGCGGGTCCCGCGTGGTGCGTATGCCGGGCACCGCGCGACCCTCGGGACCGGTGACCAGCACCTGGCTCTGCCCGGGCTCGACGACCTCGGTGAAGGCAAGTCGCACGGCGGCCGGTGGGTCGGTCACCGTGCTCGCGGGGGCAGGCGTGCTGCCGCGCAGCCGGGCGTGCGCCAGCGCCGGGGTGGCGCCGCCGACGAGCAGGACCCCCGCCCCGACCGTCGCAGCGAACCCGAGCAGCATCCGTCGGCGACCGGAGCACCGGCTGCGCAGGCCGAAGCGGCACCCTGGAAACCGCGGCTGCTGCACGCCTCCACCTTCCTCTGCTTGATCGAGCGGTGGGCTCACCCAGAGGGTGAACGTGCGACCTTTGACGAACCTTGACCGACGAACGTCGGCTCGGCGCGTATCACGGCGGCCCGGTCGCGGCTCTGCATGAGGTCGGGAAGACCCGGCACTCCTCCCCGGCGATCGCGAGTCGGGGACTAGAACGGGCCGGGGGTGGGGCGAGCAGTGCGTATCGACGTGTGGGGGACATTGCGGGTCTCGATGGACGGTCGGGTCATCACGCCCCGGGACTTCTCCGGCGTCAAGCCCAAGCAGCTGCTCGAGATCTTGGTCGCCGAGCGCGGGCACACCGTCTCCAAGTCGCGCCTCGCCGAGTTGCTGTGGACCGACACCCTGCCGCAGAACTACCCGGCGACGCTGGAGACGTACGTCTCGGTGATGCGTCAGACGCTCGAGCCCGGCGGTCGGGCCCGTGACTCGGTCGTCGTGACCGAGCCCGGTGGCTACCGGCTGGACGCCGAGCAGACGACCGTGGACATCGAGGAGTTCGACCGGCTCGTCCGGGCCGCGGCGGACCTGCAGCCGGTGCAGGCGCTGGACCGGCTCAACGCCGCGCTCGCGCTCGTCCGCGGCCCCGTCCTGGAAGACGAGCCCTACGCGGCCTGGGCTGACGAGCTCCGCAACGCCTACGCTCAGAAGCAGGTCCAGGTCCTCATCGACGCCGGCCGGCTGTCGCTGATCACCGGTGAGGCCGCAGCGGCGCTCGCCCTTGCCGAGCGGGCGGTGTCGCTCGACCCGCTCGCCGAGGCCGCCTACCAGGTCCTGATGACGGCCTCCTACGCACTGTGGCGGCAGGAAGAGGCGCTCCGGGCGTTCGACCGGTGCCGCACCCTGCTCGCCGACGAGCTCGGCGTCGACCCGATGGACGAGACCGTTGCCCTCCACCTGGCGATCCTGCGGCACGAGGACGTCGCGGCGCTGATGCCCCGGCCGAGCCCCACACCCAGTCCCGTCGGCGTCATGGCGCCCGTTCCCGCCACGGGACTGTTGGGGCGTACCGCCGAGCTCGGCCGGCTCGAGGCGGCGGTGGCCCACGCCCTGGACGGCCACTTCACGATCATGCTGGTTGTCGGTGATTCCGGCATCGGCAAGACCACGCTGGTTGAGGCGCTGGCCGAGCGGGTCGCCGTGACGGTGGGGAGCAACCGCTGCTCGGACCTCGAGGCCGAGTTGCCGTACGTCGCGCTCTCGTTGGCCCTGCGGCCGGTGCTGCAGCAGGCGGCCGACGGCCCGATGCCGGTCGTCACCGAGCTGCTTCGCAGGGCCGACATGGCGCAACCGTTCGACCAATTCGCCCGGATGCGGGTGATGGAGTCCCTGGCGCAGGTCGTCGAGGACCACAGCCCCTTCGTGGTCATCCTGGACGACGCGCACTGGGCTGACGCCGAGACCATCGCCACCCTCGGCTATCTGCGACGGCGTTGTCCTACGACGCCGGTTGCGATCCTGCTCACCTCCGACCGTGGCGCGGTGAAGGCAAACGTGTTGCGCAGCCTGCCGGTCGACCTGCGGATCGATCTGAGCGAGCTTTCCGCCGCAGACCTGGCACCGCTGGGCGAGCCGGTCTTTGCGGCAACCCAGGGCCATCCGCTGTTCGTGACCGACTGGCTCGCGGCCCGCCAGCAGGGGCTGGCCGAGGGTTTCACGCCCGCCCTGCGCGAGCGGGTCATCACGCGCTGCTGGGATCTCGGTCCGCAGGCCTATCGGCTGCTCACCGTCGCCGCGCTGCTCGAGGAGCCATTCTCCGCGTCGCTGCTGGGCAACGTCGTCGGTGCCCCGGAGGACGTCGTCGACGAGCTGGACCTGCGGGTGGAGGACCGGTTGCTCGTGACCGACGGGGAGGATTTCCGCTTCCGGCACCCGCTCGTCCGGCAGATCCTGGCCGAAACCTTCTCGGTGACCCGTCGGGCCAGGCTGCTGGCCAGCGCCGGACGGCTGGCGCAGGGCCCGCCGCTGCGTCGGGCCACTGACCCGACCCCGGAGCGCCGCCGCGGTGAGCGGGTCGCGCAGGGGGACGGTCCTTTGCTGGTGACGCCGGACTTCATCGGCCGCACCCACCTGACCACCGCGGGCTCCTGAGCCCGCGGTGGCGGCCTGCTAGTGCTCGTGGCCCTTGGGGGTGGCGATCCGGTCGGTCCGGCCCAGGGCGATGCGGACCGGCGCGCGAAGCCCCGGATCGGCGTACTGCAATTCCATCGACGCCCCGTCCGTCGGTACGACAAAGGCGACCCGGGTATCCACGCTCGCTCCGACCGGTAGTGGGCCGGCGAGCAGCGTCGTCCCGGACGGCTTCAGCGGCGCGCCTGGGGCGCCGGTGCCTTTGCGGGTGACCAGCCGGAACTGATCAGCCGCGACGACAATCGGTTTCGTCCCGGTGTTTGCGAGGGTGACGATCACCTCGACCTGAGCCCGGCCGGTGCTGACCACCCCCGAGACCCCGTGCGTCATGCCGCCGAGGTCTGCGTTGGACAGACCGTTGTTGATCTCGGCGCCGACGGCGGTCACAGCGCCAAAACTGGTGCGGACGGGCTGCCCGAGTCCGAGGTCGGTGCGGGTCGGCGCCGCGAGCGCAAGCTCCGCCGCGTGCTCTGAGCGATTGCTGATGAGCCGCAGTCCGGTGCGCAGTCCGACCACCGCTGTGGCGACCAGGCCCAGCAGCAGCAGCACCAGGAGGGCCGAACGCGCGACCGCGCGGCGGTCGGGGGTGGGGGCAGCGGTGGTGAGCGACATTGGGCGGTCCCCGTCTGGTGCGAGCACGTTGGTAGGTGAGGTTGACAGTGCCGGCTGCACCTTTGGCCGGCCTAGGGGCAGCCTTCGAAGCACCCGCCTGGGTTGCCATCGGCGCCTGGCGCCGTCGGCACCGTGCGCCGGGCGTCTTGCCAGACCACTCGGGCGGTGGGACGCTCGCCCCCTCGAGGTGCGCATCCGCCCCTCCTACGCCGGCGCAGGAGTCCCCGGCAGCGTCCGCCTACTGCGGCCGACATCCCGGACTCTGATGCCGCGTCAATTCGACCAATGGCCGCTGGCTCGACACCCACCCTTCGCGCCGATGCCCGAGTGGGGACGACCTCGAATCGTCGGCACCTGCTGCCACACCGATGCGGCAGACCCAGAGGGGGGCCCTCAACCCGTCTCTTCATCGATGGGAGTTCGAGATGAAGCTCAGTCGCCGGCACGTCGTTGCTGGGACCGTCGGAGTCTTGGTGTTGGGCACGATCATGCCGGGGGCGGCGGCCTCACCCGGGTCCGCAACCATCAAGGTGGTGACCTTCGTGACCGCGCCGCTCAACCACAGGTTGCAGCTGAAGCACGACGGGGTTGCGTTACGGACCAAGTCGCCGACAGACATCCGCATGCAGAGCCTCACGTTCCTCGCTGGCGATCGCACCGGCTGGCATCACCATCCCGGTCTGGTGCTTGTGACGGTGCAGACCGGCTCGGTGACCGTGTGGGATCGGGACTGCTCATCGACGACGTACGGGCCGGGCCTTGCCGCCGGCGCTGTCTTCACCGAGGGCGGCAATGACTCGCAGGAGGTCACCAGCGCAGGCGGGGGCACGGTGTACGTCACGTTCGTTGTGCCCCACGCCGTCCCGGCCGTCTTCCGGATCGAGGACCCGGCGACGACGTGCCCAGCGCCGGTCGCCGGTCACCGGGTCGAGACCGAGCCTTCACCGTAGGCGCCAGGCCCCCGGTACGTCCCGGGTCTGCTCGAACCGCACCTGGGTTGCGTGCAGGACGTTCTGGGTCACCCAGGTGACCCAACCCTGGGCGCAGCCGACCTTTGCCGACGCGTTCGGGAAGGTCGGCTGCGGAAACCCGGGGTGCAGGATCTTGGTGAGCTGCGCGGTGCGCCCGGAGTCGTCGCCGAGGACCCAGGCGGGATAGCCCAGGACGACGGGCTTGGGCCGGCAGACCCGAACCTCCGCGCTGGCCCAATGGCTCGCCGGGGCCAGCGGAAGCGCTCCGTCGGTCGGCCGAATCCGGTCCCGGAAGCGCAGCACGCTGATCGTCACTGAGACGTCCGTCGTTCCCGGGCCGAAGCTGCTCGATACCGAGACGGCTTGAACGGCGCCCAGTTTGACGGGTTTGACACTTCGGGCCGTTGGTTGTGGCGGCTGCGCGGCCGCTGGGTCGATGCGAGCCGGGGAACTGCACGCGCCCGCGAGCAGGGCGGCCGTGAGCAGCGGGACCACCGGGCCGATTCGCTTGCGGCGTTGCGCTGTCCGGCAGGCCACAGCCCTTCGAGCACTGGGCATTTGCCAACCTCCTGTTGCTGGGACCGCCCCGACGTCGCAAGACCCCGCCGGGTCCGGCGGGGTCCTGCGACGCATCCATCGTCAGTGTCTCGCCTCAGCGTCGAGGCCGGGAGCTACCTTCCGCCGCGCCGGTCGACCGGACTCGGTGAGGACGTCGCGGTCACGGTGGTTGCCGTCGCCACAGTCGTGCTCGTGGCCGCAACCGCCGCCGCCGTCGCCGTTGGTGTCGCGGTCACGGCGGCGTCCGGCACCAGGCAGGCCGGGCTGCCGACCGGGATGGCCGCGCAACTGGACGGCACCGGCAGGACCCGCTGCAGGCCCCAGGCACCGACCTGGGTGAAGGGACGGCGCAGGTCGCCGTAGAAGTAGTCGCCGGGGAGGGCGTCGTAGCCAGCGGCCCCCCCGGCGATTCAGGCGTCGAAGGACTCGCCTGGGCCGATTTCCTGGCTGGCGGCGTACTCGCTGCCAGGCACCAGGACGTCGCGTGGTGCATCGGGACCGCCGAGGCTGATGACGTGCCCCTGTTCGCTTCCCGGGGCGACGATCTCGTGGACCACGACGGCGTCGCCGGCGTAGGACCACAGGGTCGGTGTCGCCGGGTCGGTGCCGCCCGTCCCGTACGTCGACGTGGCGTCCCCGGGCGGCGCGATCGCGTAGTTGATGTTGGTAGCGCCGAGGAGTGCGTTGCTTGGGTAGGGCATGAAGTCCTGCGACATCTGCGGGTCGTTGTCGGCGAGCAGGACGCTGAAGTCCCGGTAGTCCCGCCGTGGGGTCGTACCCGTCGCCGGGACGTGCACATCGACCCGCGCCCCGATGTCGGAGCTGAACGTCGCTCCGGCCTGGGCCACCACGACTGCGCCGTACAGCCCGAGCTTCTGGCTGTCCTTGCCGTTGTCGCCGGCGAAGTCGGAGATCGTGGCGCTGCCGAGCCGGTCGCTGTCCGCGTAATACCAGTAGTCGCGGGTCGCGCCGGGTGCGGTGTTGTTCTCCGGGCTGTAGCCGATGTCGACCCCGGAGGAATCGGCGTTACGGTCGAGTTTGCCGACGGCGAAGGACTCCGCGGTGGATCGGGTGTTGGTCAGATGCACCTTCACGCATTCACCGGCGGCGACGTGCAGGACCAGCGGTTCAGGCTTGCTGGTCCCTGCCTTGACGGCCGCAGCCTTGGCGGAGTCCACGAACAGCGCGCGGTTGCCGCTGTTCAGGTCGATGGCGCTGACGGCGAACGTGTGGACCGGTGCGCTCGTCGGGCAGGGGTTGCTGGGCGTCTGGACCGCCGGTGGGCTCCCACCGCTCGGCCGGCTCCACAAGCCGCCCGGGGCGGCATTGTCCGGCAGCGCGAGCAGATCAGGGCTGAAGCTGGGTAGCACCCGGACGATGCCCCAGGCGCCCTGAGCGGTCCGGCGTGCATCACCGTTGTAGTAGAGGTAGTCGCCCGGCTTGCTGCGTCCGGCGGTGCCGCCACCACCGAGGGCGAGGGTGTACTTCTCGCTCATCCCGTAGTGGACGGTGTCCACCAGGGTGCCGATCTGCGTCGGCGTCCCGTTGCCAGGATCGCCCTGCACCTTGCCGTCGCCGCCCAAGGTCATGCGGGCGTCGATGGCGAACCGTTGGCCGGTGAAGCGCAACGTATCCAGCGTCGGGCTCACATTGATGGTGCGTACGACGATCGGGTCGCCGGGGTAGGCCCGTGGCAGCGGTGTCAGCGGATCGCCGTAGGTGTAGGAGGAGAACCGGGTCGCGGCGTTGGAGCGCTCGGTGAAGGGCGCTGCCTTGAGGTTCAGCGTCGAGTAGTCGCCGCGGTCGTTGTCATTGATCGTCCAGACGGCCATCTCCCGGAAGCTGCCGTTTACCGTCCCCGGGAACAGCGCCTGGTAGTTCTTGGCCTGCGGGTCGACCACGATGTCGGCGATGGTGCCGGACGCGATCTCCTGGCTGTGGTTGTTCGGCGCGAAGAACTTCGAGCCGGCCGGTTCCACGATGAGCTGCCCGACCAGGCCGTGGCCCCAGCCGTGGATGCCGTCGACGTGGTCGTGCCAGAAGATGTTGTCCA
>JBKJOO010000334.1:0-10657 GCA_046595615.1 Mycobacteriales bacterium | reverse complement strand
AGCGAGTCCAGAAGCGCTCCGGGTTGCGGTCGACGAACGGAACGATGGCTAGCAGGCCGAAGAAGATCGCCTCGCCGTAGATGATGGCGGGGAGGTTGAAGAAGTCCTCCAGGCTGTAAAGCCACCAGTAGGTGATCGGGGGTTTGGTGACCTCGATCCCCTGCACCGGGCGGGGTCCGAGACCGGGCGGGAAGAATACGGCCAGCAGCCCGATGACGCCGAGAAGCGCGAGGCCGAAGGCACTGATACGGCGCAGGTGATGGGTGAACGGCTCTGTCGGCTCGGCCGCCGGGGCTTGATCGCCAAGGCCCTCGCTGGGCAGCGCCGGGTGCGGGGAAATCTTGTGCTTCTTGACCAGTAACGCATGCAACGTGGCCAGGACCAGGATCAGGCCGGGGATGATCACGACGTGGGCGCCGTAGAGCCGGACCAGGATAGGAACGTTGCTGGCGAACGTCGGGGAGAACCAGAACCCGACCCCCCCAAGCAGCTTGCCGATTTCCAGGTTGTGCCCGAGCGCCTCGAACCCCTCCTGGTCCCACTTGAGCACGGTGCCGGTGAACAGCGCCAGTGTCACCAAACCGAACATGGCCACCCCGATCAGCCAGTTCGCCTCGCGGGGCCGCTTGTAGGACCCCGTGAGAAACACCCGGAGCATGTGCAGCGCCGCGGTGACGTACATCGCTTGCGCCGCCCAGAAGTGGACCCCCCGCACGAGGCGACCACCCCATACCTGGGTCACCAGGTTGCGCACCGACTGGTTCGCGGCCTCAGGCACGGGATTGTAGAACTGCACCAGGATGACTCCGGTGACGATCAGGATGGCGAGCGATGCCGCAGTCACCCCGCCCAGGCTCCAGGCCAGCTTGTTGCCGTGCTCCGGCACGGGGTACTCCAACGCCCTGATGCCGAGCCGTTCGTCGACCGCGTCGAGCGCTCGACGGGTCCTGCTCGGCGGCGCGACACGCGGTTCCTCGATGAGGCTCACGACTGGTGTTCTCCTAGCGAAGTGACCGGCGAGGGGGGCGGACCCGGGGTGGGGTCCGCGCCGGTCGCCGGGGTGGCAGTCAGTCGGCGGCGAAGTTCGGCGAGGTTGTCGGCCGGGCGGAACCGCAGCGCAAGACCGACGCCCGCCCCGAGTATCAGCAATGACACGACGGCGAGCGTCCAGTCGGCGCCGGTCAACGAGCCCCGGCCGGGAAGAGGTTCGCCGACCACGGTGGTTCCTGTCTCCTCCCCTTTTGCCGGTTTGAGCGCACTGACGGCGTCAGCAATTGACTTCTGCAAAGTCTGCTGCGCCGCCGCGATATGGCCGGCGGCGAGGGAAGTCTGGGCCTGACGCACCAGAGCGACGTTGACCCCTTCCTGATCCTTCGCGCTCAGGGTCTCCTGGATCTTTGCCTTGGCGTCCGCGACCCCGGTCGGGCTCTGGTCGTGCGCCAGGTGTCCCAGCGCCTGCTGGACGAAGACATAACCCTCCTCGGCGCCACCCGCCCCGCCATGAGCCCACGCGGGGCTGACCGAAAAGGTGGTGGCGAGGAGCAGCCCCACCGCCAGGGTCACGCCCCTGCGCAACGCGGCCCCGTACCGAAGGTGACGGGACGAGTGGATGACTCGGCGAAAGAGGTTGCGACGGCGACGCGAAGGGCCGCAACCTGATGCATCGGAAGATGCCGCGGCGCCACGGTAAGGCGGTGTCATAATAGTGGCTCATGACGAGGCTGGAGACGCAACTGCTGGACAGAAAAGCGATGCTGAAACAAGGGCGCCCCTGGCATAGGCACTTCCTAGCGATACCTGGCGGAGAGCGGAGCTTGCGAAACGCGGCGGTATGCGGCGTTCCGACCCCAGGTCGGCTGATGCCTAGCACGGCGAGCGCACGCGCAAACGGCCCCCTCCGCAAGGACCAAACTAGGCGCGCATCGTGCTGTTGATTTACACACGCCACACTCAACGCGCCAGGCCAGCGGCCGTGCAGGCGGGCTGGCTACGGACTGCCGGACAGTTTTGCGGGACTAAGGACCCTGTCCGATCCGCCCGATGGTCGGTGGACTGACCCGATGACCGGTCACCCCCGAATCCTCCGCCGTTACGCTATCGCCGGGGTGGTCGTCGCCCTCGGGCTCGCTGGCTGCGCCAACGGCAACCAGCACCCAGCCAGCCACATGATGGACAGCAACTCAAATCTTCACTACTCGTCATTGACGTGTTCGGCACCCTCGACCCTGCCCGGAAGGGTGGTCCGGGTGACGCTGGCCGACATGGGCATGACGTCGATGATGGGGGGCACCGCACCATTGGGCGGGCACATGGCGCTGACGATCGACTCGGCGTCGATTCCGGCCGGCACCGTCAGCTTGGTCGCGTCGAACATGGGCTGGCGCACTCACGAGCTCGTCATTCTCCCGCTGTCAGCGGGCGGCACTGCAGGTCGCCTGTCTCCCGGGTCAGACGGCAAGATCGATGAGGGCGGCAGTCTCGGCGAAGCGTCGAATTCGTGCCTAGGCGGCTCAGGCGAGGGCATCAAGGCAACGACCGTGGGGTGGACGACCGTCAAGCTGAACCCCGGCCGATATGAGCTTGTCTGCAATCTGGCCAACCACTATGCGAACGGGATGCACCAAGAACTGACCGTCACCTGACCCTCGGGTCGCAGGATCATCGGTGAGCTCGCTCGGCCCCGACGAGGCAACAGCGCGCTCCGCCGGCCGCAGTGGCTGCCGGCGATCCTGAACAGGTTTATGAGGCCATTCGCCGACGACGCCCCCGCGCTCCTACGAACGACCGCGCGTAAGGATTCTCTGCCATGGGCAGCCCTCAACACACAGAGCACCTCGTGGTACAGATCTTCGTCGCAAAGCAGAACATGCCCGCCGAGGAGGACCTTCACCAATCTCGGGGGTTTCGAGAAGGACAAAAGTTCCAGGACTTTCGCCTCTGGCCGCCCTCCTTGAACTCACCGAGATTGAGAAGAGTTCGTACCGTACTCGCCCCGATCATTCCCTCACAACCCTAGAAATGAGACCTCTCATGCGCATCCGCAACGCGATCATCACCACCGCCATCGCCGGCACAGTCATGCTTGCTGGCGCCGCCCCAGCGGTCGCCGATGGCACCACCAATTTCGGAACGCATGTGCGTGACTGCCAGAGCCGCATGGGCTTCAGCGGCAGCATGAACCCAGGCATGCATCGCGGAGCTGCTGGCTGGGACGGCCGGCCGTGCCCGTAGCCGGTACGGATCCGTCGCCGCCATTCCCCGGCTACGTGCAGGCGCCCTCGCTCGCCGCGAAGGACTCTGTCGCTCACCCGCCACAAGTCGGATCGACGGCACACCCGGGCACGGACTCTTCGGATCCGCCGAAGGCGGCGCACGCAAGGACACGATCATCGTTCCGCCGATGCAAACCGTGGAGGTCGACTTCGACGCGACCAACCCGGCCCAGTGTGCGACCCACTGCCACAACATCTACCACGCCGAGCGGGGCATGCGGACCACGCTGTCGTACCGCGGTTAATTCAGTACACCTCCCCACTAGTCGAGCCTCTCGAAGAGGTCAGGAGACGCCAGATCATGACCAACTACGGCAACGCCCTAGAGGTCGCTGACACGTTCGAGCACACCGTCTCCAGGACGCGCGCGTCCCTTGCTGAGCACGGCTTCGGCATCCTCACCGAGATCGACGTCGCCGCCACCATGAAAGCCAAGCTCAATCAGGACATGCCGGCCTACCTCATCCTGGGGGCGTGCAACCCGCAGCTCGCCCACACCGCGCTGGGCATCGACCCGTCCATCGGCCTGCTGTTGCCCTGCAATGTCGTCGTCCGCAGCCTCGAGACCAACCGAACGCTGGTCGAAGCGCTCGACCCGACGGTCATGGTCACCGCGACCGGTAACCCGTCCTTCACCGACGTGGCCGCGCAAGCCGCGACCCTGCTCGCCGGCGTCCTGTCAGATCTAGCAACCGCGGCCCGTGACTTAACGCCAACTCAGCAGTCACGGTGAATCACCCCGACCGGGGGATCTTGTGAGGCTTTTCGACGGCGTCATGCTCATGTGGTGGATCCTGACGGTGCCGTCGTTCCTTTTCGTCGCCATCGACGTCCGGCGGACGCCGGCCGCGACGGTCCTGAAGTGGGCGTTCGTCATCCTCACCGCCTTCACCGGGCCGATCGGCGCGTTCTTCTATGTGCTTGGCTGCCGGGAGCCGCTCGACGGGAAGCACGAGGAGTACGTCTCAGTCCGGTGGCGCCAGGTTTTGGGCTCGACGATGCACTGCGCGGCTGGAGACGGGATCGGGATCATCGTCGGCGCGGCCATCGGCGCGGGTTTAGCCCTCGGCTTTTGGCCCGACTTCCTGCTCGAGTACACCTTGGGCTTCGGGTTCGGGTGGGTGTACTTCCAAGCGTTCGCGATGCGCTACATGGCGGGCGGGTCCTACTCCAAGTCGCTGCGGATGACGTTTCTGCCTGAGCTGTTGTCGATGAACCTGCTGATGACCGGGATGCTGCTCACAGCACGGTTCTCTATGCGGCAGGTCGCGGGGGGCCACGACCCGGCTCGACCGGAGTTCTGGTTCATCATGTCGATGTCGCTGGTCGTGGGCTTCGCGTGCGCCTACCCCATCAACTGGTGGCTCGTCGCGAACCACATGAAGCATGGCATGCTCACGGTCCGCAAGGAGCCCGTCTCCGCACCGAGCGAGCACGGGAAGATGGCCGAGATGGCCGAGATGGCCGAGATGGCCGCGGCACCGCCACCGGCCCAGCCGGGCACAGGCGCCAAGGCCGCGATGACCGCCCTGACGATCGCGATCCTCAGCGGTGCACTCGTCGTCATCACACAGTTCGCGCTCCTCTGACGGACAGACGCCCAAGGGTCCGGGTGGCGGTGTGCATCGGCCAGCATCGAGCACCCCGCTCGTCAGAGGGACCATCGCGTCACGGAGGAAGGATCGGGACTTTCGGCCTGTGTCCGACGAGGCCTGTCAGGTCTAGCGTCGGGTAACCGGCTCCGCCACGGGCGGCGACTCCGCTGCCCGGGAAGCGGGTGAAGGTCGGGAGGTGCGTCGGGCATGGACACGGGCAACTCGCCCGGTGAGAGCCCCCAAGGTCTCTCCGCCGAGCCTTCGGTGGTGGCGTTCCGCAAGCTCGTCAAGCACATGTCCTGCATGTGTGACGGAACATCGGGAGCCTGTTCATCCGGGATCGTGCAGCACACCTCCGGAGCCGAAGGCATCGAGGCGCTGTGTCGCGCGGTCGACAGGGAAGCGGAGCCGCTGGCTACGGTCACACTGCTGTTGCGCCTGTGCCGAGATGAGCACCGGGTGCTTTGGGAGAACGCCAATGAAGCAGCCAGCCAGGTAGCCGTTGCGGACGTGATCGACAGCCTCGCGCAGGTACTGCCCGCCTTTGGCACCGCGGGCGCCCTCGCCGCGCCCCTCAGAACCGCGATGGCGGACGTGCTCCGCCGTGCTTCGGGTGTCCATCCAGTGGTGATTGCGCACGCGCTGGCCGAGCTGATCGATGACCGCTTCTGGCACACCTTCGGCACCTCGTTCGCGCGCCGCAACCCCTATCAGCCCGGGGTTGGCGACCCGATGCCGCTGAGCAGCCCGGACCTACCGGCCGTCATGGACATGCGACCGACCTCACCACCGTGGCGGCTGGCGAACCGGCTGGATGAAACCCGGCACCTGCGTCTCGCCGGAGAGTGGGCTGTCCAGTTCCGCGTCGTGTTCGACTACAGCCTGGTGGACATCCTGTCGGGTCTGGTCACCAGCGAAACGGTGATCGCGACCTGCCATCCCAACCGCAGCCTCACCGAGTTCACCCTGCCCAGGGGTCCGGGTGGGCGTACCTTTCCGGTCCGCCCGGCTGACAACGCGCAGCAACTCGAGCAGATCAACCGCCTGATCGCCGATGCCGTGCGGGCTGGCGCCTCGATCGTGGTCCTGCCTGAACTCGCTGTCACCGAGGATCTCGCCCTCGAGCTCCAGCACTGGGTCCGTCGATCCGACGGACCACGTGTGCTGGTGGCCGGCAGCTACCACCACGAAGATCACCACGGACCCAGCACCACCCCTCACCGCCGGCGCAACACCGCCATCGCCTGGGTGCGCGGGCGCAGCGAACCACTCGTGCACGACAAGCATTCACCAGGCGACGAACCGATCCGGGAAGACATCCGGCCCAACGGCTGGCCCGAGCTACGCATCTACGTCACGCGCGACGGCTGGCACCTGGTCATCGCGATCTGCCGCGACCTGCTGAACCCGCAGGCGGTGCATGCGCTATCGGAGGCGGGCGCCAATCTCATTCTGGTGCCGGCGATGAGCGAGACCCTCCTGACCTTTGGTGGTCCCACCTCTCAGCTCGTCGGCGCGAACCAGGCGGTGGTGGCGATCGCCAACAACCCTGCCGAGTGGCCCACTCCAGGGGCGCCGACCGGACGACCCACCCGCGCGCTGTTCGGGCACCCGGGTCTGACTCGCCAGACCCGAGCGGTCACCGCCGACCAGGCCGACCCCGGGATCGCGGTGCTCACCGTCCGGAACGCTCAGATCGCCTGGCGATCGTTCGCTTCGGCGACGTCCGCGTGTGAGGACAACACGGACGATTCCGCAGCCCCGGACCCGGTTCCCTTGGCGACTCGGCCGGGCTGGCTGGATCCGGTGGCAGCCCGCTGGTGCCACAACCTGGCGTCTGCGCCTGTCCTCGAGGGTCGGGTGCTCCTGCGCCATTCAGCGGTGCTGGTTTTGCTGACCGACTCCTCCGATGGACCGGCCGTGCTGCTGTCCAAGCGCACGGCTGACCTTTCCGACTACCCCTCGCTTTGGGTCTTTCCCGGCGGATCGTGGGAGCAGGGCGACGTAGATCTGACCGCTACTGCTCGGCGCGAAGCACATGAGGAAGTCGGGTTGGACCTGCGCAGCATTGAGGTGGTGGGGGCGCTGCCACCACGGGTGCTGCTCGACACAGGCTTCCTGGTAACCCCGATCCTGGCTTGGGTGAACCGACCGGTCCTTGTCCTCCGGGTGAACGCCTGCGAGGTCGACGCCTTCCGGTTCGTCCCCCTGGCTCCGCTCGCCACGGAGTGGACCGGTGGGTGCCTGGCGGGGGCACCACAACAGCTGGGCACGATGACCAGCTCGGTGCTGGTGGAGCTGGCGGATGTCCTTGCTGTCGCTGCTGCCCAAGAACCGATTTAGGCAGTGAGCTTCAGCCGTGGCCACGACGCCCGGCCAGGACGCCTCCGCCCAGATCTGGTGCTCGATCACGGCGATGACATGCGCGCGGAGCGGCTGACGTTGACCACCTGGACGGTGGCTCTGGTGCATGTGGGCGAAAGACCACGGCGAACGGGACCTTTAGCCCTACCCCACCGGAGTACGGCAGGGAAGTGTGGGTCTCGCGAGCTCGGGATCTTCCGGAGCCACGCAAGGAGGTGGGTTCCATGATGGATTGGGGCACTGGTGGTTGGGGTTTTGGCGACTGGGCCGCGATGAGCACGATCATGATTGTCTTCTTGGGTGTGCTGATCGCCTTCGCGGTGTGGGTGGTTAGCTCGGCAAGGAGTGACCGCGGATCGAGCGGGTCTGTGGACAGCGCGGGCACCCTGTTGGCGGAGCGGTTCGCCCGCGGCGAGATCGACGGTGAGGAGTTCACCCGGAGTTGTGAGCTGCTGCGCCGGGGCGAAGCTCTTCACTCGCCCAGTGGGCGGTGAGCACGATGGGGTATCTCCTTTTCCTCCTCCTGCTGGCCTGCCCACTCGTAATGTTCTTCATGATGCGGGGCATGCACGGTGGTCATGACATGGGTGCCGATGGTCAGGCACCCCGTCAGGACAGGCAACCGTTTCATGCCGAGATCAGCCCAGAGCAGCGCATCATCGATCTGGAGCGACAGTTTGCCGAGTTGCGCGCTGAGCGTGACCGCACCGAGGGTGACGCGAGACGGCGTCGGTGAGATCGGTGACGGGCGTCAGCGCGATGCAGTCCGCATCAGACACAAGATCGCCGTCATGGTTGCGTGAGCGGTGGAACGGGGCGACCGGTGCCGTTGGCGTCCTGGTCGGTCTGGCCCCCCACGCCTTGCACCACGTGGGCGCGCTTGCCGGCACGGCGCTCGTCGCCGGCTCCGGCGGCACCGCGCTGTTCGGGGCGCTCGGCTTGGTGCTGTCGGTACCGATGCTGCTCCGCCTCCGCCGTAGGTTCGGCAATTGGACTGCTCCCGCGATCGGGCTCGCGGTGTTTACCGGAATGTTCGCCCTGTCGACCTGGGTCATCGGCCCTGCGATCAGTGGCAGCGGCGACCCCGGTCCCTCAACGCCCACGGTCAACCACGACAGCCACCACTAGGCCATCGCGCCACACCTCTCGATCGGACGTCGTCATGAGCACCAGTGAAGTTCTCGTTCTCCTCACGACCGTCCTGCTCTCTGGGGGTCTATTGTGGTTCTTCTTCGGCAGCCGACCTGAGGCCCACCGGGCCACCGTCGCCGACCAGGTACAGCGGCTCGACGTGCTCCTCAGGGGCGGCTACACCCCGCAACGCCTTGAGGCGGTCGCCGGGCTCCCGCTCGAGATCACGTTCGACCGGCAAGAGAGCGGGGACTGCACCAGCCGGGTGATTCTTCCCGATTTTGCAGTGAGCGCAGCGCTTCCGGCGAATGAGAAGACGATCGTGAGTCTGATGCCGGACCGTCCTGGGGAGTTCACGTTCTCCTGCGCCATGAACATGATCCACGGCACCCTCACCGTCACGCCAGCGGAAGAAGGATCCGCGCCCCTCGCGCAGGTACCCGGAGCCGTCGGTGTCGACTCGGCGGACGCCGCTGCAGAGGAAGGCCGTGAAGCGCTCTCCCGCCAGCAGGAGCTGCGGGACCTGATCCGGCGCGTCAGCGTCGGCGTCGTCCTGACAGCGCCGGTGCTGTTCGCTGTCATGGCGCACGAGCTCTTCGGTGCCGGTTGGGTGCCCGGGCTGCTGCTGAACCGTTGGTGGCAGCTCGCGCTCATCGCTCCGGTGATGTTCTATGTAGGTGCGCCGATTCACCGGACCGGCTGGCTCGCCCTGCGCCACCGGGCGGCGGACATGAACACCCTGATCACGCTGGGTACGACGGCCGCATTCAGTTACAGCCTGCTCGTCACGATTGCTCCGCGGGTACTGCCAGCGGACGTCCGCGAGGTGTACTTCGAAGCCGTCGGCGTGATCATCACCCTGATCCTGATTGGGCGGCTGCTCGAAGCCAAAGCCAAGGCCGGCACCGGCGAGGCGATCCGCACGCTCATCGGTCTGCAGCCCCGCACCGCACATGTGCAACGTGACGGACTCGAGGTCGAGATCGACGTGGCTGACGTCCAGGTCGGCGACGTGCTCGTCGTGCGGCCGGGGGAGAAGATCCCGGTCGACGGTCAGCTGCTCGACGGCGCCTCCGCGGTCGATGAGTCGATGGTGACTGGTGAGTCCATGCCGACCAGCAAGCACGCCGGTGACGAGGTGATCGGCGCGACCGTGAACCAGACCGGCGCGTTCCGGATGACCGCTGCGCGGGTCGGCAAGGACACGGTGCTGTCGCAGATCGTCCGGATGGTCCAGCAAGCCCAAGCCTCCCGCGCCCCGATCCAACGGCTCGCCGACGCCGCGGCCAGCTACTTCGTCCCAGCCGTCATCGTGGTCGCGCTGGCTACCTTCGCCGCTTGGTACGTCGCCGGGCCGGCACCGGCGTTCACCCTGGCGCTGGTCTCGGCGGTCGCCGTGCTGATCATCGCCTGCCCCTGCGCGCTCGGGCTCGCGACGCCGATGTCGATCATGGTTGGGACGGGTAAGGGCGCCCAGGCGGGCATCCTCATCCGGTCGGCGGCAGCGCTGGAGACCGCGCACAAGCTCGACACAATCGTGCTCGACAAGACCGGCACGCTCACCGTTGGCGCACCCAGGTTGACCGATATCGTGGCCAGGTCGCCGTTCACGGAGTCTGAACTGCTCGCGCTGGTTGCCGCGGCCGAGTCCCGGTCCGAGCACCCGCTTGCCAGCGCACTGGTCAAGGCGGCCCAGCAGCGTGAGCTGGTGCTGGAGGGCGTTGAGGAGTTCACGTCGGTCACCGGACGGGGGGTGCGGGCACGCATCGGCGGTCAGCGCGTCCTGGTCGGCACCGCACGGCTGCTCACGGAAAACCAGATCGATTGCAGCGGCGTTCAGGCTGACGCCGACCGGCTGGCCGGAGAGGGCAAGACCGCCATTCTCGTGGCAGTCGAGGGAACCGCCGCGGGGGTCGTCGCGGTCGCCGACACCGTCAAACCCGAAGCGCCCGCCGCGGTGGCTGCCCTGCAGGCGATGGGTCTGTCGGTGCACATGCTGACCGGTGATAACCCCCGCACCGCCGCCGCGATCGCCCGGCAGGTCGGCATCGATCAGGTGCTGGCCGAGGTCCTGCCTGAGCACAAGGCCGCCGAGGTCCAACGACTGCAAGCCGCCGGGCAACGGGTCGGGATGGTCGGCGACGGCATCAACGATGCCCCCGCGCTCGCGCAGGCCGATGTCGGCCTGCGCGAGGGCGGGGGCGTCGTTGATGCCGTCGCCGACCATCCCGACCCGATGCCCCGCTGCCTGGAGCCGCTGGACCTCGGCGGCCTTGTGCTCAGGAAGCACCTCGG
>JBKJOO010000247.1:0-5527 GCA_046595615.1 Mycobacteriales bacterium | reverse complement strand
CGCGAGGTAGGTCTTGGTCTCGCCAGCTTCCATCCCGTTCATGGCGTAGCGCAGCGCGATCCGCTGGTCGAGGGCGGCGAACGTCCCGAGCTTGATCCTGCGGCGCAGGGTGGGTTGCCCGACGAGTAGGCAAGCGAACGGGCTGTGCGAGTCGAGCTCGGCATTGCTCAGGAGCCGGAGTTCTTCGAGCTGGTCGACGCCGAGCAGGTGCGCCTCATCGAGGACGATGACGACGTTGCGGCCGCGTTCGTGTTCTTCGGCGGCGAGCAGGTCCGCGGTCTGCGGGATCAGCATCGACTTCTGGTAGCGCGGCGTTCCGCCCAGGGCGAGGACGATCCCGGCGTAGAGGCCACGGGCGCCGACGGCGGGATTGCCCAGGTAGACGATGGTGGTGCGGCTGGCGTCCAGGCCGGCGAGGGCCGCCCGGACGGCGACGGTCTTGCCAGCGCCGACCTCTCCGGTGATGACCCCGAGGGCCTTCTCGTTCAGGCACCAGCCGATCCGAGCCACGGCCTCGCCGTGGGCGTTGTGCCGGTGCAGCATCTGCGGTGCCAGCGCCTTGCCGAACGGTGAGCGGGTGAAGCCGTAGTGGGCTTGCAGGTTCTCGATCATCGTGGTCCTTCGCTGTCGTCGTCGGTGAGGTCGGTGAGGTCGAGCTGGCCGGGTAGTTCACCGGTCTGGAGCTGCTTGCTCTGCTGGATGTGAAGCGCGGCGAAGGACTCGAGTTCGGCTTCCAGGGCCGTGTCCTGGTCGCCGCTGGTGGCCTGGGTCGACGCCGCTGTTGGCAGGTCGGTGTAGTTGATCCGGGCGGCGAGCTGCGCGCGGTGCTGCGCGGCGACCAGGGCGAGGTAGTCGATCCCGGTCGGTGAGGCCGCGGGCGGTGGCAGGTCGGGGCGGGCGTCGGGGTGGACGTGCCTGCCGATCCGGTGCGGGACCGCTTGGCCCATCGGTCGTCCTTGGTAGCGGACTTCCAGGGTGGTGAGGTCGAACGGGTCGAACACGACCTCGACCTTGCGCCCGATCAGGGCAGCGTCGACCTCATAGGTGTTGCCGTGCAGGCTCAACGTCGCGGTCTTGGTGACCTGACGGGTGTGGGACCACAAGAATGCCTCCCGAAGAACTTCCGGGGTCGGTAGCACCGGTGGACCAGCGGCCAGAAACCGCGCGAGGGGCGGCTGCTTGGTCTCGGTGTGTTCGCGCTGGTGATAGACGGTCTCGACCCACGCCGCGAACAACTCGTTCAAGGCGGCGAGATCGGTCACGGCCGCCAAGGCGCCAGGGACCTGCAGCTCGACGAGGAACTGCTCCCGGACGGTCCGGAACAGCCGCTCGATCTTGCCCCTGCCGGCGGGCTGGCCGGGCTTGGAGTGGGTGAGCTTGATGCCCAACACGGCCAGGGCCCGCAGCAGCTGCGAAGACACCATCGCTGAGCCGTTGTCGAGGTAGACGACTTTCGGGACACCGCGGGCGGCCAGGCCCGCGCGGAGCGCGGCCTCGAGCCGGACGGTGTCCTCGCTGTGACCCCATCGGTAGCCGACGAGGGCTCTGCTGTGATCGTCGACGAAGGCGAACAAGAACGTTTTGCGGCCCGCGACCACCGGCCCGTGGAGGGCATCCCCGGTCCACCGGTCGTTGGGGGCGGCGGCCTCGAACCGGCCGAACCCGCGCGGCGGCAACCCATCGGGGCGGGTGTGGAGCTCCAGGCGGGCGAAGTGCCGCTGCAACGTCCGCTGCGAGGGCGCCGAGCCAGCAGGCCCACCGGGGCCAGCGGAGGCGAGCAGGATCGCCGCGATCTGCGCCGCCGTCCGGGCCGGGACTTCCCGCTTCAACGCGGCCGCCAGCTCCAGCACCGCCACGGACGTCCTCGGGTCGCAGTTGCGCATCGAGGGCAGCAGCGCGTCGAAGCCACCGCGGCGCCACGTCAGGATCCAACGATCGAGGGTGACCCTGGAGACCTGGAGGCGTTCACCGAACGGGCCGGTGTGCTCACGGGCGGCGAGCTCCCTGACGAGCCGGCCCCGGTCCCGGGTCGACAGCGCCGGGTCGGCAGCCTCCCGGATCAGCGCGTAGCGGAACAGCCCGACCTCCCGGGCCCGGTCAGCACGACTCTGACCGCCGCCGGCCCTGTCGTCTTGATGTCCTGCCCTGCCGGCCATCTGGCCTCCCGTTCCTCAAAGATCACCCCCGTTGGTTGGCGGTGATCTGCAAGGTCGAAGGCTGTCGGCGCCTGATGCTGCTGCCCAGGGTCAGTTCGTGTTGGCCGCCAGGCCCGGGCCGAGCAGCAGACCACCGCTGGCGCCCGAGGCGAACTGCCAGGCCGGCTTGGGCCCGAACAACCGGGCTGCCGCGGCCGCCGCCAACCCCAGCGACTGCAGGGCATCGGCGAACACCGACCCGGTCACACCCACCGCGGGGGCGGAGGCGTCGAGGGCATGGAGCAGCGAGGTGAACAGCACCCGCAGACCGTCGGCGCGAGCACCGAACCGGCGCAGCCACCCCCGGACGGTGCTCACCGGCCGGTCCAGCACAGCGGCGACGCTGCGGTGCCCAGCACCGGCTGCCTTGGCCAGCAAGGCCTGGCCGATCACCTCGACCGTGTCCGCCCGCCGCACCAACGTGGACGCCGGCAGGAGCACATGCGTGCACCTGCACCGCGCGCACGCTGAGCGACGAGGACGCAGCCTCTCGACGGTGGTCTCGTCCCGGACCCCGCGTTCTCGCGCATGTCCCCACGGGCGCAGCTCGCCGGCACAACCCGGACAGCGAAGCTCACCGCCACTCAGGAGCCGGTCGACCTCGAGCGGGCACGTACCTACCATCAGCAACGGGTGCCTCTCTGCACCAAGCGACGGCCCTCCCTTCCGGCCAAGGAACGGGGAGGGCTGTTGCGTTTCCAGAACGTCGTCACGCTCTCGTCGCCAACAAAGAACGGCAACCCACCGGGCCGCCCAGAAGACCATCGTCACGACCGATGACGCCGGAACACCTACACGTCGTCAGTCAACATGGCGCTCAACAGGTATTCGGCGCCGAGAACTACATCGCGCTCATCACGTTTGCGAAGACCTCAAGCGCGACAGATGAGTTCTTGCCGGTGGTGTCTGACTATTTGCTCTGGTACGGCAAAGACCGCGAGCAGTTGAAGTACCGCCGGCTCTATAGGGAGAAGCTTGTCGGTGGCGCTGGTGGCGCCGAATACTCGCAGGTCGAGTTGCCTGACGGAGAGCGAATCTCGGCTAGGGCGGCTGACAAGCGGGGGGTTACAGGCCGCCCGTTCCGCTTCGACAACATGACAAGCCCCCGTGTGCGAGAGGGCCGGACCGGCTACTTCCCGATTCGCGTCGATGGGCGGGACTTTCTTCCGGGCGCGGGGGAGTGGAAAACGCATCGCCGGGGCATCGAGCATCTAATTGCTGCCGGTCGTGTTGTGAGCCGCAGCAACTCCTTGGCATACGTGCGGTTCATCGACGATTTCCCGGTGATGGGGCTCAACTCGACGTGGACCGACACCGCAATCGCTGGCCGGCCTGGTGACAAGGTGTACGTCGTTCAGACGGGACCCAAGGTCATTGAGCGCTGCTTGCTCATGACGACCGACCCCGGCGACCTCGTCCTCGATCCCACCTGCGGTTCGGGCACGACCGCCTACGTTGCTGAGCAGTGGGGCCGGCGTTGGATCACTACTGACACCAGCCGGGTCGCGCTGACCCTCGCGCGCACGCGCCTGATGAGCGCGAGACTGCCGTACTTCTTGTTGGCGGACACACCGGAGGGTCGCGGCAAGGAGGCCGAGCTGGCGGGCCTTCCGCCGGGCGTTGCCGCAGGGACGCGCGCCGACGTCCGCAAGGGGTTCGTCTACAAGCGCGTGCCGCACGTGACGCTGAAGTCGATCGCCAACAACCCCGACATCAGCGAGGGCATGAGCCGGCAGGAGATCGACGCGGCCATCGCCCGGCACGCCGACAGCGAGCTGCTCTACGACCAGCCCTACGAGGACAAGGCCCGCGTCCGGGTCGCGGGGCCCTTCACCGTGGAGAGCCTCGCACCGCACAGGACCGTCGCACAGCCCGAGCGGACGGCTCCGGTCGAGGTCAACGGCGCGTCGTACGAGCAGACCGTGCTCGACAACCTCAGAAAGTCAGGAGTGCAGAACGGCTGGCGCTCCGAGCGGCTGACATTCGACCGTGTCGAGCCGTTCGCGGGGCAGTGGATCCAGGCCATCGGTCATGCTGTTGGCGAGCCCGGCAGCCCGGACCGGGTGGGGATCGCGCTCGGGCCGCAGTACGGCACGGTCGACGCCGACTTGGTCCAGCAGGCGGCGAAGGAGGCGGTGCGCGGAGCCGGGCTCGACCTGCTGTTGGTCTGCGGCTTCGCCTTCGACCCGAGGGCGTCGGAGAAGGCCAAGGAGTTCGCGCCGACTGCCGGTGAGGACTTCGCGGTGGCGCAGGGGGAGCAGCAGTACGGCCGGCTGCCCGTCCTGCTCGTCCGGGTCAACCCGGACCTCGCGATGGGCGACGCGCTGCTCAAGGCCACCGGCGCAGGCAACCTGTTCACCGTCTTCGGCGAGCCGGACATCACGCTGGACCGGACGGCCGAAGGGCTGGTCGTCGAGATCCGGGGCCTCGACGTCTACGACCCGACGACGGGAACCGTCCGCAGCAGCACGACGGACGACATCGCCTGCTGGTTCATCGACACCGACTACGACGAGGAGAGCTTCTTCGTCAGGCATGCCTACTTCACCGGAGCTGACGAGCCGTACACCAAGCTTCAGCGCGCCCTGCGAGCCGAGGTGGACGAAGAGGCCTGGGCGTCGCTCTACCGGACCCGCTCGCGGGCCTTTCCTCTGCCTTCGTCGGGGAAAATCGCGGTCAAGGTGGTCAACCACTACGGCGACGAGGTCCTTCAGGTTTACGACGTTCGGAACTAAGAAGACGCCGCAGCTGCCGCAGCTCGCTGCTGCGGAGACGGGAGGACGTCGATCGGCATCTGAACAACGTCCCGCACAGGCTGAGGCAGAACGAGCATCGGGCCACAGTTGGGCGTCAGTCGACGGATAAGGCGGGTCGTCGCGCGGTTGGTCTTTTGTGCGTACGCCACTTGACCGTGGGCCCGTGAGCAATGGCGACTAGCACGGCTGCTGTCAGCCTTGTCAGCTGAGATCAACGGGCACCGGTTTCAGTCGCTGCTTGGGAGCGCTCATCGGCAGGAGCGCGGTCAGCGGCGGATGAGGATGTCCGGCAGTCGCGTGGCCGACCCCTGGGCCGTGCTGATGCTAGTCAGCGCCCAGCGGGCGTGCAGATGCAGGAACGGTTGCCGTCGTCGTCCTCGACCACCCAGTACGCCGGCGCGGCGCGGTCGCTGACGAGGCGGCCACCGGCGTCCAGGACAGCCTGCAGGCGACGTTCCCCTTCGTCGTGGGGTACCCACACGTCAAAGTGCCAGCGCTGCTCGAACGTCTGCTCCGGGAGTGCAAGCTCCTCGTCGACCTGATTGCGGTCTTGCCACCACACCGTGGGTGTCTGGC
>JBKJOO010000239.1:0-8519 GCA_046595615.1 Mycobacteriales bacterium | reverse complement strand
CTGTGGCACCCCCATACGATAGATGTGTCTCACCCCGACTGGCAGCCCGTCGCACGGGGTGGAGCGGGCAATGGCCCGCGGAACCTACTTGCGTCGAGGGGAAGCTCAGTTCATGCGGTGAGCCCGGGGCGGATTGGGCTATGCAGGCCGAAGGAGTGGGCGGCCATGGCTGTCGCTCCACAGCAGGCCAGGCTCGCTGTTCGCTGGTCCCGTTGTCCAGGGTGGCGTGGCGGTCGGTACTGAGCGGAGCTGGTTGTAGACGACGTCGGCGATGAGCTGGTGTCCTTGTGCGCTGGGATGGTCGCCGTCAGCGGCGAGCAGGGCGGTCAGCCCGCTCGGTGTCTGGGCCTGGAAGGAAGTGTAAAGGTCGGCGTACCGATCGGCGGTCAATGCGCTTTGCCCGGCGATAATGGCGTTCGCCGCCCGGGTGAGGGCGTCGCTGGTCGCGACATAGTTGCTGCCCTGCTGGCGGCCAATATCGCCGTCGAGGAAGACGTTCCAGTACCCCGTGGCTATCACGGTCGCCGAAGCCGGTGTGAGTTGGTGGATGCGACTGAGAATCTCGTGCAGCATCCCTGGTAGGGCGGTCAGCTCGGCGCGGTAACAGGACAAGGCGTTGCCGACGGCGCAGTCGTCGCGTCCCGCGAGCCCGTCGTCGAAGTCGTTCGCACCGATCGTGATCGTCACGACGGTGGCTGAGTGCAACGCGCGGGTGAGGACGGGGTCGTCGAGCTGACTGAGCAGGTCTGTGGTCGTCATGCCGTCTTGGCCCGCGTTGGTCACGGTGGCCGGTTGCCCTGACTTCCTGGCGAGCTTGGTGGCGAGCAGGTCCGCGTACGTCGGGCAGCTGCAGCCGGCGCCCGCGGCGACGGAATCGCCAAGCACGACCAGGTGCTCACTTGACCCGCTTGCCACCGGGGCAGCCGCCGTCCGGCCGGTCGTCACCAGCATCGTCGGCGCCACGGTGCGAGTCCCGACCGTATGCGCAAGGGAAGAACTCGCCCAAAATGCCCCGACGAGTACCAGAGCTGCAGCCAGCACAACGCGCACACGGGCTGGTCCAGCTACACGGCCGGGCAATCGCTGGTCGTCAGGCATGCACCGCACCCTGCCTCACCCGGCTGTCAACGTCCTCGGTGGGGGCTGTTGAACGGCTGACCGGCGTGACCTCCCACGAATAGGGTCAAGGGTTGTCCGACGCCTGTCGCCGACCAACCATGGCTTCCTGGTGAAAGCGGCGTGCGGCCTGCGCATCGACGCGGCCCCGCTTCGTGTCTCGCTGGCGGCGACGTGTCCGAACAGGATCGATATCAGCGTTCTTGGCGGGGTTGCTTGAGGTCACCACCTCCAGGGATGGGGGCGTCACCAGACCGCCAGGGCAACGGTCTGCCGGACCGCATCCGCGACCGCGCGTGGGCATTCCAGCGGCAGCAGGTGGCCGCCAGTGACGGTCTGCAACACGGCGTAGGGCAGTCGGGCGGCGAGGTCGGCTGCCGCCAGTGGCGGCACGCTGCGGTCCGTGTCGCCCGACAGCACCAGACAGCGGGGCATGACATCGGGCAGACGATCGCTGAGCCGCTCGGCCTCGTGGACCAGGGCAGCCTGTTCCACCCCGTACGACCGGGCCGCGCCCTGGGCGAGCCATCTGCGACCCGCGGCGCGTAGTTGGGCACGCTGACGCGGATCGAGGACGCTGCCGGTTGCAGACGCGAGCCGGCCAGGGGCAATCACTGCGCAACAGCAGACCACGGCACCGGCGGCTCGGCGTACGCCGGGCAGTGCATACAAGCGGTCTGTACGGGTGACTGCCCGTGGGCTGCCAACCGACCCGACCAGGCACAGTCCGGCGACCCGACCTGGTTCGTCCAGCGCGAACTGCAAAGCCACCCCGCCGCCCCAAGAGTGGCCGACGACGACGACTCGCTCGAGGTTGGTCTGGTCGAGCCGCCTCGCCAGGGCAGCTGCGTTCCACGCGAAACCGCCGGCCGGGGTCCCGTCGTAGCCAGGGCGGTCGGGCACCAGCAGCCGCATGTCCTGCAGAAGCGGGAGCACAGTTTGCCAGTCGGCTGCCCCGCCGGGTTGGCCGTGCAGCAATACGACGGGAGGGCCGTCGCCGTGCCACTCACCACGCATGAGGGCAGTCTGCGCGGCGGACGTGCGAGGCCGCGGATACGACGCGCCGGCAGCGAGCCCGGCAGTGATCCTGACCGGTCGCGTGCGCCTGAGTCCTGATTGACAGCGATCAGCGCAACAGCGCTCCGGCCAACGCCGCTCAGCTAGCCTCGATCTTTCGTGATCTTGGCTGCTGTCGGGTGCTCGCTGGGCTGACTTTGCATCCGGCTGCGGGCGGGGCGGAGCCCCGCGTCTGTGGCGGTCTCCGGGTCCTCGGCTGCAGGGTTGGGGTGTGGGGTCAGGTGCTGAGCGCGTCTAGCCGGGTGTGTCCGGCCAGGAGTGGGTCGTTCCAGGGCCAGCCGTGCGGCAGCCGTATGAGCATCAACGGAACGCATGCACAGCACGGACCGAACCTGTACGAAACCTGCATGCATGCTGAGCCACGCCGTTGACAGTGCCCGCCGCGACGTCCGAGGGCCGGTCTTCGGTCGTAGTCGAGAGCTATCCCAACTGCGCGATGATGGCGTCAGCGAAGTCTTGCGCGGGCGTGAGGGGATCGTGGCGTCATAAGGCCGTCGTGGCGGCTGGACTGGGCGACCCCCGCAAGCGGCGGTCACTCGGTGGGGACGGCGACGGCGAAGCACCGGGCCGGCTCGGGGAACTTGACCCCAGCCTGGGGGTCCGGTGCCCGGTCGTCTGCGGCGCGTCGGGTGACCTGCCCATCCGCAGTGGGCAGACCGATCAGGCGTCTGTGGTCGAGCCCGTTCCGAACGTGACGCCAGGAGACTTCGGGGGCCAATTCGACCAGACGGAGGAGCCCCAACGCGCGGTCATAGGCCTCGCAGCAGCTCGCTGGGGTACATCTTGCCGTCTACTGGCTTGAATCGGGTTTGGAACAGACTCGCTTTCGGCTCCCGTGACCCGGCTGGGTACCCCAGGTCAGATCCCCCTGCGCTCGTACGACACCCGGCGACGGCTCAGACGGCTACTGAGCTCTGACCGTAGACCGGGTGGCCGTTCACAACGTCGGCGGACCAGCGAAGCAGATCGGGCAGTGCGGCTCGCCAGGCTGGCGTCGTGTGCTTACCACCGACAACGGTAAGGAAGCGGAAGTCCTCCCGGCGTCCGAGCAGCGTCGCAAACGAGATGGCGTCGTGGTAGTCCTGCGCGTTGCCCGTCCCGGCCATGATCCAGAACGCCGGCAACGGGCTCCCGGGCGTCGTTGCCCGCAGCATCGCCGTCGGGTCATCGCGTGCGGGCACGCCCCGGACGCCGTAAAGCCGACGCCGTAGCTCGCTGGTGACGCTGGGATGGAAGTAGCCGTCCATGACGGCGACGCCGCCGAACGCGGTCGGGTCCCGCAGGGCCAGACGGGCCGCGCAGAAGGCGCCCTCGGACAGTCCCCCGACCGCCCAGCGCCGACCAGGGGGGAAGACGCGGACCTGGTCAGCGAGGCCGGCGGGGATATCGTTGGTCAAGTAGGTGTCGAGCTTGGGGCCGGCGACGGCGTTCAGGCACTGCTGTCCATGGAAGCCACCGTTGATGTCGGGCATCACCACGACCATCGGCGGGGACGTGCCGGCGGCGTACACCCGGTCAAGCACGGCCACCAGGTGCAGGCCGTTCGTCCAACTCCGGGGACCCCCCGGATCGCCGTGCAGCAGCTCAAGGACGGGGAAGCGTCTCGTGCGGTACCGCGGGTCGTCGTACTGCGGGGGCAGCCAGACCAGCGCGTCACGCCCGTAGACGCCGCTGACGGTGCCAGGCATGGACAGCGAGATCAGCCGACCTCGACCTCCACTGCGGCCCGGAGCGGACGATCCATGCGAGCCGCCGATACCGGGGCGCGCCACCGGGATAAGCACCGGCGCCGCCGAGACACCGTTGTCGGCGCGGACGTCCGCCCACAGCGCACCCCACGACTCGTAGTAGCTGTAGTAGCTGTTGACCAGCAGAACGCCGAGCACCATCGCCGACAACAGCGCACCCACACCGGACAGCAGCCGGAGCAGGACGGCAGCGACCCGGGACAAGGCCACCGCCGCGAGCAGGAACGCCAGCAGCAACGTCCCGAACGTCGCCCAGCTGCCCGGACCGTCCGCGGCCCCGGTAACGCCCAGACCTAGCATCGCCGCCACACCCAGAGCGGGGGTGACCCGACCCACCCACGACGACCTGCCGGCTATGACGGCAGCTTGCGAGGTAGCGGGCTGGCAGACCGGTGCCGACGCCTGTTGCGGTTCTTGGGGGCTGTCAGATGGCGGTCCTGGCTGTGGCACCCCCATACGATAGATGTGTCTCACCCCGACTGGCAGCCCGTCGCACGGGGTGGAGCGGGCAATGGCCCGCGGAACCTACTTGCGTCGAGGGGAAGCTCGGATCGGCACCGCCGGTGTCGGTGTGGCCTTGGGGGTGGGGCTCGTGCCGCTTGGCGGGGCGACGGGGCCGGGGGTTGCCCGGACCCCGATCGGGTGGCGGGGCAACGCCGTGGCAGTCGGCTTTGATGCGCCGTCGTGTCGCATGCTTGTCATGACGTGACCGCACGCGCTGCGGCCGCCTGCCCCGAATATCAATTTCGGTGATGGCAATAACTTGTGTCTGATGACTGGTTGTCGCGGCAGAATTATCGGGCAAGGCTGGCCGGAGCGGCCGAGCGAGATGTGGCTGTCCCGGTGCCGAGGTCCGGGCCGGTCGACATCGGGTGTCCGGACGATGCGGTCCGATCGCTTCTTGGCTACGTGCTGAGTGGCAGGTACCCCGACCCGGCCTAAGGCCGTATGCGCCCAACCCTGGACCGGGGCGGGCAGCCGACCGGTGTAGGCGGCGACGGCGGTACCGGTCGGCAGCAGCAGGCAGACCGTCAAGGCAGTACCCGCCGGTAGGAGTGGGCTGAAACGCGATCTGCGACGCGCCGACGCAACCGCGGTGCGTCCAGCCTGCAGGTCCGTCTTGGCGTCCTGCTCGCGGCGGTACATCTGGCGGAACAGCTCGAATCCGGCGAGTTCGTTCGTCGACGCAGGCTCCTGCAACGCGGCACGGAGCCGCTCCAGTAGGCGGTGCTCATCGCACGCCAGGGCTGGGTCGTCCATGTCCCATGGCACGTCGTCGTCGTTCATGAAGGCACCCGCTCCGGTTGGCCGGTTCGGGCCGCCAGGGTCCGCAAGCCGCGGTGGCACGCGACGCGCACCGCCCCGGGGCTCTTGCCGAGCACCGCTGCGACGGTCAGCACGTCCAGATCCGCGATGACCCGCAAGGCCACCACCTCGGCCTGCTCAGGCGGCAGTGACCGGATCAGGGCCAGCGCGTCATTGGTGGTCAACGCTTCCAACAAGACCTGATGCACCGGATCGCCGACCTGCGCTCGCTCGAGCAGCCGCAGGTCCTCATCCCGAACAAGAATCACCGGTCGACGGACGCGGGCGCGGGCAGCGTCGATCGCGAGGTTGCGCGAGATCGTGAAGAGCCACGCAATGAAATGCTCCGGCGAGCTCGGTGCCCTGGGTAATTGGCGTACGACCCTCAGCCATGTCTCGGCGGCGAGGTCCTCCACCTCGACGCCGCCGCGGGCGAACAGGAACTGGAGCAGCTGCGGCTGGTAGGTACGCCAAAGCAGTTCGAACGCCAGCTCATCGCCGCCGCGAGCGCGTTCGATGACGTCGCCCAAAGCACCAGGCGCAGCAGGCCAAGCTGCGCCCCGCATCAGCACGCTCCCGTCTCGTGACATTCCTGACGCCATCACCTGCCCGAAGGAGGTCCGGCCCCTGCAACCATACGGGCGGCCGCGTCTCCGGCAGTGCCAACCGTCAGCCACTCCTACCGATACGTACGAGACCCGGCCGGACTCAGCCGGACAGTAACGCAGCGAAGGCGCCGGTCGTTCTCCAAGTAGGACCGGCCAAACCCAGCCGTAGTCCGGAACGTCTCCAGCCCCCGCTTCTCGAGAGGAACCTCCACATGCGCTGCGCCAGTCGCACGGTCGCCCTGTTCACTGCTGTCCCTGCATTGCTGGTCACCGCAGGAGCCGCTCGTGCCAGCACCACCCCAACGAGCTCAGCGCCACTGACCTTGACGAGCGCGGTCCGCGTCGTGGCCGACCATCACCCAGTGACGCTGACTGCCCACCTGATTACCGGGAGGGCGTTACCGGCCGGGCACCTCGTGGCGTTGCTCGCACGTGCCGCCGGCACCGGTCGCTTCACCAAGATCGCCTCCGCCAACACGAACAGCCGCGGTAACGCCGTCTTCACGTTCACCATCAAGCGCGACGAGCAGTTCGAGGCAGTCCACGCCGCCGACCGGACCACCAAAGCCAGCAGTTCCAGCGTGACCGGCGTCTTCGACCGGCCCAGGCTCACCGCAACCGGCCCCAGCGCACCTGCAGTAGCTGGCAGAGTGCAAACCATCAAAGTCCAAGGCTCACCAGTCATCGACAACGAGATCGTCACGCTCGAAGTCAAGGGTAGGAATGGCTTCTCGGTGCTGGCGAAGAGTCGACTTTCCCGAGCCGGCATGACAAGTTTTGCCGTCCGGCCCGGCAAGACGCACACCTACCTCATCCACATCGGCAACACGGTGCGACACCTGCCTGCCAGCAGCAAGCCCGTCACCATCACGGTCGTCTGAGCACACCGGCCGGGTCGCCGCACCGGCGGCCTGGCCGGCTTCCACGAGCAACCGCAGGAACCGTAATGCAGAGCGGTCCTGCGTGAGCCCGGTCAAAACAATCGTGACTGGCATCGTGAAGCGGCAAAGTCTCGTCACAGTTGGGGTGGTCATGTCACGAGTGAAAGCCAAGCCGAGCTCTCGACTGAAGTGGACAGCCATCGCCCTACTCGTGGTCGTCTTGGCCCTCGCCGGCGTCATCCTCACTCGGGGGGGCGGGACCTCGGCGCAGCCGGCTGGACGGCTGCTGCCTACCTCAGCAACGGTCGACCACGGCGCAGATGTCCGGCTGCTGTCGTGTCATCGCGGTGACGGCGGGACAGCGGACGTCGTGGTGGCGATGACCAACTCAACGCCGACCCCAACCGATTTCAAGGTCACTGTCGCCATTACTGCACCCATCTCCGGTAGCGCCTACGACGCGGTGGTGGCGAGCTACTCGCAGCTCGACCCGCACCAGAGTCTGAGCATCGAGGCGTTGGGAACGATTCCCGTGCCCCGAAAGCTGGTGTGCCAGGTCCAGCGAGTACAGCTTGAACGGGGCGCCTGACGCGCGTTGTCAGCACCGACGTTGAGATCAGTCGTAGCCCTTAGCGATCTCCTACTCAGCGGGCCGGACGGTTCAGGGTTGGCCATGCGGCCACGACCTGTGTGCGAACTGGAGGCAGTGCCTACTGCAAACCCGCCGTCCTGACTGGGATGATCTAGCAGCAATCCACATGCAGCTGTGACGGGTCGAACGAGGCCCGCGGGAATGCTCGGCGTCTTTCGCTACCTGTTCCATGCCGCAAGAACCATATCCGGGCGCGTGTCCTGCGATCTTGTCGTCATGACCATCGCAATGCCGAACTCAGGGTGGCGCCAGCGAGTCCGGCCGTACGCCGGGTACAAGGGCCTGTGGCGTCCGGGGGGTTATGTAGTCCTGTCGGTCATCTGATCTGCTGTACTGCAGGCATCGTCTGTAGCGTCGGTGGCGAGGAGATCAGCGTGAGTCCCGAACAGCAGATCCTCGTCCTTTGCACGGCCGTCAGTTTCGTGTTCTCAGGACTCGCGACGTGGGTGCTGTGGGACACACACCGGACGGGACAGGCCCGTTGGGGCTGGTGGCTGCTGACCCTGGCCACCGGCCCGGTTGGCGCGCTGGCCTGGGCGTTGGTCGGTGGTCCGTCGCTGCGTGGTGGGCCACCAGGCGACGAGTGGATCCACGAACGTGTTCGCCACACGCAATAGCGTCGGTACGCTCCTAACGGCGCACCGCCCTGGCGCTCCGCGTGCTGAGGCTGGCCCCTCGGCCCGGAGCCCTGCGCAGACGCGTGGCCGCTGACATCCAGGCGCTGTGGCTCCTACCGAGCCAACGAACACCGGTCAGCACACGTGCGTTTTGAGGGCGAAACCGCGACCGCCCCGCGTCTGCTCAAGCTGATGCTTTCCCCACGCCGTTGACACACCAGCGAGTGTTGCCGATGAAGCCGGTGATCTGCTCGATCGTCGTGACCCGACAGCGGGCGTTCATGCGGTGAGCCCGGGGCGGATTGGGCTATGCGGGCTGAAGGAGCGTGCGGCCGTTGCTGTTGCGCCAGAGCAGGCCAGGCTCGCTGTGCGCTGATCTTCTTGTTAAAGGTTGCGAGGCGGTCCTAGGGATCACAGCTGGTTGTAGACGACGTCGGCGATGAGCTGGTGTCCTTGTGCGCTGGGATGGTCGCCGTCAGCGGCGAGCAGGGCGGTCAGCCCGCTCGGTGTCTGGG
>JBKJOO010000073.1:0-16159 GCA_046595615.1 Mycobacteriales bacterium | reverse complement strand
TCGCGCCCGCACTCGAGCATGCCGGCCGCGAGCTCGCGGCCAGCGGACCGCTGCGTCGGATCGCGATCGACGAGCCGGCCCTGCTCGCGGGTCTGGGTACGCCCGGGCAGGGTCGGTTCTGGGATGTGGCGAGGGAGGGCGTCCGCACCGTCCTTCGCGAGGCCGGCGCGCCGAGCGACCCGGTCGCCTCGGACCTGGTGCTGCGCTGGCTGTGCGGTCACCTGATGTGGGCCGGCACTGCCGGAGAGCTCGCCCTGGGCGCCCGGCTGCTGGCCGGCGGGCTCGGCCGCGCGCCGGAGCCGGTGGCACCGATCGTGCTCCCCGCAGAGCCGGCGTACGGCGGGAAGGCACCCGCTCCGGCGGGCGTCGGCTGGCCGGGCTGATCCGGTGGCCAGTCGCAGTCGGGTTCCGCTCGTGGTGGCCGTGGTGGTCGGGGTCCTCGCTGTCCTCGCCGTACGCGCCGCCACGTCGTCACCGGCGAAGGACGAGGCCAGCGGCACGGCGAAAGACGCCACGAAGTCGGGATGTACGACGCTCGCGGTGGCGGCCTCATCCGAGAAGGCCGCCCTGCTGCAGCGGGTCGCCGAGGACTACGCGACAGAGGACGGCGACGCCGGCGGCAAGTGCGCCCGCGTGGTCGTCAGCACCAAGTCCAGCGGAGGCGCGACCACGGCGCTTGCCCGCGGCTGGGACGAGAAGCTCGACGGCCCGCGCCCCGATGTCTGGACGCCGGCGTCGTCGAGTTGGACGGTGCTGCTGCGGCAGCAGACCGCCTCCCGAGACATGCCGGACCTGGTGGGGGAGGGCAAGCTGCCCACGCTGGCCCGTACCCCGCTCGTCATCGCGATGCCCAAGCCGATGGCGGTGGCGCTCGGCTGGCCCGCGAAGCCGATCGGCTGGGGCGACGTGCTCACCCTGGCAAGGGACCCGAAGGGATGGGCCCGCTACGGCAAGCCGTACGGCGCCTTCAAGCTCGGCAAGACCAACCCCAACTTCTCGACCTCAGGTCTGAACGCAACGATCGGCGCGTATTTCGCAGCGACCCAGCGGTCGAGCGACCTGTCCGCGAAGGACCTCGCCGACCCGAAGGTGCAGGCCTACGTCAAGGGCGTGGAAAGCGCCGTCGTGCACTACGGCGACACAACCCTGACGTTCCTGTCCAACCTGCAGAAGGCCGACGACAAGGGCCAGGGGCTGTCCTACGTCAGCGCCGGCACGGTCGAGGAGAAGTCGGTCTGGGACTACAACCAGGGCAACCCGACCGGCGACCCGACAACCCTCGGCAAGCATCGCAAGCCCCGCATCCCGCTCGTCGCGATCTACCCCAAGGAGGGCACGCTGGCCTCCGACAGCCCGTACGCCGTGCTGGACGCGCCCTGGGTCGACGACGCGCAGCGGGCCGTCGCCAAGGACTTCCTGAGCTACCTGCGGGGCGCCGGTGCGCAGCAGCGGTTCGCCGACGCGGCCTTCCGCGGCTACGACGGCAAGCCCGGCGCAAAGATCATCCAGACGGACGGCCTGCTGCCGACCGAGCCCAAGACGCTGCTCAGCCCACCCGCTCCCCCGGTGCTGGCCCAGGTACAGGCGCTGTGGGCCCAGCAGCGCAAGGCCGCCCGGGTGCTGCTGGTCATCGACACCTCCGGCTCGATGGGGCAGAGCGCCGGCAGCGACACCAAACTCGAGCTCGCCAAGCGGGCGGCCCTGAAGGCCCTCGACCAGTTCAGCCCACGCGACGACGTCGCCCTGTGGTCGTTCTCCACCCCGCAGCAGGGCGCCCCGACGCCGTACCAGGAATTGGTCCCGTTCAGTCCGATCAGCACCGGCAAGGCGGCGTTGCGCCGCCAGATCAGCGGGTTGGTGCCGCAGGGCGGCACGGCGCTCTACGCCACGACGCGGGCCGCGTTCCGCCTGCTGTCGGCCAACGCCGACACCAGCAAGATCAACGCAGTGGTGCTGCTCACCGACGGCCGCAACGAATACCCGCAGGACACCGACCTCCCGGGCCTGGAGCGCGAGCTCGCCCCCGAGGACACCTCGCACGCGGTGCGGGTCTTCCCGATCGGGTACGGCGCGGACGCCGACCTGCCGAGTCTGCGCGGCATCGCCGACGCTTCCCGGGCCGCGGCGTACGACGCCTCCGATCCGGCCTCGATCGACAAGGTCTTCACTGCCGTGCTGTCGAACTTCTGACGTGGGCAAGGTCCGCGACGAGCTCGCCGATCCGTGGGGCAGCTTCCTCGGGGCGGTACTCGGCGGTGCGACCTGGGCGGTCGTCACCGGCCCGGTCGGCATCGCCGCCGGGCTCGGGGTCGGCGCCGTCGTCTACGGCGTCAAGGTCGCGGCCGGGGTGCTGCTCGGCGGTCCCGACGAGGCACCGGGCCCGCCGGCGCGGCTGCCCCGGCCGGGCCAGGGCACGAACGCCGCGCGCTGGCTCGAGCGGGCCGAGACCGCCGTCGCCGCCTTGCGCGAACAGGCCGCCGACCACTCCCCGGGTGCGACCGGGGTGGCCGCCGAACACACCGCTGAGCAGGCCGGCGGCGTGCTCACGGCCCTGCGCCGGCTCGGCGCGCAGTCCGTCGCTGTCGCGCAGGCGCTGGGCCGGGCCGAGTCGGTCGGGCTCGACGAACAGGCCGCCGAGCTGCGCTCGCAAGCCGGCGCCAGCCCGACCGACAGCTCGGCCCGGCGCTCCGCCGATGCGGTCGCGGACCGCGTCGCGGCCCGGGACCGGTTGCGCGCGACCAGGGCCGAGCTCGACGCCCGGATGCAGTCCTGCGCCCTCGGGCTCGAGGGCCTCGTCGTCCGCATCGCCGAGTTGCGCGCGATGGCCACCGACGCCGGGGCCGTCGATCCGACAGCCGGCGACCTCACCGCCCTGACCGATCAGGTGGAGGGGTTGCGGGCCGGCCTCGCCGACGTCGAGCAGACCGCGCAGCGGGCCCTCGGCCAGGCCTGACGCCAAGGCTCTACGCTCAGCCAGATGCGTCCGCTCGCGGTCTTCGACGTCGACGGGGTGCTCGCCGATGTCCGGCACCGGTTGCACCATCTCGCAGGTCGCCCGAAGGACTGGGACGCCTTCTTCGCCGCCGCCCCAGCCGATCCGCCGCTCGCCGAGGGTGTCGCGCTGGCCGTCGAGGCGGCCCAGGACTGCGAGGTGGTCTACGTCACCGGTCGGCCCGAACGCTGCCGGGCCGACACGCTCGCGTGGTTCGGCCGGCACGGCCTGCCGGTCGGGCGGTTGTCGATGCGGGCGGCCCGGGACCACCGGCCGGCCCGGCTCGCCAAGCCGCAGTTGCTCCGGCGGCTCGCCGTCGACCGGGTGGTGGCGGTCGTCGTCGACGACGACCCCGAGGTCTGCGACGCCTATGAGGCTGACGGCTGGTCGGTGCTGCGGGCGACCTGGGGCGGGCGGGAACCGGTCCTGGAGCAGGCTCAGCAGCAGGACGGCCGCACCTGAGCGAGCGCCCGCAGGACCGGCTGGGCCTTGGCATGCGCCTCAGCGACCTCCTCGGCCGCAACGCTCCCCCAGGTGATGCCACCGCCGGCCCACAGGTGCACCCGGTCGGCATCGAGCGCCACCGTCCTGATCGTCAAACCGAGGTCGAGGCCTCCCGGCCAGACGAAGCCGAGCGCTCCCATCGACGGTCCGCGGCCGATCGGCTCCAGTCCGGCGAGCAGCCCGCAGGCCGCGTGCTTGGGCGCCCCCGTCACCGATCCCCCGGGCAGCAAGGCGGCCAGCACGTCGAACACCGTCGCGCCCGGCGACAGGATGGCCGCGACCCGCGAGCCGGCGTGCCACAGGCCCGACCAGGCGGTCACGTCGTACAGCGACTCGACCTCGACGCTCCCGGTGCGGGCCACCCGCGCCAGGTCGTTGCGCTCCAGGTCGACGATCATGATGTGCTCGGCGCGGTCCTTCTCACTGGCCAACAGGGCCTGCTCACTGCCGGCTTCGATCCGCCGGGTGCCCTTGACCGGGACGGTCGTGATGCGCTCCCCCACGACCCGCACGAGCTGCTCGGGCGAGGCCGATCCGATCGTCCAGCCCGGCCCGGACAGCACCCCGCCGTACGCCGCGCCGGGCATCGCCGCGACCGCGCGGGCCAGCGCCAGCGGGTCGCCGGTGTAGGGCGCCGAGCGGTGCCCGACGACGTTGGCCTGGTAGAGCTCGCCCCGGCTGATCGCCGCCCGGACGACCTCGACCGCCGCTGCGTGCTGGGCGTCGGACCAGGTGCAGGCCCACGGCTGCACCGCAGCTCCCCCGGCCGGTCGGGCCGGCGCACCCTCCCGGCGGTAGGCGACCGCGGCCACCTCGGGGACACCGACCGGGCTCGGGCGCCCGGGAGGCACGCCGCCGAGCGACGCGCAACCCCGAGCCCCGACCAGCAGCGCGACCCCGACGTCACCGCGCTGGCCGGCAATCTCACCCGCCAGGCCGTGCCCGGCGAGGAACGCAGGCAGCTCGGCGGCGTCCTCGCACCGGTCGAGCTCGGTCAACTGCCCGGACCACTGGGCCGGACGGCCGGGTGGGGCGTCGTCCACAACCATCCTTTGTGAGTATCCAGCGCGGCGGCAGGCCCTCCGATGATGCAGGAACACACCCCCCTCTGACCGGGAGCACGCCATGTGCAACCACCGCCCCACCTGCCCACCGGCGACCGCGCCCGACCACGACGCGGCCCGGTCGGTGAGCAGCCACCCTGAGCAGGGCTGGACCCTGCTCTGCAACGGCGTGGTCGTCTTCGACGACACCGGCGAACTGCTCCCCGACCGGCGCAGCATCGCACCGCACCGGCCGGCCTGCCGCGCGGCCTAAGTCGGGTAGGAGTCCAGCGGCGGGCACGAGCAGACCAGGTTGCGGTCGCCGTAGGCCCCGTCGATCCGGCGTACCGGCGGCCAGTACTTGCTCCCCCGGTCGACGCCGGCCGGGAACGCCGCCTGCTCCCGAGTGTAGGGCCGATCCCACTCCCCCAGCACCGAGCTCGCCGTGTGTGGCGCCCCGTGCAGCGGATTGTCATCAAGCGGCCAGGTGCCGGCCGCGACCTCGTCGATCTCCCGCCGGATCGCGATCATCGCCTCGCAGAACCGGTCGAGCTCGGCGAGGTCCTCACTCTCGGTCGGTTCGATCATGAGTGTCCCGGCGACTGGGAAGCTCATCGTCGGCGCGTGGAAGCCGTAATCCACGAGCCGCTTGGCGACGTCGTCGACGCTCACGCCGGTGTCCTTGGTGAGCTGGCGCAGATCGACGATGCACTCGTGGGCGACGAGCCCACCGCGGCCGGTGTACAGCACCGGGAAGTGCGGTTGCAGCCGCGCGGCGACGTAGTTCGCCGTGAGCACCGCCACCTGCGTCGCGCGGGTCAGCCCCTCGCCGCCCATCAGTCGGACGTAGGCCCAACTGATCGGCAGGATCCCGGCGCTGCCGTACGGCGCGGCGCTGACCGGGCCTGGACCGGTCGCCGGGCCAGCCTCGTCGTCGAACGGGTGGTTGGGCAGAAAGGGGGCCAGGTGGGCGCGGGCCGCGACCGGTCCGACGCCGGGGCCGCCGCCGCCGTGCGGGATGCAGAACGTCTTGTGCAGGTTGAGGTGGCTGACGTCGGCACCGAAGTGGCCCGGCCGAGCGAGCCCGACCAGCGCGTTCAAGTTGGCACCATCGACGTAGACCTGGCCACCCGCATCGTGCACGGCCGCGCAGATGTCGGTGATCGCCGCCTCGAACACGCCGTGGGTGCTCGGGTAGGTCACCATCAGCGCCGCCAGCCGTGGCCCGTACTGGCTGATCTTTGCGCGCAGGTCCGCCAGGTCGACGTCTCCGGTCGCGGTGGTGCCGACGACCACCACCTTCATCCCGGCCATCACCGCGCTGGCCGCATTGGTGCCGTGCGCACTCGCCGGGATCAGGCAGATCTCCCGGTCGGTGTCGCCGTTGGCGCGGTGGTAGCCACGGATCGCCAGCAGGCCGGCGAACTCGCCCTGGCTGCCGGCGTTGGGCTGCAGGCTGCAGGCGTCGTAGCCGGTGATCTCGCACAACCAGCGCTCGAGATCGGTGACCATCTGGCGGTAGCCGCGGGCATGCTCACGCGGGGTGAACGGATGCAGCGCACCGAACTCCGGCCAGGTGATCGGCTCCATCTCGGTGGTCGCGTTGAGCTTCATCGTGCAGGAGCCAAGCGGGATCATCGTGCGGTCGAGCGCCAGGTCCTTGTCCGACAACCGGCGCAGGTAGCGCAGCATCGATGTCTCGCTGTGGTGGCTGGTGAAGACCTCGTGCGTGAGGTACGACGACGTCCGGGCGAGTCCGGCCGGCAGCGCGTCCGCGGTGACGGCATCCAGGGCGTCCCAGTCCTGCGCCGGCAGGCCGAAGGCCGTGACGACGGTGTCGAGGTGGTGGCGGGTGGTCGTCTCGTCGGTGCTGATGCCGATGGTGTCGGCGTCGACCAGGCGCAGGTCGACGCCGGCGATCCGGGCCGCCTCGACGATGCCGGTGGCCCGCCCCGGCACGCTGACCCGGATCGTGTCGAAAAAGCCACCCGGCGCGCCGAGGGCGGCGGCCAGCAACGCCGCGTAGCGATGGGTGCGGCGGGCGATCGCCTGCAAGCCCTGCGGGCCGTGGTAGGTCGCGTACATCCCGGCGATCACCGCGAGCAGCACCTGCGCGGTGCAGATGTTGCTGGTCGCCTTCTCCCGGCGGATGTGCTGCTCACGGGTCTGCAACGCGAGCCGGTACGCCGGTGCGCCATCGGCATCGACGCTCACCCCGACGAGTCGGCCGGGGATCGAGCGCTCGAGTCCGCTGCGCACGGCCAGATAGCCGGCGTGTGGCCCGCCGTACCCGAGCGGTACGCCGAACCGCTGGCTGGTCCCGACGGCGAGGTCGGCCCCTGCGTCACCGGGGCTCTGCAGCAGGGTCAGTGCGAGCAGGTCGGCGGCGACGGCCACCAGCGCGCCCACCTGGTGGGCCTGCTCGACGAGCGGGCCGAGGTCGCGGACCCGGCCCGAGCTGCCGGGGTACTGCGCCAACAGTCCGAAGACGGCCTCGTCGGTGGGCAGCGGGGCGGCCAGGTCGACGACCCGGACCAGCAGACCCAGCGGCTCAGCGCGGGTCTGTACCACCGCGATCGTCTGCGGGTGGCAATCGGCGTCGATGAGGAAGACCGCCTCGGCGGGCGCCTTGCTCTGCCGGCGGCACAGGGTCATTGCCTCGGCGGCAGCGGTCGCCTCGTCGAGCAGGCTGGCGTTGGCGGTCGGCAGCCCGGTCAGGTCGGCGATCATCGTCTGGAAGTTCAGCAGCGCCTCCAGTCGGCCCTGACTGATCTCCGGCTGGTAGGGCGTGTAGGCGGTGTACCAGGCCGGGTTCTCCAGCACGTTGCGCAGGATCACCGGCGGGGTGTGCGTGCCGGCGTAGCCCAGGCCGAGCATCGGGGTCGTGACCCGATTTTGGGCGGCCAGCCCGCGGAGCTCGGTGAGCACCTCCGCTTCGGTGACGGCCGGCGGCAGGGCCAACCCCTGGGTGGCGCGGATCACCTCTGGCACCGCGGCCTCGGCGAGCTCTTCGAGCGAACCGTGGCCGAGGACCGCGAGCATCTTGGCCTGCTCGTCGGCGCTCGGACCGATGTGCCTGGCGGCGAAGGGCGACGCAGCCTCGAGGTCGGCAAGCGGGATGGACGACGGTGCCGTGCCGAGCGGTGAGGTCATCGGAGGTCTCCTGGCGCACCTGAGCGGCGACGTCGACGGGACGGACCGCATGGGCGCGGGCCGCGGGAGGCCTCCCCCTCTGTCACGGGACCTGAGAGCTTCACCCGCGGGGCGGGCTTGCACCGTCGGTGGGGCCGCCGCGCGTGCACGACCCGCTTTCCAGAGTTGCCCACTCCACGCGGTCTGCTGGCCTGAGAGATTGGCGGGGAGAGATGCTCCTTCGGCGCCCGCCGCTGGCTGCGGTGGGACTCTCCCGCGTGGGGTCGTCGGCAGTTGCAAGGTTAGCAGCGCGGCGCCGACTCGGCTGACCGTGACGCGCCGGTCCGGGCGCAGCCGCTGGTGCGGTCAGGCGGTGGTCCGCCGGCGGCGCCGACTGGCGAGCTCGTCGGCCGCCTGGACGACGGGGACATCGGCGTGTGCCCGCTCGGCTGGGAAGTGCGCCAGGCTGCCCTCGACATCACGGACCTGACGGCCGACGGCAATCGCGAAGACGGCCTGGCCACCCTGCAGAAGATCGACCACCTCGTCGGTGCTCGTGCACTCGTACACGGTCGTGCCGTCGCTCATCAGCGTGATCTGCCCCAGGGTTTCCACTCCCCGGTCGCGCAGCGTGGCGATCGCGGTGCGGATATTGGTGAGCGAGACGCCCGCATCGAGCAGCTTCTTGACGATCCGCAGGACCAGGATGTCGCGGAAGGAGTACAGCCGCGAGGTGCCTGAGCCGGAGGCCTCGCGCACGCTGGGCTCGACCAGCGAGGTGCGGGCCCAGTAGTCGAGCTGGCGGTAGGTGATACCGGCCGCCGAGCACGCGGTCGGGCCGCGGTAGCCGACGTCCTCGGGCTGGACGCCGGGCTGCTCGGCCAACGGCAGGTCATCGAACAGCGACCCCTGCAAGGCCAGGCCAGGCCGATCCGACTGCTCCGGCAGGCCGGTCACCGGTGGCTCGTGGTCCATCGGCTCGCCTCCCTCGACAACATTGACGGTGCGTGTGGAGCCGGACGCTAGGCAGGCCCGACCGGAGGGTCAACGTCCTCGGTCCGGCGAGTTGCCACCCTCGACGTCGACCTGAGGGTCAGGACCCGCTGTCGAAATCTTCCGGGGTGATCGTGTCGAGGAATTCGCGGAACTTCTCCACCTCATCCTCCTGCTCGTCGGGGATGGCGATGCCGGCCTCGGCCAGGACGGCCTCCTCGCTGCGGATCACCGCTCCGGTGCGCATCGCCAGCGCGATCGCGTCCGACGGCCGGGCGCTGACGGTGACGCCCCCATCGAAGCCCAACTCGGCGTAGAAGACCCCGTCCCGCAGGCCGGTGATCGTGACGGTCCGCAGCGGTCGGTCCAGCGCGCCGAGCAGGTCGCGGAGCAGGTCGTGGGTCATCGGCCGGGCGGTGACGACACCCTGTTGGGCGAAGGCGATGGCGGTCGCTTCGACCGCCCCGATCCAGATCGGCAGGTAGCGATCGCCCGAGGCCTCCTTGAGCAGCACGATCGGCTGCTGGGACGGCAACTCGACCCGCACCCCGACCACACTGAGCTCGGTCAGCGTGCTGCCCTCGTGCTCGTCCACCGGGACCTCCTGCTCGCGCTGGCGACCGGACCCGGTTGGTCCTACGCGTCCTCCCCGACCCTACCGCGCTGGCACTAGCGCAAGCGGAGCGATCAGCGCCGGAGTCCCGGGGCGAGCCCGGCCCGGACGAGCGTCGCGTGCAGCTTGACCGACAGTGCCGCCAGCTCCCGCGCGACCTCATCGGCGCGGGCGCGGGCTTCGGGGTTGCGTTGACGAACCAGCGGGGTCACGACTTGCTCGACGAGCCCGATCTCGCGCACGGCGGCCGCTTTGAACATCCGCAGGTGTCGGGCCTCGATGCCGAAACGGCCCATCTCGGCCACCGTCTTGGCGACGACGAGCGCATCGCCGTCGTAATGGCTGCCACCGGGTCGGGGCCCGAGCAGGCCGTACTGCTCCAGCTGCTCCAGCTGCTCGGCCTCCAGACCGGCCGCCTCGAGCAGTTCCCGTTTGGACAGCCTGATCTCGCTCGCGGCCGGCCGGAACGACTCGGCGCTGGGCAAGCCCTCAGCGGCGACCAACGCCCGCGGGACCCTGGGGCCCGTGCCGCCGAGCGCCGGCGGCTCCAGCCCCCGGTCGATGGCGTCGAGGTGTTCCTTGATCACCCGCAGCGGAAGATAGTGATCGCGCTGCGCGCCGAGGACGTAGCGCAGCCGGCTGAGGTCTTCGCGGCTGAACTTGCGGTAGCCCGACGCGGTCCGCTCGGGCTTGATCAGTCCTTCGTCCTCCAGGAAGCGGATTTTGGAGATGGTGATGTCGGCGAAGTCGGGGCGCAGCTGGCCGAGCACCTCGCCGATACTCATGAAAGCCCGCGACGGCAGGCCGCTCATGGCCGTCACCCTCAGCCGACCTCGCCGGCCCGCGAGCCGGTCAGGAAGACGAGCCGGTACTTACCGATCTGGACCTCGTCGCCACCGGCCAGCCCGGCCGCGTCGATGCGCGCGCGGTTGAGATAGGTGCCGTTCAGGCTGCCGACGTCGCGCACCAAGAAGCTGCCGCCTTCGCGGACGAACTCCGCGTGCCGCCGGGACACCGTCACGTCGTCGAGGAAGATGTCGCTGTCCGGGTGCCGGCCGGCCGTCGTCACATCGGCGTCGAGCAAGAACCGGCTGCCGGCATTCGGACCACGCTTGACGACGAGCAGGGCCGACCCGGGCGGCAAGGCTTCGAGCGCACCAGAGTCGGCCGGTTCGGGCCCGGGCTCGCCGCCGTGCTGTTCTGCCTCCAGCGCGCCTTCGAGGGCGGCGAGGGAGATGGTCGACGTCGTCTCGACGGTCCCCTCGCCCGCGGTTGGGCGGCCCACCGGGGCGCCGCACCGGGAGCAGAATCGGGCGTCCTCCGGGTTCTGCTGGCCGCACTGGGTGCAGAACACGCGTCCGTGCCTCCTTGACCGAGTTGGCTGAAGCTCCCGCGGACCCTGCGGAAGGCCTCCGACCGTATCGGTGCAGCAGCGCGAGGGTCAACCAAGACCTGAGCCCGCCCAGCTCCGACCGAACCGTCGACCCGAGGTCGAGGGCGGTCAGGGGAGCAACGCCTCGTAGGCGGACCGATCGAGCAGCAGTGGCGATGCTGAGGCGGCCTCGATGCCACCTGCCGGGGTCAACTCCAGCAGCCAGCCGTCGCCATACGGATCGCTGTTGACGATCTCGGGATTGGCATCCAGCGTCTCGTTGCGCGCGCTGACGGTGCCAGCCAGCGGGGCGTAGACGTCCGAGACGCTCTTGGTCGACTCGACCTCGCCGAACGCCTGACCGGCATCGACCTCGGTGCCGACCGCCGGCAACGTCACGAAGACGATGTCGCCGAGCGCGTCCTGCGCATAGTCGGTGATCCCGATGCGCAGGACGGCACCGTCCCCGGTACCAATGACGCGCACCCACTCGTGCTCGGCGGTGTACTGCAGATCGTCGGGGTTCACCGGCGCCTCTCGGTCGGTGCGCAGGTGCGCAGCGGGCTCGTCGCTCAGCCCCCGGTCGCAGGGGCCGGCCGAGCGTAACGAGGCCGAACCAAGCCTCGCAAGGCGCCGACGCGAAGGGTCGCGACCCGCTCGATGCGGGCCGTCCCCGCTTGCTGTTGCACCGTGTCGACGACCCCGCCTGGGATCGCAAGGGCGGCGGACAGCGTTGCCGGGTCGCCGATGACGACGAATCGGTACGGCGGGCGCAGGACACTGCCGTCGACCGCCACCCCGCCGTCGCGATCGAGCAGCGACGTCGACGCGACGACCCGCACCGAGGACGCGACACCCGTCGGTCCGGGACCCTCGATCTGGACAGCTTCGGCGCCGGCGTCCCGCAATTCCTCCAGGGCGTCGAGCAACACGTCGGCGCCGACCCGGCTCCGCGGATCGGTGACCGTCACGGTGATGCCCGGTCCGGTCGCGGGGCTCGTCCCGGCCAGGACACCGAGCAGCTGGGTCCGCCGCCGGGCATCGGCCAACGCCGCCTCGCTGGCCCCGGTCCCGGAACTGAGTCGCTCCCGGCTTGCCGACAGGCTCGCCACCTCCTGGCGCAGCCGGTCGCTGCGGTTGGCCAGGTCGTCGAGGATCTGCACCAGGTCTTCCTGCCGGGCATTGGCGAGCAGGCCATCGGTTCGGGTCGACCTGACCTGCACGACGACGGCGAAACCGAGCCCGGCCAACAGCAGCGCGACCACCAGGTCGAACCGCCGCCGACGGAGCGCGAGCAGCCCGACGAGCCTGCGTAGCGCGCTCATGCGCGAAAGACGTGCCGTCGGATGGCGGCGGCGTTGGTGAAGATGCGGATGCCGAGCACGACGACCACGCCGGTCGAGAGCTGGCCGCCGACACCGAGCTGGTCACCGAGAAACACGACCAGCCCGGCGACGAGCACGTTGCTGACAAAGGACACCACGAAGACCCGGTCGTCGAAGATCCCGTCCAGCTGGGCGCGGATCCCGCCGAAGACGGCATCGAGGGCCGCGACCACGGCAATCGGTAGGTAGGGCTGCAACGCGCCGGGCACGGTGGGGTGCAGGAACAGTCCCAGGGTGACCCCGAGCACGAGGGCCAAGGCAGGAATCACGGCGCCACCACCGGCCGAACCAGGCGCAGGTCGGGTGCCCCCGCGGCGGCCAGACGCAGGTCGTGGGATCGCGAGACCTCGAATCCCAGGCCGTACAGGGAGGTGTACGTCGCGAACCGGCGGCCGGTCGGACTGTCCACGAAATCCGGCTCGAGCCGCGCCGGGTCACCGATCGCGCGCAGCACGTACGGCGGGGACAGTGGGCGGAAGTCGACCAGGATCGCCGCGCCCGCCGACCGGATCGCGGTCTGCGCGGTCAGCCGCAGGCCGTTGATGCTCATCGCCTCCGTGCCGACCGACCACAGCGCGTTCGCCACGTCCTGCAGGTCGCGGTCGAGCACCCTGCCGTCGCCGGTCTGCCCGCCCCGCGGTGCGGTCGTGGTGTCGCCGGTCGCGGCGCCAGCCGTTGCGTCGGCCGACCTGGCGTCGTCGAGGGTGACGACGACGCCGGGGCCGCGCGCCGGGGTGGCGCCGCTGAGCAGCTCGACCGTCGCGAGCTCCGTCGCGGCAGCGCGACCGAGCGCTCCGGCGCCGAGCGCCTGGTCACGCTGGCGGGCCACCTGCTCGCGCAGCGTGCCGACCTGGCGGACGAGCCGGTCCGAGGCGCCGGTTTGCCGGCGCACCTCCGCGGCCAGGCGGTGCCGGGCGTCGGTCGTGGCCCCACTGCGCGCCCTGACCTGCGCAACGGCCGTGCCGGTCACGACTCCGAGCAGCAAGAGCACCAGGCCCAGGACGACCGTGCGGGTGGCCCGGCGAGGGGCCCCTTGCCGGGTTGCCGCCGCAGCATAGGAGGGGTCCAACGAGCCGGTCATCGCGTCGAGCAGGAGCGACATCGACCCGTCGACCCGGCCGGTCGGCGACGAAGTCGGGAGCACCCGGTCATCCTGCCCCACCGTGCGCCCGGACCGGCCCGACATCACCGGCCGACGGCCTCCACCAGGTCGGCCCAGGACGTCAGCAGGTCGGACGCGCTGGCGGCGTCGGGACCCTCGGCCCACAGGTGCGTGACGGCCTGCGCCGGGTCGGGCAGGACGAGCACCCAGCGACCGTCCGCCTCGACCACCCGGACGCCGTCGGTCGTGTCGACGCGCCGCTCACCGGCCGACTCGACCACCGTGCGCATGACGGTTCCCTTGACCGCCCACGGGGTGGGCACGGATCGGCGTACGACATGGGCCTGTGGGATGCGCTCGTCGATTTCGGACAGGGTCAGCCTGGTCCGGGCCACCAGGCCGACCAGCCGGACGAACGCTGCGAGCCCGTCGAGCGCCGGCGAGAACTCCGGCATGACGAAGCCGCCCCGACCGTCGCCGGCGAAGACCACACCCGGCTCGTTGGCCACCCGCGACAGGTCGTCGGGCGACGTCGTCGTCCAGGCGACCTCGGCGCCGTGGAAGCGGGTGACCCGCTCGGCCACCCGCGTGGTGGTCACCGGCACGGCCAGTCGCGACCCGCGACCACGTTCGGCGGCGACGAGGTCCAGCATGACCAGCAGCGCGCGGTCGTCGTCGATCAGCTCGCCGCGTTCGTCGACGAGCGACAACCGCTCCCCCACATGGTCGAACCGGACACCGAACGCCGCGCGGGCGCTCGACACAAGCTTGCCGAGCCGATCGAGATCGCGCAGGTGGACCGACAGGCTTTCGGTCGGCGAGGCCTCGTCGAGCCGGTTGTTGACCGTCAGCACCTCGACGCCGAGCCGGCCCAGCAGCGCCGGCAGGACGAGCGCCGCGGAGCCACCGGCCGTGTCGACGACCACCTTGAGTCGGGCCTCGGTGACACCGGCGGTGTCGATGGAGCGGAGCAGTTCCTGGGCGTAGCTATCCAGGGTGCGGCCCGGGAAGGACAGCTCGGCGATCTCCCCCGGAAACGCCCGGCGGAACTCCTGCCGACTGAAGATCCGCTCGAGCCGGCGCTGGGCCGCCTTGGACAGGTCGGCGCCGGTCTCGTCGAGGAAGATGATGTCGATCGACTGCGGTTCGCCGGTTGTCGTGCGCAACACCACCCCGCCGGAGGACGAGCTGCGGGCCGTCGCGAACCTGGTCACCGGCAGCGGCACGACCTCGAGGTCGCGCACCTCGATCGCACTGCTCGTGAGCGCGGCGATGACCGCCCGCTTGAAGGCCCTGGTCGCCCGCGAGGCATCCCGGCTCGTGGTGACGACGCTGCCCTTGGGCATCGTGGTGGCGTACGCCGAGGCAAGTCGTACGACGTATTCGGGCGTGATCTCGACATTGACGAGCCCCGAGACGCCACGCGGGCCGAACAGGGCCGAGGTCCCCCGCGACTCCCAGATGACGCTGGTGTTGACGACGGCCCCGGCCTCGATCGTCTTGAATGGATACACCTTGACACCGCTCGACAGGAACGCCTCCTGCTCGACGACGCACTCGTCACCGACAACCGCGCCCTCCTCGATCCTCGCCGCACGCATCACATCGCTGTTCTTACCGATCACGCAGCCGCGCAGGCTGGCCTGCGCGCCGATGAAGACGTTGTCGTGCACGACGGCCCGGTGCAGGAAGGCGCCGGCCTGGACGACCACATTGTCACCCAGCACGGTGAACTCGCGCAGCTCCGCAGCAGCCTCGACCTTGGCGTAGGCGCCGATGCACAGCGGTCCCTGCAAGATGGCATCCGGGTCCACGTCCGCCCCCTCGCCGAGCCACACCCCCGGTGACACCTCGAACCCGTCGATCTCGACCTGGACCCGACGGTTGAGCACGTCGGCCTGGGCCCGCAGGTAGCTCTCCTGCGTGCCCACGTCTTCCCAGTAGCCATCGGCGATGTAACCGAAGACCGGCGCCCCGGCCGCGACCAGTGCCGGGAAGACGTCCCCGGCCCAGTCGACCACCTTGCCCGGTGCCACGTGCTCGAAGACCTCAGGCTCCATCACGTAGATGCCGGTGTTCACGGTGTCGGAGAAAACCTGGCCCCAGGTGGGTTTTTCCAGGAACCGTTCGATGCGGTCGTCCGGATTGGTGATGACGATGCCGAACTCCAAGGGGTCGGGCACCCTGGTCAGGCAGACCGTGACGAGGGCGCCCTTGGCGCGGTGCGCCCGGACGACGGCATCGAGATCGATGTCGGTGAGTGCGTCACCGGAAATCACCAGGAACGCATCGTCTTTGAGCTCGTCCTCGGCGTTCTTGACCGAACCCGCCGTGCCGAGTGGGAGTTCTTCGGTCGCATACGACAGGTGCATCCCGAGCTCCTCACCGTCGCCGAAATAGGTGCGGATCAGCGAGGCGAGGAACTGGACGGTCACCACCGTCTCGTCGAAGCCATGCCGCTTGAGCAGACGCAGTACGTGCTCCATGAGCGGCTTGTTGACGACCGGGAGCAGCGGCTTTGGTTGGTTCGCCGTCATGGGTCGCAGGCGAGTCCCCTCGCCGCCGGCCATGACGACCGCCTTCATGCGGCCTGCGGTCCGCGCACGAGTTGGCGCACCTGGACGGCGTACAGGATGCCGGCGTAGAGGTAGAGCACACTCCCCCACGTCGTGAACGCCCAACCGATTGGCCGAAAAACGGTGGACAGCAGGTCGTCTCGATCCGGCAGGGCGGCCAGCAGCATCGGGAACGCATACAGCAGGTTGAAGGTCGCCGCTTTGCCGAGGAAATGCACCGGCAGCGGCCCGTAGCCGTGCCGGCGCAGCACCGGGAGCAGCCCGGCCAGCGCGACGTCCCGCCCGATGAGCACCAGCGCCCACCACAGCGGCAAGCCATTGCGGGCCACCAGCGCGAGCAGGGTGGCGAGAATGTAGAGCCGGTCGGCCGCCAGTTCTCCCGACTGGGGCAGCTGCTCGACCCGGCGGCCGACCGGCTCTACATTCTCGCCACCCTGCTCGCGCTGG
>JBKJOO010000048.1:0-6870 GCA_046595615.1 Mycobacteriales bacterium | reverse complement strand
ATGCGCAGCCGACCACGACAGACAAGGCGACACGCCGATCAAGATCCAACTAAATGCGGCTGTAGTACTAGTGGACGGCCCCCTCCACCTTCCATCGCTGGACCCGCTTTTCGCGGCACTGCCGCAGACGGCTCGAACTTGGAGCGACCGGCTCGGTGTCCCGGTCCGCATCGTCCATGACAGGCAGGCCGCGCTGACAGCAGAGCGGGTTGCGATGGTGGTCACCGGCCTGGCCCGTCCCCTCCCGGAGTTCCGCCGGTTCGCGCCGCCCATGCGCCTGGTCGCGGTGAGCCAGGTCGACAGTAAGGACGACCCGCGGGTCCAGACGGCTGACCTGCTCGCTGGGTTGGCTCGTCAGATCGCGACGGCTGCGCTCGAGAGGAGCGACTTTGCCGGGCCAGCCGGCTTGCGCGCGTTCGTGGACACCGACTCGCTCTGGTCCGACCAGACCAGCTGGAGGGCACTGACTGGACGGTCTGACGTCGGTCGCTGATCGTCGGCGGATGCGCGAGCGGAGACACCTGTACGCGGCAACCGTGGAGGGCCTGCCGGAGACGCTTCGGGCGGCAAGTGCACCCTGAAGTGTTGAAGAGGGTCTGTCGTCATGGGTGATAAGGCCTGCAGGCGCGGGCCCTCGCATCATCTGGGCTCGGTTGCGGATGGCGCGCAGTCGCGCGCCCGTCGCCGGTCGAGGATGCCCGCCTTCCCTTTGACTGAGCCTGGATCCACCGTTGCGATAGGGCGGTTTGGCATGTCGTTGACCGCGGATACCCTGCTGTGTATGGAGAATGAGGCTTGCGAAGGTCACATTCGCCCGACTCAGAAGGAGCATCCGCGGGATGCGAGTTTCTTACAGCGCTGCGCTGGTCTCGGCAGCGTTCGATGATCCGAATTTGGTGTCGTGCGTGGGGCTGGCGCCGGTGGTTGCGTTGGCGCAGCGGTGTGGCCTGGCGCAGCTGATCGCTGGCACGCTCACGCTGCCGGCCAAGGGCGGTGTGAACGCGCACCTGAAGATCCAGGCGCTGATCGCCGGGATGGTCGCTGGTGCGGACTCGATCGATGACATGGACCTGCTGCGGCACGGCGGGATGGACCGGCTGTTCGGTGGCGTCCGGGCCCCTTCCACGCTCGGGACGTTCCTGCGGACCTTCACATTCGGCCACGTCCGGCAGCTCGACAGCGTCGCCAGCGCGATGCTGGCTGACCTCGCCCACCGGACACCGCTGCTCGCTGGGGCCGACCAGGTCGCCTACGTCGATGTTGATGACACTGTGAAAGCGACCTACGGCTACGCCAAGCAAGGCGCCGGTTATGGCTACTCCGGGGTGAAGGGCCTGAAGGCGCTGATCGCGACGGTCTCCACGCCACTGTCAGCGCCGGTGATCTGCGCGACCCGGCTCCGCAATGGATCCACCAACTCCGCCCGTGGGGCGGCCCGGCTGGTCGCTGACGCGCTGAAGGCCACCAAGGCCGCCGGGCCGCAGGACCCGACGGCAAAGGGCTGATCGTGCTGCGCGCGGACAGTGCCTTCTACAACCACGACGTGATCGCCGCGGCCCGCCGCGCAGGAGTCCGGTTCTGGCGTCACCGCCCGGATGAGTCCCGCTCTTCACACGGCGATCAGCAGCATCAGCGAGGACGATTGGACGGCCATCACCTACCCCAACGCGGTCTGGGACGACGACGAGCAGCGCCTGGTCAGCGACGCCGAGATCGCCGAGATTCCCTACCTGGCGTTCACCAGCCGCCGCACAGCCGACCACATCTAAGCGCGGCTGATCGTGCGCCGCGTCAAACGCCTCAACCCCACCACTACCAAGGCCAAGGACACGACCAAAGTGACGGAAAGCACTCCTGAGCACTCCAAGGTGCCAGCGGCGGCGGTTTTGGTGTGCGAGCCATGTGGTGATCTCTGGCGCTTGGTGTGCTGAGAGGTTGTCGAGCACGACGTGTACGGCCAGGCCGCGCGGGACGGTGGCGTCGATCTGCTTGAAGAACCGCAGGACGTCTTTGGCGGTGTGGCCGTCGCTGGCAGTGCGTCAGGACCTGGCCGGTGGCGACGTTCATCGCTGCGAACAGGTCGGTTGTGCCGTTGCGCTTGTCGTCGTGGGTCATCCTGGGGGCCCGCCCCGGCACCTGATTCGCGATCCCGGCGCCGGCCCAGAGCACGCTCTGGCCTAAACTATTTGCCGGTGCGGCAATGGCCAGGACGCTGCCATCGGCGTCAACTCAGCACGCTGGTTCGCGGCCAACAACAACGCCGGGGCAGTCATAACAGGCATGATCATGAGCCAGAGTTACACCACTCCCAGGGACTCAGCCCTCTTTCACAGACAGACCACTAGGGCACCGACTCTTCTAGACGCGGGTTAGGCGGTCGGGCGGTGATCACGGCGAGGGAGTCCGAGACCTTCGGGCTCACCATGGCCTTCCCGAGGGGTCTCAAAGCAAGGCCGCATAGTCGCGTCGGGTCAGGGGGGTACGGGCCAGCGACCCGTCGCCGCGGGGCACGTCCAGGGGCTGGCCGTTGCGCAGGAACTGGACGCTCGTGACGCCTGGCAGGGACGTCAATGTCAAGACCACCTGCGCGTACCCGAGGACCTCGTCGCTGCGCCCGTATTCGGAGCCGACAGGCAGCGGCACGTCCACGTTCGCCGCCGTCGGGGACTGTTGGTCGAGGCTTGTTCCTGTCAGCACCGAGGTGGTGAGGCCGGCGTGGCCCTCGCGGCCGGTGGGTCCGCTTAGCAGCGCCGCAAGCGCGTCGGCGGGGGTGGGTGGCGCCGGGACGCGTCGGGTGACCGCGACCAGGTGTCCGTCCTGGACGAGGTAGATCAAGGCGCGCCCGCTGCCGGTAGGTGCGGGGGTGGGTGCCTGCCCGACGTCGCGGAAGGGACCCGCGGCCGCGTCGAGCGGACGCGGCGCCGACTCGGCGTGGATGCCGCAGGCCGAGACACCAAGCAGCACGACCAGGGTTGCGTTGAGGCGGATCATCGACTTTCCGAGTGGGGAAAGGTCAGCTGGAACCTGCCGCCGCCGCCGGGGCGGTCGAGCACCGCGATGTGTCCCCGGTGCGCGGTGGTGTGCTGGGCCACCAGAGCCAGGCCGAGGCCTGTGCCGTCGCTCTCGCCGCGGGAGTGAGCGGCGCGTCCGCGTCCGAACCGGTCGAAGATCAACCCACGCTCCTCGACGGGGACGCCGGGCCCGCCGTCGTCAACGGTGAACACGAGCATGCCGTCGTGCAGGTCCACAGCGACAGCCAGCACGCCGCCGCCGTGGTGGCGGCCGTTATCGAGCAGGTTCACCAGGGCCTGTTCGATCCTAGGGGCGTCCAACTCCCACGTCGAGACGCCGGGTCCGAGGTGCACGAGGTCGCTCGGGACTCCGGAGCGGTCGCAGGCGCGCGCGACGAGCGCGGGCACGTCGGTGGTGCTGAGTGAGGCTTTGGTCTCGGCGCGGGCCAGCACCAGCAGGTCCTGGACGAGCGCCGTGAACCGCGTGGCTTCTTCCGCCACCAGCCGCGCCGCGGCGGCGGTGCGTTCGTCCAGGTGTGCGCTGCGATGCAGCAGGACGCTCGATGCGGCGGTGAGGGTTTGCAGCGGTGACCGCAACTCGTGGCTGACGTCGGCCGCGAAGCGCTGGTCACGGTCGATCCGGTCGCTCACTTCGGTGACCATGGTGTTGAAAGCATCGGTCAGGGTCGTGAGACCTGGATCTTGGGTGGAGTCCATCCGGACGGTCAGATCGCCGCCGGTGATCCGCGTCGCGGCGTGCACGACATCCTCCAGCGGCCGGAGTGCTCGCCCTGACACCCAGCGGCTCAAGGCTGCTGCCGCAAGGGTGGCGGCCAGCGCCACTGCTGCAAGGGTTCCGGACAGGGTCCGGAGCGTTCCTTGCACCTCTGCCAGGGACTGGACCTCATAGAAATCGTCGCCCGCCCGGGCCAGTGGCACCCCGACGACCAGCGCCGGCTGGCCCGTGATCACAACGCGCTGCATTGCCGGCTTGGTCTGTCCGACCAGCCTCTGCAGCGCCGCGGGGATCGCTGAGGTGAGGCCGTCGTCGGCACTTCGCGCGAACCACTGCCCGCCCCGGTGCAGCAGCGGCCGGCGGCTCTGCCCGGTATCCAGCGACCGCAGGACCCCCACCACATCGGCGTCGCCGCCGGACAGACCCTGCCGAACGATCGAGGCGTCGAAGTAGGCCCCGCGTACCGCGGTGCGTTCGCGTTCACTAAGTAGATGCCGTGCCGTGAGCTGGTAGGTACTGAATGCAAGAGCAGTCGAGAGCAGCAATGCACCCGCCGAGAACAGCAGCGTGACGCGCCACCGCAGGCCGGGACTTCTCATCGCAACTTGTAGCCCAGGCCGCGCAAGGTCACGACGTGCTGGGGGTCGCCAGGGTCGCGTTCGACCTTGCGCCGCAACCGCCCCACATGCACATCCACGACCCGCTCGTCACCGAACTCGTGCCCCCAGACCCGCTTGAGTAGCTGCCCACGGGACAACACCTGACCGGCATGCTCAGCGAGCTCGCACAACAACTTGAACTCCGTGCTCGTCAACCCCACCTCGCTCCCTCCGAGCCTGACCTCCCCCGCGCCGGCGTCAATGACCAGATCAGCGAACTCCCAGGTGGTCGCCGGCTCGCCGGGGACAGCGCCCCGGCGTCGCAATGCGCGAATCCGTGCAGTGAGCTCCTTGATCGCAACCGGCTTCACCAGATAGTCATCGGCTCCCGCCTCCAGGGCAGCCACGATGTCGTGGGTGTCCTCGCGCGCGCTGACAACCACGATCGGCACGTCACTGCGCTTGCGGAGCTCCCGGATGCAGTCGAACCCGCTGATCCCCGGCAGCATCAGATCGACCAGCACCAGATCCGACGGTCGCTCAGCGAACTCGACCAGCCCTTGTTCCGCCGTAGCGGCAGCCGACACCGAGTAGCCCTCGTCCTCCAGGGCCATCGTCAACGACTCCCGGATCCGGCCGTCGTCTTCGATCAGCAGCAGTCTCATCACCTGGTCATCTTGCCCCGCGCTCGTGGAGTAGGCGGGGCACCGGTGCGTTGTCATCGAACTGTCAAGGTCCCGACGAGGCGGTGTCACATCAGTCGGCCAGTGTCAGGTTCATCAACAAGGAGGAACCATGACCGCTCCGACGCTGGCCCCACACACGACCAGCCTGCTTCCGAACATCGAGCTGATCGTCGTCAACAGCCTCGACGTCTCCACCCTGATCCGCTTCAGCGAGCAGCTCGAGGATGCGATCACCCTTCGCCCTGACCGGTTGGTGGTGGACCTGTCCGCCTGTGACTACGTGGATGCCCAAGCCATCCGGGTCCTGATGGACACCCACCGCGGCCTCTGGCTGCAAGGCGGCCGCCTCACCCTCCGCGGCGTGAACCCGGCCACCATGCGGTTGCTGACGCTCGCCGGGGTCCGTGACGTCTTCAGCATCGACAATCACGCGCCGCAGGACCGCATGGCGAGCTGACGATGACCAACGAGCAGCCCCAACAGCTCACCCCGGCGTCACCGCCGCGGCATGGCCGCCCCTTCACCCCGGTCCAGCTCACCCTTCTGGCCCGGGCCAAAGCCCGCCGCCGCCGAGCAGCCGCCCGCGCCCACCGCCTGTAACAACCCCCCCGAGAATGAGGCCCTCCCATGCTCACCGATCAGACCCAGGGCACCATCGACCTCGCACCAGATGTGGAAGTCCGCATCTACGGCACCCTCACCGAGCACAACCGGCAGGCCCTCGCCGACGAACTGAACGCCGCACTGCGGCTCCGCCCTCAGCATCTCATCCTGGACGTCCGCCACTGCACCGACATGAACGTCCACGCCATCAGTCTCGTCCTCGCGGCCGAAGCCGAAACCAGACTGATCGGCTCTCGCCTGGTCCTCCGCCACCCCACTGCCACACTTACCCGCTCGCTGGTCATGGCCGGTGCACTGCGCCGGCTCACCATCGACTACTCAGCGAGTGAAGCCGAGCCGAGACTCACGGCCGACCATCTGGAACTGGGGCCGATCAGGACTCCGCTGCAGCGGTTGGCGGCGCGACAGTTCGCTCGCTGGTAACCCACCGCCTCCTGCTGCAAGCGGACAGTCTGACCAAGCGGCGTCCCACTCGCTCGCTCTGCACTCTCCCCGAACAGGTGCACGTCGATCATTCGTCGCTGCGCCCTATGGGGCTTGATTTCTATCAAGATCACCCGCTTCCGGGACAACGCATCCCGCCACCATCACTAGGACGAGGGAGCACGAAATGCACGCCCACGACGACCATTCACACGCCCGGCTCGTGCTTGTGACCTGGCTCTGGTTCGGCGGCCTGCTCGCCTATCTGGTTTGGACCGTTGCGGTCCCGCGATAGCACAGCGACGGCCCCCGTTGTTGCAACCGACGAAGCGTCGGGCCTCGCGCCGGCAGGGACGGTCAACACACCGAGTTCGGCAGGGACAGTAAGCCGGGCCGGCGGTCGGGCGATGTCACAGTCGTCACGTAGGCTGTGAAGGCGCCCGAGACGGAGCCGTGTCTAGGCACAGTCGTACGGACGTCCAGTCAGGCGACCGGAGCTCATATTGAGCAGCTCAACGGGGTCAGCTACCCCGTACGCCGGTCCGGAACGGAATCTGTCAAGCCGGGTGAGCACGTCGTGTTCATGCGCTCTGTGCGACTTCCTCGTTGGGCTGGTTGATCCACGCGATCGTCGGGAGCTTCGGTGGTTGTGGTCGTCGGGTGAATCGGGTGGGGTTGGTGGCGTAGGCGGCGTCCAGGGTGGCGGCGCGTTGGGCCCGGATTTCGAGGGCGGTGCCGTAGTGGACCGACGCTGGGGTGTGTAGGCCGATCCTGGTACGGCGGTGCTCGTG
>JBKJOO010000455.1:0-7566 GCA_046595615.1 Mycobacteriales bacterium | reverse complement strand
TGACCGCCGTCACCCGCCGCCGCCGCCGCCGGGTCGCCCCGCCGCGGCCGCACGGCCCGGCCCTCGCCCAGGCCCTGCCCGGCTCCCCGCCCCGGCTCCCGCCCCCGCCCGCTTGTGCTGGATCAGGCCGCGACGTGCCGGGCGGTTCGCGGTCCGATCCAGCACAAGCGACGTCGGACGCCCCGCCGAGGGTGATCGGTGCGTCGATACGCTGCTTGGCTGCTCGCCGTCGTCGTGTCCCGCAGCATCGCCGGATGATCACGGCCGAACTTGCCCGTCGGGCGCGTCTCGCCGTGCCTCTGTGGCGCTGTCAATCTACCCGTCAGTGACCGGCCGGGGGCAGGTACGACCGCGGCGGGGGGGCGACCGAGACCTCGCCGTCCGGTGTTTCGGCGACGACGACACCGAGCTCGGCGAGCTCCAGCTCGAACGCCCGCCATGGGTCGGGACGTCGGGCGCACCCAAGAAGCTGGGCGCTGACGATGAGCAATGCGGCGGTGAGCGCCACGCTGAGCAGCGCTGGGCCCATTGCCAGCGAAGCGGACAGGGCGATGACAAGGAGCATGGCGGCGCAGACCAGGTGCAGCTCTCGGTCGTCGACGGGCATGGCTACCTCGCCTCTGGACTCGCGTGCATGTCGATGCGGCCGGCGGCGGCGGGATAGTGCAGGTCGAACGCCGGTCGCTCGGACCGGATGCGCGGCATCGTCACGAAGTTGTGCCTCGGTGGCGGGCAGGACGTCGCCCACTCCAGCGAGTTGCCGACCCCCCAAGGGTCGTCCCCGACGGCGATCTGGCCGCGCCGGTAGGACACGACGAGGTTGTAGATGAACGGCAGGGTCGAGGCGCCGAGCACGAACGCGCCGATGGAGGAGATGGTGTTGAGCGTGGTGAAGCCGTCCGCGGCGTTGAAGTCGGCGATTCGGCGCGGCATGCCCGCGTTCCCGAGCCAGTGCTGGAGCAAGAAGGTGAGGTGGAAGCCGATGAACAGCGTCCAGAAGTGCACCTTGCCGAGCCGGTCGTTCATCATCCGGCCGGTCATCTTCGGAAACCAGAAGTAAAAACCGGCAAAGGCCCCGAAGACCACGGTGCCGAACACCACGTAGTGGAAGTGTGCGACGACGAAGTAGGTGTCGGTCACGTGGAAGTCGATCGGGGGGCTGGCCAGCATGACGCCGGTCAGGCCGCCGAGCAGGAAGGTGACGAGGAAGCCCAGGCAGAACAGCATCGGCGTCTCGAACGTCAACTGGCCCCGCCACATGGTGCCGATCCAGTTGAAGAACTTCACCCCGGTTGGGATGGCGATCAGGTAGGACAGGAACGAGAAAAACGGCAACAGCACCGCCCCGGTCGCGAACATGTGATGCGCCCAGACCGTCATCGACAGGGCGCCGATGCCGATCGTCGCGAACACCATGCCCTTGTAGCCGAACAGCGGCTTCCGGCTGAACACCGGGATGATCTCGGTCACGACTCCGAAAAAGGGCAGCGCGATGATGTAGACCTCGGGGTGGCCGAAAAACCAGAACAGGTGCTGCCACAAGATTGCGCCGCCATTGGCGGCGTCGTAGATGTGGGCGCCCAGGTGCCGGTCGGCCTCCAGCGCCAGCAGCGCTGCCGCCAGCACCGGGAACGCCATCAGCACCAGGATCGAGGTGACCAGAATGTTCCAGGTGAAGATCGGCATCCGGAACATCGTCATACCCGGTGCCCGCAGCGAGATGATCGTGGTGGTGAAGTTGACCGCACCCAAGATCGTGCCGAGGCCGGCGCTGACCAGCCCGACGATCCACAAGTCGGACCCGACGTTGGGCGAATGGATGATGTCGTTGAGCGGTGCGTAGGCGAACCAGCCGAAGGCGGCAGCGCCGTCAGGGGTGAGGAAGCCGGCCGACGCGGTGAGGCCGCCGAACAGGTACAGCCAGTACGAGAAGGCGTTGAGGCGAGGAAAGCTCATGTCCGGTGCGCCGATCTGCAACGGCATGATGAAGTTGGCGAACCCGAAGGCGACCGGCGGCGCGAACAGGAACATCATGATCGTGCCGTGCATGGTGAACAACTGGTTGTACTGCTCGTTGGAGAGCAACTGCAGACCAGGCCGGGCCAACTCCGCCCGCATGAGCATCGCCATCGCACCGGCCAGCAGGAAGAAACCGAACGCCGTGCTCAGGTAGAGCAACCCGATCGTCTTGTGATCCGTGGTGGTCAGGACCTTGAGCACCTTGGTGCCCGGACCGGGGTGCTGCCGGTTGGGCGAGACAGGCCGGGTCACAGCAGGCAGAAGGGTCATCAGCGCTCCTCGCAGGACGGCAACAGCGGTGAACAGGCGGCGCTGGGTGCCGGGTGCAGGGGCTGACCACACACTTCCACATGCACCGGGTGGCCGCGATGTCCCCGGACGCCGTCCTGTTCAGGTGATCAACAGGACACCGTTGCTCCGACAGGCCGGCGGGTCCGGCAGCGATCGCCTGACGATCAACGGGGGGGCAGGCACCGGGGGGTCGGCACCGGGGGGTCGGCCGGCACTGGGGGTCGGCCGGCGGCGGGCCATCGGGGGCCGCGGCCGCTCGCCGAAGCTAGGGTCGCTGCATGCCTGACGACCCGCGGCGGCGTGTGCCCCGCACTGACGCGGTCCTCGCCGACCCGCGGCTCGCCGGGCCGCTCGAACACCTCGGCCGGGCCGCGGTCAAGCTGGCTGTCGCGACCGCACAGGACGAGGTCCGCAGCGGCAGGGTCGCGCCGGCGGACGTCGTGGTCGCGGCACTGGCGGCCCTGCCGACCCGGGCCACCATGATGCGGCCGGTGCTCAACGCCACCGGGGTCGTCCTGCACACCAACCTCGGTCGCGCCCCGCTGTCAGCCGCGGCCGTCGAGGCGATGACCGCTGCCTCGGCGTACGTCGATGTGGAGTACGACGTGGCGACCGGCGCCCGGGCCGTGCGGGGGCGGGGGGCGCTCGAGGCGTTGCGCGCGGCGGTGCCTGCAGCAGGCGATGTGCTGGCGGTCAACAACGGTGCGGCGGCCCTGGTGCTCGCCACGACGGCGCTCGGCGCCGGCCGCGAGGTGCTGGTCAGCCGGGGCGAGATGGTCGAGATCGGCGACGGCTTCCGGCTGCCGGATCTCATCGCCTCGACCGGGGCGCGGCTGCGCGAGGTCGGCACCACCAACCGGACCCGGCTGGCCGACTACGCCGAGGCACTCGGGCCGCAGACCGGCTGCGTGCTCAAGGTGCATCCCAGCAACTTCCGCGTCGTCGGCTTCACCAGCAGCGTCGAGGTGGCCGAGCTCGCGACCCTCGGCGTGCCGGTGATCGCCGATGTCGGCAGCGGTCTGCTGGCCCCGGAACCACTGCTGCCCGACGAGCCCGACGCCGCGACCGCGCTGACGGCAGGCGCCGCGGTGGTCACCTGCAGCGGCGACAAGCTGCTCGGCGGACCCCAGGCCGGCCTGCTGCTCGGGACGACAGCGGTCGTCCAGATCCTGCGCCGGCACCCGCTCTATCGGGCATTGCGGGTCGACAAGACCACCCTGGCCGCGCTCGAGGCCACCCTGCGCGGGCCGGTTCCGCCGGTGTGGGCGGCGCTGCGCGCCACCGGTCTGCGCGAGCGGGCCGCGGCCCTCGCTGTCGCGGTGGGTGGCGAGGTCGTCGCGTCGGACGGCGCCGTCGGCGGGGGCGGGGCGCCCGGCCAGGCGCTGCCTGGCTGGGCCGTCGCGCTGCCGGTCGTGCTGGCCGGGCGACTGCGCGTCGGCGACCCCAGCGTCGTCGGCCGGGTGGAGCGCGACCGTTGCCTGCTCGACCTGCGCTGCATCCCGCCCGCCGACGACGACCGGCTTCGCGATGCGGTCCTCGCATGCATGTCGTAGCCACCGCCGGCCACGTCGACCACGGCAAGTCGACCCTTGTCCGGGCGTTGACCGGCATGGAACCGGACCGCTGGGCCGAGGAACGGCGGCGCGGGATGACCATCGACCTTGGCTACGCCTGGACCGAGCTGCCGTCCGGTGAGGTGCTGGCGTTCGTCGACGTACCAGGTCATCAACGCTTCATCGGCAACATGCTGGCCGGCCTGGGGCCTGCGCCGGCCGTCCTGGTCGTCGTCGCTGCCGACGAGGGCTGGCGTCGGCAGTCCGGCGAACACCTGGCCGCCGTCGACGCGCTCGGGTTGACCCGCGGGCTGCTCGCAGTCACCCGCAGCGACCTCGCTGACCCGGGACCGGCGACCCGGGAGGCCCTGGACCAGATCGGGCGCAGCTCGCTCGGCCAGGTCGAGTCGGTGACCGTGAGCGGCGCGACCGGCGCGGGTGTACCAGCGTTGCGCGAGGCCCTCGACCGGCTCGTCGCCACGCTGCCGACGCCAGGGCCGGACGACCCGGTCCGGCTCTGGGTCGATCGGGCCTTCACTGTCCGCGGAGCCGGCACCGTCGTGACGGGCACGCTCGGCTCGGGTCGGCTGCGCACCGGCGACGCGCTGCAACTCGGCGACCGGACCGTCCGGGTCCGCGGCCTGCAGAGCCTCGGCACGGCGTACGACGAGGTGGTGGCGACGGCTCGGGTGGCGGTGAACCTGCGCGGGGTCGAGCGGGGCGAGGTCGGTCGGGGCGACGCGCTGCTGACCCCCGGCGCCTGGCGGTCGACCGGCGGCGTCGACGTGCGGCTCTCGCACGCCGGGCGGTTACCTGAGCAGCTGATGCTGCACGTCGGCTCGACCGCCGTCGCGGTCCGGGTCCGCGCCCTCGGCGACGATGTCGCCCGGCTGCTGCTCAGCGCGGCGCTGCCGCTGCGGGCCGGCGACCGGGCGCTGCTGCGCGACCCTGCTGAGCAACGGGTCGCGGCCGGGGTGCTTGTGCTCGACGCCGACCCGCCGGCCCTGCGCCGCCGGCGGGGCGCGGCCGCCGCGCGCGCTGCCTCGCTGGCAAGCGCCAGCGGCCGACCGGATCTGGCTGTCGAGGTGGCCCGGCGGGGCGCGGTCCGGCGGGTCGAGCTCGCGGCGCTCGGCATCGCGCTGGAGCCGGCCGACGGGGTCGTCGCACAGGACGACTGGCTGATCGAGACCGCTACCTGGGCCGGTTGGGTAGCCGCGCTGCCGCGGCTCGTCGACGAGCACGCCGCGCGGGCCCCCCTCGAGCCCGGACTCGCAGGCGCCGCCGCAGCGCTCGGGTTGCCCGACCCGGCCCTGCTGCGGGCCGTCGTGGCGGCCGCCGGCCTTGAGCAGGCGGCCGGCCGGGTACGCCGTCCCGGCGCCGTACCCCGGCTCGGGGCGGCCGAGCCCGGGCTGCGCGAGGTGGAGCAACGCCTTGCAGCGCAGCCGTTCTCGGCTCCGGAAACACCCGAGCTGCTGGCCCTCGGCCTCGGCCAGCGCGAGCTCGCCGCGGCGCAGACCGCCGGCCGCGTCGTACGCCTCTCCGGCGATGTCGTGCTGCTGCCGGACGGTCCTGCCCGGGCGATGCGGGTGCTCGCCGGCCTGCCCCAACCCTTCACGACCAGCCAGGCCCGCCAGGCGCTCGGCACCACCCGCCGGGTGGCGATCCCGCTGCTCGAGCACCTCGATGCCAAGGGCTGGACCCGGCGGCTGGACGGCTCGCTCCGGGAGGTCGCCGGTCGGCGGTAGGTTGATCGCGTCCCGGCCCTGCTGCCCGTCGGAGGTTTCTCCATGGTTCACGAAGTCCGCGGAGTCGTCGCCTTGTCCAAAGGTGCGCCCGTCACGATCGAGACCGTCCTGGTCCCCGATCCCGGTCCCGGTGAGGCGCTGGTCAAGATCCAGGCCTGCGGCGTCTGCCACACCGACCTGCACTACCGCGAGGGCGGGATCAACGACGAGTTTCCGTTCCTGCTCGGCCATGAGGCCGCCGGGATCGTCGAGTCCGTCGGACCGGACGTCACCTCGGTCGCCCCCGGGGACTTCGTCGTGCTCAACTGGCGCGCCCCCTGCCAGCAGTGCCGCTCGTGCAAGCGCGGTCGGCCGTGGCTGTGCTTCAACAGCCACAACGCCACCCAGAAGATGACGCTGAAGGACGGCACCGTGCTGAGCCCTGCGCTCGGGATCGGCGCCTTCCTGGAAAAGACGTTGGTGGCCGCCGGTCAGTGCACCAAGGTGGACCCGTCAGCCGATCCTGCCGCCGCCGGCCTGCTCGGCTGCGGTGTGATGGCCGGCTGGGGCGCTGCGGTCAACACCGCGCCGGTCCGCCAGGGCGACACGGTCGCGGTCCTGGGCTGCGGCGGCGTCGGTGACGCGGCGATCGCCGGGGCGGTCTACGCCGGCGCCCGACAGGTCATCGCCGTCGACCTCGACGACCGCAAGCTCGAGTGGGCCAAGGGTTTCGGTGCGACGCACACCGTCAACGCGGGTTCCGGCGACGTCGTGGCGGCGCTGCGTGCGTTGACCGGCGGCTTCGGGCCCGATGTCGTCATCGACGCGGTCGGCCGCCCGGAGACCTTCCGGCAGGCCTTCGACGCCCGCGACCTGGCCGGTACCGCGGTCCTGGTGGGTGTGCCCAACCCGACGATGGTGTTCGAGATCCCGCTGATCGAGGTGTTCGGCCACGGCGGCCAGCTCAAGTCCTCGTGGTACGGCGACTGCCTGCCGGAGCGGGACTTCCCGCTGATGATCGAGCTGTGGCAGCAGGGCCGGCTCCCGCTCGATGCCTTCGTCAGCGAGCGGATCGCCTTGGAGGACGTCGAGGAGGCGTTCCACAAGATGGAGCGCGGCGAGGTGCTCCGGTCGGTGGTCGTGCTGTGACCGCCCGGATCGAGCAGCTCGTCACGAGCGGCACCTTCAGCCTCGACGGGCAGACCTACGACGTCGACAACAACGTCTGGTTGATCGGTGACGATGACGAGGTCATCGTCTTCGACGCGCCGCACGACCCAAACGCGATCGAGGCGGCTGTGGCCGGCCGGACCGTCGTGGCGATCGCCTGCACGCACGCCCATGACGACCACGTCCGGTGCGCCCCCGAGCTGGCCGAGCGGCTCACCACGCCGGTGCTGCTGCACCCTGACGACCGGGTGCTGTGGGACCTGACGCACTCCCGGCACGAGCCGGACGGCACGTTGCGCGACGGCCAGGTCCTCGAGGTCGCCGGCACCCGCCTGCACGTGCTGCACACCCCGGGGCACGCCCCGGGGGCGGTCTGCTTCTCGGCGCCCGAACTCGGCGTGGTCGTCAGCGGCGACACGCTGTTCCAGGGCGGTCCGGGGGCGACCGGCCGGTCCTACAGCGACTACCCGACCATCCTGGACTCGATCAGGACCAGGCTGTTCGCGCTGCCGCCGGAGACCCGGGTGCTGACCGGGCACGGTCCCGAGACGACCGTGGCTGCCGAGGCCCCGTCGTACGACGAGTGGGTCGCCCGCGGGAAGTGACCCGCGCACGTTCAGACCCCGGCGAGCCGGCGTGCGGACGGCCGCAGGTAGACCACCCAGGTGAGCACGAAACAGACGGCGTAGAAGGCCTGTAGGGCGGCCGCAACACCGAACCGACCAGCGCCGGCACGATGGTGAGCAGGAACTTGTCCTCGGGCTTGAAGTCGTACTTCGGGCCGAGGAACAGCACCAGCACCGACCACA
>JBKJOO010000180.1:0-3127 GCA_046595615.1 Mycobacteriales bacterium | reverse complement strand
TCGGTGAGCTCCTGTGCCACAGCGACCGCCCGCCGGGTCGACGTCATGCCGACGAGCTTCGCACCGAATGGGGTGGTGCAGATCACGCTCGACTACGCCAGGACGACATGCAGCTCGACCGGTCCGGCCACCACTGCCGTCAAGCTATACAGCGCCAACGTCGCCTACTGGAACATGGCCACCACCTCCTACGTCACGCTGCCGGTGACAGATACGCAGTCGACCGATCCATTGGCGTCCAGCCTTCTGAGCAAGGGCGCTGGTGGTGTTCAAGTGGGTGTCGACACGGCGAACCAGCCGCTGTGGCTTGGTGACTACATCAAATCGTGGTCGAGCGGTGCCTTCACCAACGGGAGCACCGGCACCACCGGACAGGTCGACCTACGGGTCGTGTCACTGTCGACCGTGCCGACCCGCGACGCCGACACGCAGGGGTATTCAAGCCTGAATGTCACCGTCGGAAACCTCTCCTGCCTCGCCCAGGACAACCGATGAACAGGTTGCGCAGTCGGCTGCAGCTGCGCGACGAAGGCTTCACGCTGGTCGAGATGCTTGTCGGGATGGTCCTGTTCAGCCTGGTGATGTCCGCCATCATCACCACGGTCCTGAGTGCGACCCAGGCGACGAATACGACCAAACAGATCGAGGACGCCAACGAGGAAGCACGCCTGGCCCTCGTCCGGATCAGCCGCGAGCTGCGGCAGGCCAGCTCCCTCGATGCAGCGACCCTGTTCACGACAGGCCCGGAGGGGGCAAACGGCTGGGCCTCCTCGATCACGTTCAGCGTCGATTTCAACGGCAACGGCACCATCGAGCCGAATGCGGTCGATCCCGAGGTCTTGACCTACCGCTACGTCCCGGATGGCTCCGGCGCCGGGAACGGACAGATCGAGCTGACGGCCAATGACGCATCGGGGACCGCGGTTGTCCGGCCAATCCTGTCGGCGCACGTCTCGGCGTTCCATATCGAGCTCCGCAGCAGTCAGTGGTCCTGTGACACGAGCGGCGACGGCACGGCCACCTGGCAGGAGTTGGACACCAACACCAACGCGACCTGCCGGCACCCGGACAACAACGGCGTGCTGGACAACAACGAGTTACAACAGATCGACAGTGTGAAGATCGTCTTCACGGTGTTCGAGGGTTCGCACAAGCAGGACTACCGCTCCCAGATCAACCTCCGCAATGTCGGCGTCTCGTCGAGCTCATGACCAAAAGGACCATGCCAATGAGGCACAGACGAGTCATTCGCCAGATCCGTGAGGGGCATGAGGCGGGTTCGGCGCTCATCGCCGTCTTGATGGTCATGGCCTTGCTTGGTGCGCTGGGTGTCACGGTGACTGTCTTGTCCGTCCACAACTCGCGCAACGCCACCTTCGACCGCCAAGGCGATGTCGCCCAAAACGTTTCCGAGGCCGGCATCTCCCAGGCCATCGCCTGGATGCGGCTCAACGGCACGGGAAGCCTGGCGTGTTCACCGTCGTGCAACCCGACGTTGCTCCAACCCGACTGGGGCCAGGGACCGAATGTCGGCGGCGCAGGTCCGAACACATCCATTGCAGCCGGCGCGTCCTACGGCCACCTCGTGTCTTTGCCTGGCGGGCAGCAGTACCGGGTCTGGATCGAGAAGGTCGCACCGTTCTCACCGCCAACGAACAAGTCCGGTCTCTATACAGCGCATTCGGTCGGCACTGCCACGACCCAGGCGGCCGGGACGGGGACGCGGAGCGTGTCGGCTGACATCACGGTCGCGCCGTTCCAATTCCCGATCGGCGTCTTCGCCCACACCGTCGCAGCAGGTGGGAACGGCGGCATTCACTATGAGAGCCTGTTCAGCGACAGCTGCATCCAGGGACGCGACTTCGAGACATTCCAGGGGACCGACAGGTTCTACGGCATCCCAGCCGGCGCCCACTCGTCGGACGCGATCGTGGGAAAACAAAATGCGGCCTGCAACCAAGGGAACAGCATCCACAAGGCTGCTAACTGCAACGCCAGCTACCCCAACGACACCGACAAATATGGTGGTCCTCTGGCGGCGACCTCCTGCTACGGTCTGGGTACCTTCAAGGGCGCACCCTGGCTCACCACGTCGCAGGAGACCTCGAGCGCCGCGATGGCCGACTTCTACGGCTATGCCGTGAACCCGCTCGGACTCAGTAACTCCCAACTCGACTCACTGCGCACCGCATCACAGCAGCAAGGGCTCTACTACACCAACACCACCGCGATCCCTGCGGTACTTCAAGGCGCCACGGCAAGCACGGCCTACCCGCATCCAGTGCTGTTCTACGATCTCAAGGGAGCCGCGATCGGGGGGACCGTCGACCTGAGTGGGCTCACGGGCTACTCCAGGGCATATCCGGTGCTGCCAACCGATGCCGGGTGCAAGGCGTCGGGTGCGGTCGTGGTCGTCCTCAACGGCAACGTGAAACTGAATTCGAACACTGTGTTGACCGCGTCGGTCTTCGCCCCCGGCCCGGCGCCGAACGGTCAGGTGACCAAAGCCAACGGCACCGGACAGCTGATCGGGACGCTCTACGCGGACAGCATCGACATGCGTGGCACCGCCGACATCTACCTCGACGACTGTTTCTTGGCCAACCTGCCGGGCCCGCTGTCCAACGTCACCGTGAGCAACTACCGCGAGATCGACCGCTGAGCGTGGTTCATCTCCTAGGTTGCTGAGGTGCTCGTCTTCCTGACCGTCGCCGTCGGCCTGCTCGGGCTGGCGATCGGCTCATTCCTCAACGTCGTCATCTGGCGGGTCCCGAGGGGCGAGTCGGTCGTCAGACCGCCGAGCGCCTGCCCGGCGTGCGGCAACGCCATCCGGCCACGGGACAACATCCCGGTCGCCGGCTGGCTGCTGCTCAAAGGCAAGTGCCGTGACTGCAACGAGCCGATCAGCCCGCGCTATCCGCTGGTGGAGCTGGGCACCAGCGTGCTGTTCGCGGTCATGGCGCTGCGGTTCGGCCTCGACCCGGTCCTGCCGGCCTACCTCTACCTTGCGGCGGTCGGCATAGCCCTGGCCCTGATCGACATCGACGCCAAGCGACTGCCGGACGCGCTCACGCTCCCGTCGTACCCGGTCGTCGGGGTGCTGCTCGGCATCGCGGCGCTGGCGGGG
>JBKJOO010000138.1:0-14939 GCA_046595615.1 Mycobacteriales bacterium | reverse complement strand
CACCGCGATCGCGGTGACCTACCCGGTGCCCGGGCAACTCGGCGCCACACCGACCAGGCGGCTGCTGACCCTGACGACGTGCAACCCGGAGTACTCCGCGCGACAACGGTTGATCGTGCGGGCCGAGCTCGTGGCCAGCCTGGCCAAGCGTCCCGGTGTCCTGCCGCCGGCGCTCGCGGGGAGCTAGCGGTGTACGTCTGGATCTGGCGGCATCTGCCGGGACCGTTCGTGGCCCGGCTCGCCGGCTGCGTGCTGCTGCTTGCCGCGACCGTCGCGGTGCTGTTCCTGGTGGTCTTCCCCCGCGTCGAGCCCCTGTTGCCCTTCTCCGACGTGACCGTGGACCCGCCCGCGTCAGCGCCCGCCACCAGCGGGACCGGCTGACCCGACCCGACGTACGGTGTCGGCTGTGACCCGCATCCTCGTCGTGGACAACTACGACAGCTTCGTGTTCAACCTGGTGCAGTACCTCGGGCAGCTCGGCGCGCAGACCGACGTCAAGCGCAACGACACGGTCGATCTCGACGCCCTCGACGACTACGACGGCGTCCTGCTCTCGCCGGGGCCGGGGACCCCCGAGGACGCCGGCTGCTCGGTGGCGATGGTCGGCGTCTGCGAGCAACGCGGGTTGCCCCTACTCGGAGTCTGCCTCGGTCATCAGGCGATCGCCGTCGCGCACGGGGCGACCGTCAGCCGCGCACCGGAGTTGCTGCACGGCAAGACCAGCGAGGTCGAGCACGCCCGGGCAGGGGTGCTGCACCCGCTGCCGAGCCCGTTCACCGCGACCCGCTACCACTCTCTTGCGGTGGAGGAGGCGACCTTGCCGCCCGAGCTGCAGGTCACGGCGCGGACCGCCGGCGGGGTCGTGATGGCGCTGCGCCACCGGGACAAGCCGATCGAGGGCGTGCAGTTCCATCCCGAGTCGGTGCTCACCCAGGGCGGCCATCTGCTGCTCGCGGCCTGGCTCGGCCAGTGCGGCGACCCGGCCGCCGCGGCGCTGGCCCCACCCCTGGCGGCCAAGGTCGAGGACAAGCGGCTCGCGGCGTTCGCCTGAGCCTGCCGTCAGGGGCTCGGGATCGCCGTCGGCGGGGCGACCGAAGCGGTGGGCAACGGGCTCGGGGTCGGCGTCGCACTGGGGGTGGGCGTCGAGGTCGGCGTGGGCGCCGGAGCAGTCACGTCGATGAGCACCGTCGATCCGCGTGGCGCCAAGGTGTTGACCGGTGTCTGGTTGAGCACGACGCCGAACGGCGCAGCCGAGGTGACCGGCCGGATGCCGACCGAGAAGCCGGCCTGACCGAGCAGCAGAAGCGCCTGGTCTTGCGTCTTGCGGCGGACATCCGGAATCTGCACGTTTCCCGAGGCGACGACCAAGGTCACCTGCGTCGTGACGGCCAGTTGCACGCCAGGCTTGGGGATGACGTCCAGCACCGTGCCGGGGGCGACGTTGCCGTCGCGCTGGATGACCCGGTCACGCAGGTTCGCCGCGGCGAGCCTGGCCTCGGCTTCGCGCTGCGACGACCCGATGATCGCCGGCACGATGGTCATCTCGATGCCCTTGGAGACGACGAGATCGACCCGGCCGCCCTTCTTGACGAAGAAATGCTCGTCGGGGCTCTGCTTGAGCACATTGTCGACGCTGCTGGGGTCGAAGACCTGCGTCACCCGACCGACCTGCAGGCCGGCGGCGGTGAGCGCCTCGGTCGCGACCGGCAGCTGCAGACCGACGACGGGCGGCGGCTTGATGCGCCCGCCGTCGTTGCTGAGCAACCCCTGCACGAGCAGGGCCACACCGACCGCCACGCCGGCCAGCACCAGAGCGAACAGCGCGTACGCAAGGCCCCTTCGACGGCGCCGCGGTGGGACCGGGCGCAGCAGCGTGCTGCTCGCTTCCGCGACGGCCGGCGCGCCCGCGAGCAGCGGTGTGGCAAGGACTCGCGCGCCGGTCGCGGCCCGCAGCAGGTCCTGCTGCATCTCCTGCGCCGACTGGTAGCGGTTAGCCGGGTTCTTGGCCATCGCCTTGAGGATCACCGCGTCGACGTCAGGGGACAGCGTCTCGTCGTACGCCGACGGCGGGGCTGGATCCTCGCGGACATGCTGGTAGGCCACCGCGATGGGCGAGTCGCCGACGAACGGTGGGCTGCCGGTGATCAGCTCGTAGAGCAGGCAGCCGGCGGAGTAGATGTCGGACCGTGCGTCGACGTGTTCGCCACGGGCCTGTTCGGGCGAGAGGTAGGCCGCGGTCCCGATCACCGCGGCGGTCTGGGTCATCGTCGAGCTGCTGCCGGCGGCAGCCCGGGCGATGCCGAAATCCATCACCTTGATCTCGCCGCTCGGGGTGAGCATGACGTTGGCCGGCTTGATGTCGCGGTGCACGATGCCGGCGGCGTGCGCAACCTCGAGCGCCGAGCAGACGTCGGCAGTCACCTCGAGGGCGCGCTGCGGCAGCAGCCGACCCTCGGTTTGCAACACCTCCCGCAGGGTGCGGCCCTGGACCCGCTCCATGACGATGTAAGGCACGCCGTCCTCGCCCTCGCCGGTGTCGTAGACCGTCACGATGCTCGGTGCGTCCAGCGACGCGGCGGCCTGGGCCTCCCGGCGGAACCGGCCCTGGAACGACGGGTCCCGGGCGAGGTCGGTCCGCAGCACCTTGACGGCCACCTCGCGGTTGAGGCGAAGGTCGCGGGCCAGCAGGACCTCGGCCATCCCGCCGCGACCGATCACGGCGCCGAGCTGGTAGCGACCGCCGAGCAGCCGGGCCGGTCCGGTCATCGGGCGAGCACCGCCTTGAGCACGTCGCGGGCGATCGGCGCCGCCACCTTGCCGCCGGTGGCGTCGGAGCCCAGCGAGCCGCCGTCCTCGACCAGCACGGCGACGGCAACCTTGGGATCCTCGGCCGGGGCGAAGCCGATGAACCAGGCGTGCGGGGCGGCTCCGGGACCGTGCTGCGCGGTGCCGGTCTTGCCGGCGACCCGCACGCCGGACAGTTGCGCCGCGGTGCCGGTGCCCCGGGTCACCACCGCCTCCATCAGGGTGGTCATCGTGGCGGCCACCTGCTGGCTGACCGCGCGCCGGTAGAGCTCCGGCTTGGCGACGTCGAGGGTGCTGAGATCCGGGGTCTGCACCTCGCTGACCAGGTAGGGCCGCATCACCTCCCCGCCGTTGGCGATGCCGGCGGCCACCATCGCCATCTGCAACGGGGTGACCCGGACGTCGTACTGACCGATGGCCGCCTGCGCCTCCTGCGGCGGCGACAGCGTGTCGGGATAGATGCTCGTGGCGACCCGTTGGGGCAGCACGAGGCTGTCGTCACCGAGGCCGAAAGCCGCCGCCTGTTTGCGGACCGCGTCCTGGCCCAGGGTCAGGCCGAGCGAGGCGAATGCGGTGTTGCAGGAGATGGCGAACGCGTCGGCGAGGGTGTCGGTGGTGCCGTCGCCGCAGCGCTCACCACCGAAGTTGCTGAGCGTCTTGCTGGTCTGCGGCAGCTTCAGCACGGTCGGTGCGGGGATCCGGCTGTCCGGGGTGAAGCGCCCGCTGGCCAGGGCCGCCGCCGCGGTGATCACCTTGAAGGTCGAGCCCGGCGGGTAGGTGCGTTCGACCGCCCGGTTCTGCAGCGGATTGCCGGGGTCGGCGGTCAGTCGCCCGTAGGCGGTGCGGATCTGGTCGGTGTCGTGCGAGGACAGTGACGTCGGGTCGTACGACGGGCTGCTGGCCATGGCAAGCACCGCCCCGGTGCGAGGGTCGAGGGCGACGACGGCGCCGACCTTGCCCTTCAGCCCGTCGTACGCGGCCTGCTGGGCCGCCCGGTTGAGGGTCAGGACGATCGAACCGCCCTGCGGCGCGTTGCCCGTGACGTAGTCCGACAGCCGGCGGACGAACAACCGGTCGTCCTCACCGGAGAGCACCCGGTCATCGAGCCGCTCGATCCCGGTGCGGCCGTAGAGCAGCGAGTAGAAGCCGGTGACCGGCGCATAGACGGCGCCGCCGGGGTAGATGCGCAGGTAAGTCAGGCTGTCGGTGGTCCGTACCGAGGTCGCGACGGTCTGCCGGTTCTTGCCGGTGCCCAGCACGATCGGGCCGCGCTGCCGGTCGTAGGTGCGTACCAGCACCCGCCGGTTGCGGGGGTCGTCGCGGTAGCTCTTGGCCTTGACCACCTGGACGTAGTTGACGTTGATCAGCAGCATCCCGAACAGCAGCAGGCAGGCGACGGCGACCTTGCGCAGCGGCGCGTTCATCGTCGGACCACCTGGGTCTGCGCGGCGGCCAGGCTGGCTCGCGCCGAGGCCGGCGTGACCGGGCTCGGTGCCGGCCGGCGGGCGGCGTCGCTGATCCGCAGCAGGATCGCGACCAGGCCGTAGTTGCAGACGACCGAGGACCCGCCGTAGGACAGCCACGGCAGGGTCACGCCGGTCAGCGGGATCAGCCCGGTGACGCCGCCGACGATGACGAAGACCTGCAGGGCCAGGGCGAACGACAGGCCGGTCGCGAGCAGCTTGCCGAACGAGTCGCGGCACGACAGGGCGGCCCGCAACCCGCGCTCGACAATGATCGCAAAGATCATCAGCACCGCCATGACGCCGATCAGGCCGAGCTCCTCGCCGATCGCGGCCAGGATGAAGTCGGTCTTGGCGAACGGCACGGTTCCGGGCGCGCCCTCGCCGAGCCCGGTCCCGGTGATGCCACCGGTCCCCATCCCGAACAACCCCTGGACGAGTTGGTAGCTGCTTCGTTGCGGGTCGGCAAACGGATGCAGCCAGGTGTCGACCCGCAGCTGGACGTGATGGAACAGGTGGTAGGCCACCAACGAGCTGCCGGCGAACAACGCGAGGCCGATCAGCAGCCAGGACGTGCGCTCGGTGGCGACGTAGAGCATCACAATGAAGATGCCGAAGAACAGCAGCGAGGAGCCGAGGTCCTTTTCCCGCACGAGCACCGCGATGCTGGCAACCCAGGCGAGCAGCACCGGCCCGAGGTCGCGGGCTCGGGGCAGGTCCAGGCCGGCGACGCGGCGGCTGGCCAGCGACAGCACGTCGCGCTTGCTGACGAGGTAGCTCGCGAAGAAAATCATCAGCAGGACCTTGGCGATCTCGCTGGGCTGCACGGTCATCGGACCGACCCGGATCCACAGCCGGGCCCCGTTGATGGTGGCGCCAACGCCCGGCAGCGCGGGCAGCAGGAGCAGGACGAGCCCAGCGGCCGCGCAGGTGTAGCTGTAGCGGGCGAGCCGGGTGTGGTCGCGCACGACCAGCAGGACCGCGATGAATGCCGCGACCCCGACCCCGGTCCAGATCAGCTGTAGCGGGGCGTCGGCCCTGGGCAGGTGCCGGCCGGCTTGCCGGGCTTTGTCGGCGGCGGCCAGATCGAGCCGCCGGATTAAGACGACGCCGAGGCCGTTGAGCAGCGCGACGCAGGGCAGGATCAGCGGATCGGCGTACGGCGCGGTGCGCCGCAACACCAGGTGGGCCAGCCCGAACAACGCGCCCAGCCCGAGGCCGTAGCTGAGGGTGCCGGAGGGAATGCGGCCGTTCTGAGAGATGCCGACCGCCGCGTAGCCGCTGGCGGCGATCAGGGTGGCGAAGATGAGCAGCAGCAGCTCGGTGCCGCGGCGGTGGCCGCCGGACGGGGCAGGCAGCGCGGTCACGGCGCCGGACTCTGGATCGGACCCGGCGGGCACGGGGCGGGGCTGGCGCTCGTCGGCGCCAGCGAGGCGAGCGGGCAGGCGAAGCCGCCCTGCTGCTCGAGCCGGGTGACGATGGCCCGGGCGTCGGGTTTGCTCTTCGCGACGATCCCGCGCTCCACCCGTTCGCGGTAGACCTCCGGCAGCTGGTCGGTGGTGAGGTCGGTGCGCTCGTCGACGGTGGCCAGCGACAGCCCGGCGACGCCACCCCGCACCCCCCGGAAGATCGCGACGTGCTGGCCCTGCACGCCGACGAAGTACTGCGTGCGTAGGTAGGTCCAGCCGGCACCGGCCCCGACGATCAACAGGACCAGGACGCCGGCCAGGACGAGCCCGGCCCGTCGCCGGCCCGGGTGGTTTCCGGGCGCCGCCGATGGCGGGGCGGCGGCAACCGGCGCCTCCCGGCCCTCGGCGACCTGCGCCCGGCTGGCGGCGCTGTCGGCGACCCCCGGTGGCGGCGCCTGCGGTGCTTCGGCCGCGGCGCCGGCGACGACCGGCACGAGTACCGGACTTCGCTCGCCGTCGACGGCGTCGGCGACGACGACCGTGACGTTGTCGGGACCCCCGCCTCGTAGGGCCAGGGAGACGAGCCGGTCGACGGCCGCCTGCGGATCGGGGATCGACAGTGCCTCGCGCAGGGTGTCCAGGCTGCCGACCGGACCCGTCAGACCGTCGCTGCACAGCAGGTAGCGGTCACCCTCGCGGATCTCCCGGACGGACAGGTCCAGCTCGATCCCAGCTCGGCCGTCCAGCGCGCGGGTGATCATCGAACGTTGGGGGTGGGTGGTGGCCTCCTGCGCGCTGATCCGGCCTTCGTCGACGAGCGTCTGGACCAGGGTGTGGTCATGGGTGATCTGGCTGAGGTGGCCGTCGCGCAGCAGATAGCAGCGTGAGTCACCCACATGCAGCAGGCCCATCCGGCTGCCGGCGGACAGGATCGCCGTGAGGGTGGTGCCCATGCCCTCCAGGGAGGGATCACCGGCGACCATGGCGTGCAGGTGCTCGTTGGCGCGTTCGGCCGCCTCACGCAGGGCCGTCAGCAGGTCGGCGCCGGGGGCGTCCTCATCAAGGGGTGCCAATGTGGCGATCGCGACGGCGCTGGCCACCTCACCGGCCGCGTGGCCACCCATTCCGTCGGCGACGGCGAGCAACCGGGGTCCGGCGTAGACGGAGTCCTCGTTGCCGGTCCGGAGCAGCCCGGTGTGCGAGCGTGCGGCGAAGCGCAGAGCCAACGTCACCGGCGCAGCTCCAGGACGGTCTTGCCGATCTTGATCTGGGCGCCGAGCGGCACGGGCGTCGGGCGGCTGACTTTGCTGCCGGCCAGGTAGGTGCCGTTGGTGGAGCCCAGATCCTCGACCAGCCAGGACCCGTCGCCAGGCACCAACCGGGCATGCCGGCTGCTCGCGTAGTCGTCGGTCAGGACCAGGGTCGAGTCGTCAGCCCGGCCCAGGGTGACCGGTACATCGGCCAGGGTGACCGTTGTGCCGGCGAGTGAGCCTTCGGTGACGACGAGCCGCCGGGCCGCGCTGCGCTTGACCGGCTTGGCCGGCCGCACGGGGCTGGCGCTCGCCCGTGGGCCGCGGGCCGGAGCAGCCCCGGACCGGCCGAACAGATCGGTGCGGATCGTGCGAACCGCGGCGAGCACGAACAGCCAGAGCAGGATCAGCATGCCGTACTTCGCGACCGCGACGACGAGGGCACTGCCCATCTAGCTCCCCGCCCGGTAGACCAGCTCGGTCGTGCCGACCCCGATGCGGTCACCGTCCCGCAGCGGCGACTCCGACACGGCCTTGCCGTTGAGGCGGGTGCCGTTCGTCGAGCCGAGGTCGAGGACGCTCGCCGAGGCGCCGTCGAGCCGCACCTCGGCGTGCCGCCGGCTGACCCCGGCATCGTCGAGCCGGAGCCCTGCCTCGGCGCCGCGACCGACCACGAGCGACGGACCAGTCAGCGCGACGATGCGCTCCTGCGCGCCGTCGCGGCCCGGCTGCAGGACCAGCTGCGGGGCGGTGAGCGGCACCGGCCGGGGCTGCCCGGAGGTTCCAGAGGTGCTGCTGCGGATCCGGAACACGCCGGTATCCAGGCCGTCGACCTGCTCGAACCGCACGCCTACCGGACCGACGAACGACCAGCCCTGCTCGGCAGCGTGCTCGGACACCATCGCTGCCAACTCGGCGCGCAACGGTACGTCGTACGTCGAGAGGCGGGCGGCATCGGACGCGCCCAGCTCGACAGTGTAGGCGTTGGGGACGAGCACCCGGCCGGGTCCGAGGATGGCCTTTTTGTCGTCGGCCTCGCGAACCAGGGCAGCGGCGACTTCGACCGGCTCGACGACCCCACCGAAGGCGCGGGCGAACACGCCCTCGACCAAGCCTTCGAGCCGACGCTCGAAGCGCTGCAACACGCCCACGAGGCTCTCCCCTTCCCGTCTTCGCGTGATCGTATCTGTGCGCACGCTGACGGCGGCCGTGATGGGTTCGGGTGCTAGGTTGGCCGCCGCACTCGGGCGAGTGGCGGAATGGCAGACGCGCACGGTTCAGGTCCGTGTGTCCGAAAGGACGTGGGGGTTCAACTCCCCCCTCGCCCACTCTTCGCGGGCTGGCCGATCCTCTTGGCGGCGCAACCAAGTCGGTGGAACGCTTGCTGCGCGGACGCGTCACCAGCGTGACGGTCTCCTCCGAAGTGTTGTTCGACTTCGGCAAGGTCACGTTGACGCCGGTAGCGCGGGCGACGGTGGCGCGGCTGGCAGGCGAACGCGCGCGCGCCCGAGGCACCATCACCGCGACGGGCTACACCGACAGCATCGGGACGGCGCAGGCCAATGCCCGGCTCTCCCTCGCCCGGGCTCGGACGGTCCGGCCGGCGCTGTTGGCCGCGTTCCCCCAGCCGAGGCCAGTCACGGCGACCGGTCAGGGGGCCGCGATGCCGGTCGCTCCCAACGTGATTGCTGGTCGGGACAACCCGAGCGGCCGGGCCATGAACCGGCGGGTCGTCATCACCTACCGGTGAGCGCTGGGTGGCGTTCCGCTGGGTTGGGGCAGCAGCCGGCGAACCGTAACGTCGAGCCATGAGCTCCCTCAACGAAGTCGGCGCGCGCGACGGCTGGCGCTGTTGGCTGTGCGACGAGCCCGTCGACCCGGACGCGTCGGTCAACGCAGACCGCGGCCCGAGCGTCGACGGCGGCGCCGCCCCGAAGGGCAAGAAGGCTGCCGCGGGCGTGGAGCGGCTTGCCCACCGGTCGTGCAACACCCGCAAGGGCGCGGTCAAGCCCGTCGTGGCCTGGTCGCAGGAATTGTTCGTCGTGGACCCGGCCCCGATCGTGGCGACCGTCGAGCGGTTGACCCGCAAGGGCGGTCGGGAGGTGGTGGCCCGCTGCCCCACCCGGCAGGACGCCGAGCAGGCCGGGGCCTGGCTGGTGGATCGATTGTCCCGCTTCGCGCCGGGGCTGGCGGCGACGACAAGGGTCGAGTCCGGCGGCGGTCAGTTCGTGCTGGTGCTGCTCGCCAGCTGAGCGGTCGGGGTCGGGTCGGGTCGACAACTGCAGGCAAGGGTGCGGCGCTGACCGTGGGCTGAGCGCGAACATTCCGACCAGAGACGCTCGGAGGTCCGGCTTCCCTGCTGTTGTGGTCGTTGCGCCAGGGTTAGCGTGCAAGCCATGACTGGCTACCGGTTTCTCGACGGCATGGGCGACGTCGTGGCGGATGGCGAGTTTGCCGACCACCCGGCTGCGCTCAGCTGGGCCAGTGACGATGCCGAGCGTGCCGAGGACATTCAGCGGGTGGAGTATCTCGGCCCGGACGGCGACTGGCGCTGGGCCGGTCCATTGCAGGCCGGGTGACGCCGGCTGGGAGCGCTGCCGCCGCGGCAAATGCGTCCGGTCCGCCAGGCTAGAATCCCCTGCATGACTGCGGGGCGCGAGGCGTCGGTGGGGTCCCGCCTGTCGCCGACCGTTCGCACCGCTGCACCGCTGCCACACGTCTTCGCCGACGGACTGTCCGCGCTGCTGCTCGTCGACACGGCCACCCGCCGGGTCGTGCATGCCAACGGTCTCGCGCAACAACTGGCCCCGAGCTTGGCCTTGCCGTTACAGGTCGACGCCTGGTCCGACGCCGCCGGGCTGCAGGATGCGCAGGGCCGCCCCCTCGCCGAAACCGAGCATCCGCTGTCACTGGCAGCGAGCGGCGTCTCGCTTCCCGGTCGAGCGATCAGCGCCCAGCGCGCGTCGGATTCGACCGGCGCCCGGGAGCCACTGTTTGTCCTTGGTATCCCGCTCGAAGGTGCGCCCGGACTGCACGGCCACACGTTGGTCGTGCTGGGGCCGCTGTCCCAGATCGAGACCGATGCGACCGACGTCGACACAGCCGCGCAGCGGCTCGCACGGGACCGGGCGGTGCTCGCGACGGGTTGCGCCTTCGTCCTGGCTGATGCCACGGCGCCGGACCTGCCGCTGACCTGGGTGAACCCGTCGTTCACCGTGACCACCGGCTACAAATTTGAGGAGGCGGTCGGCCGGAGCTGCCGCTTTCTGCAAGGCCCGGACACCGATCCGGAGCAGGTACGTCGCCTCCGGGAGGCGCTCTCGGCCGGACGGGACGCCACCGTCGTGCTGCTGAACTACCGCAAGGACGGCAGCACATTCTGGAACCAGCTGACGATCGGTCCGGTGTTGGACGCGGCGGGCACCCTGACGCACTACGTCGGGATCCAGATCGACGTCACCGAACACGTGGAAGCCGATAGGGCCCTGGAGCGGGCGCTGCAGGCCGAGCGGGCAGCTCGGGCCGACGCCGAACTCGCGCGGGTCCAGGCCGAGGCCGCGAACCGCCACCTGTCCTTGATGGCCGAGGCCAGCGAACTGCTTGCCGCGACGCTGGACGTGGACGAGTCGCTCGAACGCGTCGCCCGGCTGGTGGTGCCGCTGCTCGCCGACTGGGTTGTCATCAACCTCGCTGACGAGCGCGGCCGACCGGGGCCTCGCACCTTCACCCGGCACCGGGACGGTCATGACGAGTTGTTCGCCCGCTACCGGGAGCTCGTTCCGGCGGGGGTCACTCCCGGCAGCCGGCTCGATGCGTTGCTGGCCGGCGGTGCGGCCACGTTGTTCGCCCGGTTCGCCGTACCGGACGCCCGGAGTCTGACCCCGGCCGAGCAGGCACTCCGTCAGCTCAGCCTGACCCTGGGCACGGAGTCGGTGGTCGTCGTCCCGCTCACCGCCCGCCGCCGGGTCGTCGGCACGATGATGCTGGTCCACGGGGTGTCCGGGCGGGTCTTCGACGCCGAGGACCTCGAGCTCGCCATTGACCTCGGCCGCCGTGCCGGGCTGGCCGTGGACAACGCGCAGTTGTTCACCCGAGAGCACACCAGTGCGCTCACCCTGCAGCGCAGCTTGCTGCCGTCCCTGCCGGAGATGCCCGGGCTCGCGCTGGCGGCCGAATACCTGCCCGCCGGGCAGGCCAACCAGGTCGGCGGCGACTGGTGGGACGTCTTCGCGTTGCCCGACGGCGCCACCGGGATCGCGGTGGGCGACGTGATGGGCCACGATCTGGCCGCCGCGGCCGCGATGGGGCAGTTGCGCAGTGTCCTGCGGACCTGCGCCTGGGTGGGCGAGGACCCGGCCACCGTCCTGGACCGGATGGACCGCCTGGTCCAGGGCTTCGACATGGCCCAGCTTGCCACCTGCATCTATGCCCGGCTGCAACCAGCCGACGGCCCGCCGGGCCGTCGCCGGACGCCGCGCCTGGTGTGGTCCAACGCCGGCCATCTCCCGCCGGTCGTGCTCGCCCCGGACGGCACCGTGCGGTTGCTGACCGGCGAGATCGGGGTGCCGATCGGGGTCCCGGCCCCTGAGCACCGCACCCATCAGAGCAGCACCGTGCCGGTCGGCACGACCGTGTTGCTCTACACCGACGGGTTGATCGAGACCCGGGGCGGCGACATCGACTGCGATGTGCAGCGGCTGCTCGACCTCGTCGGCACCCATCGCCCGGCGGACGGCCCGCAGGCGCTGGTCGACCGGGTCCTGTCCAGCCGCGCGGAGCTCACCGACGACGTCGCGCTGCTCGCCGTACAGGTGCTGACGCCGTGACCGAAGAACCGAAATCCGCGCCGTCGCGAACAACGAATGTGGGGCCTTCATGCGGGACGGTCGTGGGAGCGTGACGGGCCAAGCCGGGGCAGGTGGCACCCAGACCGCCGTGCTCGTCGTCGAACCGGACCCGGCTGCGGTGCGTCAGGCGCGCGCGTTCGTCCGGTCGCACTGTCGGGCCGCCGGGATCGACGCGGAAGCGTGCGAGAACGCGGTCCTGCTGACCAGCGAGACGGTCACCAACGCCTTCACCCACGGCCGGAGCGAGGCCCGGGTCACCGTCACGATCGGGGCCAGGGCGATCCTGATCGAGGTGGGCGACGACAACTCGCGGCATCCGCAACGGGTCGAGCAGGATGCCGACGCCCTCGACGGACGGGGCCTGGCGATCCTGGACATCCTGGCCGGCAGCTGGGGCGTGCGGGACGACCGCTACGGCAAAGTCGTCTGGTTCGAGGTCCTGCGCAGCGCCGTCGTCGGGACCCCTTCGGCGTCGGGTTGACCGCAACGCTGCGGTAGCAGCGGTCACAGCAACGGCGTCGCGCGTACGCCGGGGCGCAGCATCGCCGGGTGCAGCAGGCTGGCGTCCCCGCGCCGGTAGAGCGCGGCCGGCCGGCCGCCACCCGGGCCGGGCGCGCTGTCCCGCCCGACCGGGACGAGGAACCCCTGCGTGCCGGTCGTCTTACGGTGGAAATTGCGTGGATCCAGCGGCACCCCCCAGACGGCCTGGTAGACCAGCCGCAACTCGGCGACGGTGAACACCTCGGCGCAGAACGCCGCGGCGACCGGGGAGTACTCCAGCTTGGCCCGGGCCCGCTCGACCCCGGCGGCGAGCACCGCGGCGTGGTCGAAGGCGAGCCGGGCCGGGTCGACCGCATCGACGGCCGTCCAGGCCACCGAGCGCGCACCCGCGCCGGGGGTCGGCGCCGGCAGGTCGGGCGCGAACACGAGGTAGGGCACCGACACGACCCGCATCCGTGGGTCGCGGCGGGGGTCGCCGAAGGCGCCGAGCTGCTCGACGTGCGCGGTGTCCCGACGTACACCGGTCTCTTTCTCCAGACGACGAACCGCGGCGGTGTCGAGGTCCTCGTCGGGTTGCACGAAGCCGCCCGGCAGTGCCAGCGCGCCCTGGTAGGGATGGGTGTCGCGCTCGACCAGCAGCACGCTGAAGGTGCCGAACCGGACGGTCAGCAGCACCACGTCGACCGTCACGGCGAACGGCGGGAACGCGCTCGGGTCGTAGGCGGCCAGGAACGCCGGCTCGCTCATCGCTGGAGCACCGCGGACCAGGCGGGCGGACCGGGGCCGAGGTCGCGGGCGATGGCTGGCAGCTCCGCCAGCGACCGGGCGCAGCGCTCGCGCGCGGCTGCGAGGTCGTCGACGAGGGGCACCTGCAGGGCCCGGCCGGGCCCACCGGGGAGCAGCCGCAGCTGCTCCGAGGCGCCGTCGCGGTAGGCCCACTTGCGACCGCCGAGGGTGGCCTTGCCGCTGCTGCGCTTGGCCACCGGGCGCAACGGGGCGTCCGGTCCGTCGTCGTCGGCGATCGCGACCAGCTTGTAGACCAGCCCGGCCGTCGGCGCGCCAGACCCGGTGACGACCGAGGTGCCGACGCCGTAGCTGTCGATGGGAGCGCCTGCCAGCAAGGCGATCTGGTGCTCGTCCAGGTCGCTGGTCGCGACGATGCGGGTGCCGGTCGCGCCGAGCGCATCGAGTTGGGCGCGCGCCGCGTGCGCGTCAGCAGCAAGGTCACCGGAGTCGAGCCGGATCGCGCCGAGCCCGGGCCCGGCCACCTCGACGGCCGTTGCGATGGCCCGCGGCACGTCGTAGGTGTCCACCAGCAGGGTCGTGCCGACGCCTTGGCTCGCGACCTGCGCGGCGAACGCCTCGCGCTCGCTCGGGTGGGCCAGTACGAAGGCGTGCGCCGCGGTGCCGACCGTCGGCAGGTCAAAGCGCCGCCCCGCCTCCAGGTTGCTCGTCCCGGCGAACCCGGCGAGGAAGGCGGCCCGGGCGGCGGCGACCGCGGCCAGCTCGTGGGTGCGCCGGCTGCCCATCTCCAGCAGCGGCCGACCGTTGGCCGCGACGACCATCCGGGCGGCGGCCGAGGCGACAGCGCTGTCGTGGTTGAGCACCGACAGCGCGAGGGTCTCGAGCAGCAACCCTTCGCCGAAGCGCCCCTCGACCGTCAATACCGGCGAGCCCGGGAAGAACGTCTCCCCTTCGGCGTACGACGTGACCGTCGGCGAGACGGTCCGGCCGGCGAGCCAGGTCAGGGTGGCGGCGTCGACGACACCTGCCAGGGCGGCCAGCTCGGTGGCGCCGAAACAGACCTGCGGCAACAACTCGGCCAGCCGCCCCGGTCCGGCCAGTACGGCGTAGCGGCGACCGGGCGGCAACCGGCGGCAGAACACCTCGAACACGGCCCGGCGATCGGCCAGGCCCTCGGCGACGGCGGCAGCCAGCATCGTCAGCTCGTAGCGGTCGGTCAACAGCGCGATGATGGCGTGGCCCTTCTCGTCACGGTGACGACGACCGTACCGACCCCGACCGCAGCCGGGTCGGTGCGCCTGGCGGACCGGCGGGGCACACTGGCGGGCATGCCCGAGTTGCCGGAGGTCGAGGCCCTCGTCGCGTTCCTGCGCGAGCGCGCCGTGGGCCGGGTGGTGGCCCGGATCGACGTCCCCGGCATCCACGTGCTCAAGACCTACGACCCGCCGGTCAGCGCTCTGGCCGGGCTCACGATCGACGGTGCCGCCCGGCACGGCAAGTTCCTCGACCTCGACGTCGGCGGGCTGCACCTGGTCGCCCACCTGTCCCGGGCCGGCTGGCTGCACTGGCGCGACGCCCTGCCGCCCGCGCCGCCGAAGATGGGCAAGGGCCCGATCGGCATCCGGGTGCACCTGGACGACGGCAGCGGCTTCGACCTCACCGAGGCCGGCACCCAGAAACGGCTCGCTGTCTACGTCGTCGGTGACCCGGCCGAGGTCCCCGGCGTGGCCCGGCTCGGCATCGACCCGCTGGCACCGGCGTTCACCGAGCAACTGCTGGCCGGCCTGCTCGCCGGGGTGCGCGGCCAGGTCAAGGGGGTCCCCACCGACCAGTCGGTGATCGCCGGGGTGGGCAACGCCTACAGCGACGAGGTGCTCTGGGAGGTGGGGCTCTCGCCGTTCAAGACGGCCGCCAACCTGA
>JBKJOO010000457.1:0-15800 GCA_046595615.1 Mycobacteriales bacterium | reverse complement strand
CAGATGAAAAAGGACGGCATGGCGCCGATCGGCTTCGCCGACAAGGATGGCTGGCCAGCCATGGGCACCTTCGACATCCTTGTCGGCGAAGCCGATCGGCGCCATGCCGTCCTTTTTCATCTGGGCGCCGAGCGTTTTGTACTCGTCGAGGGTCTTGGGCACCGTATAGCCCTTGGCCGCAAAGACGCTCTTGCGGTAGAAGACCGCCCACGGATAGTTGTAGATCGGCACGAAGTACTGCTTGCCGTCGTCGGAGGTGGAGGCCGCCTTGAACGAGTCGCTCATGTTGATGCCGCTCCACACGTCGGAGATGTCCCCGACCAGACCCTGCTTGGCGAAAAAGCGCATACGGTTGCCGCTGAACCAGGTGAAGACATCGTCGGGCTTGCCCTGCAGGTAGTTGTTGATCTGCGTCTGGAAGTCATTGTGTGCGACGGTGTTCGTGGCCACCTTGGCACCGGTCTTCGCCGTGAATGCCGCCGTCATCGCGGCGTACGCCGCCTTCGGCACGTCGTCGGAGCCGTTCGACCCGAAGCCGACGGTCCCGGTCGGCTTGCTGGCGGATGTCACCTTGTTGTTCGAACCACTCTTCTTGCTGTCGCCGCAGGCGGCGAGCAGTGGCAGCCCGGCGGCGCCGAGCAGCGCGCCCTGCAGGAGCTGGCGACGGCCGAGGCCGGCCTGCGGCAGGCCGGTGAGCGGCGGACGCTCGGACGGGGTGCGGGACATGGACGCCTCCTGGGGATGACCGGGCTTTGACAGTCCCTGACAGAAAGCAACAGCTTCGATCAGAGTGACCCGCATCACACCCGCTCGCTGGTCGGCTGTCAAGCCTCCGTGCATTGCGGTTCGGACACGGCTTGTGCCGCGTTAATTGGTAGATCATCAGTGCCGACCGGACGGGCGAGGCGGTAGCCGCCGTCGGCGAGCCCCTGTTGGTTGTTGTTGACTTGTCCGAGGCTCGGGTCCACCCTCGGGCGCACGTCGTCAACTCCGGAGGAGCGCTGTGGCCCTGCCGCCCTGGCCCGATGTCGACGGCCTGCTGTTCGGTGCGGACTACAACCCCGAGCAGTGGCCCGAAACGGTCTGGCCCGAGGACGTCGCCCTCATGCGCGAGGCCGGCGTCAACCTGGTGAGCCTCGGCATCTTCAGCTGGGCGCTGCTCGAACCAGCGCAGGGCGTCCACGACTTCGGTTGGCTGGACCGCATTCTCGGCCTGCTGCACGAGGGCGGCATCGCCGTCGACCTGGCCACCGCGACCGCAGCGCCGCCGCCGTGGTTCTCGCTGGCGCACCCGGCGAGCCTGCCGGTGACGGCCGACGGCACCCAGCTGTGGTGGGGGAGCCGGCAGGGCTACTGCCCGAGCTCAGCTGCCTATCGAACGGCCGCGACCGGCCTGGCCCGGACGATGGCCGAGCGCTACGGCCAGCACCCCGCGGTGCGGATGTGGCACATCAACAACGAATACGGGTGCCACGTCGCGCAGTGCTTCTGCGACACAAGTGCAGCCGCGTTCCGCGCCTGGCTGCAGCACCGGTACGCCGGGTTGGACGCCCTCAATGCCGCCTGGGGCACCGCCTTTTGGAGCCAGCACTACAGCGGGTGGGAGCAGGTGCTGCCGCCGCGGGTCTCGCCGACCTGGCGCAATCCGACCCAGCAACTCGACTGGTGGCGTTTCAGTTCCGACGCACTGCTCGAGCTCTACCGCGCCGAGCGGGATGCCGTCCGCGAGGTCAGCGGCCTGCCGATGACGACCAACTTCATGGCCTCGCGATTCAAGCCGCTCGACTACATGGCCTGGGGGCGCGAGGTCGACCTGGTCTCCAACGACCATTACCTGATCGGTGAGGACCCGGCCCCCGAGGTGGAGCTGGCCCTGTCGGCGGACCTCACCCGCGGCCTTGCCCGCCGCCGGCCGTGGCTGCTGATGGAGAGCTCGACGAGCGCGGTCAACTGGCAGCCACGCAACCTGGCCAAGACGCCGGGGGAGCTGCGGCGGCACGCCCTGTCTCATCTCGCCCGCGGCGCCGACGGGATCATGTTCTTCCAGTGGCGGGCGTCGCGTGCCGGCGCCGAGAAGTACCACTCGGCGATGGTGCCGCACGCCGGCACCGGCTCGAAGGTCTGGCGCGAGGTGCGGGCCCTTGGCCGGGAATTGCAGGGGCTGGCCGAGGTCAAGGGCAGCCGGGTCGTCGCTTCGGTGGCGGTGCTGTGGGACTACGAGTCGTGGTGGGCGGTCGAGCTCGACAGCCACCCGTCGGCCGACGTCAGCTACCTCGACGCCGTACGCCGTACCTACGCCGCACTGTGGCAGGCCGGCGTCACGGTCGACTTCGTGCATCCCCAGGACGATCTGACCGGCTACGACCTGCTCCTCGCGCCGAGCCTCTACCTGCTCACCGACGCCGGCGCCAAGGCCCTCGCCGAGCACGTCCGCGGTGGTGGGTCGCTCCTGGTGCAGTACTTCAGCGGCATCGTGGACGAGCACGATCACGTGCGGCTCGGCGGCTATCCCGGTGCGCTCCGCGATGTGCTCGGCATCCGCGTCGAGGAGTTCTTCCCCTTGGCAGCAGGGCAACAGGTCTCGCTCTCCGGTGGCGGGACAGCCACGACCTGGTCCGAGCAGGTGTCGCTCGAAGGAGCCGAAGCGGTGCAGGCCTTCGCGGACGGGCCGGTGGCCGGCTCGCCCGCGCTCACCCGCCACTCCTACGGCGAAGGCGCCGCCTGGTATCTCGCGACGACACCAGACGCCGCCACCCTCGACGGGATCATCGCCGGCATCACCGTCGAGGCCGGCGTCACCCCGGCCGCGCCACCGCAGCCCGGCGTCGAGGTCGTCCGCCGGGGTGACCGGCTGTTCGTCATCAACCACAGCCAGATCGAGGTCACCGTCGCCGGTACCCTCGTGGCCGCAGGTGATGTCGCCGTGGTGCCGGTGATCTGACGTGCTCGCCGCGCAGCGCAGACAACGGATCCTGGATGAGGTACGCCGCGTCGGCGGGGTCCGCGTGTCGGAGCTCACGGCACTGCTCGGCGTCTCGGACATGACGGTGCGCCGTGACCTCGAACGACTTGGCCAGGAAGGGCTGCTGCAGAAGGTGCACGGGGGCGCGACCGTGCTGCCGCCGCGCTCCGTCGACGAACCGGGCTTCGAGGCAAAGTCGGTGCGCGAACTGGCCGAGAAGCACGCTGTGGCCGAAGCGGCCGCGCGACTCGTCGAGCCGGGCCAGGCGGTGGCCCTCGGCGCAGGCACCACCACCTGGGTGCTGGCCCACCATCTGCTCGACGTACCCGGACTCACCGTCGCGACCAACTCGATCAAGATCGCCGATGTGTTGCGCGAGCGGCACACCGTGGTGCTGATCGGCGGCGTCCGAACCCCCAGCGATGCCCTCGTCGGGCCGGTCGCCAACCTGGTGCTGCGCTCACTGCACTTCGATGTCGCCTTCCTGGGCTGTCACGGGATGGCCTCGGTGGGCCTCACCACACCCAACCTGGCCGAGGCAGAGACCAACCGGGCCTTCGTCCGGGCGGCCCGGCAACTCGTCGTGGTGGCTGACTCGACCAAATGGGGCACGATCGGCGTCATGACCTTCGCCGAGTTGGCCGACGTGGATGTCCTCGTCACCGACGACGGGATCGACGCTGATGCGCGGGGGGTGCTCACCAGCTGCGTCGGCAACCTGCAATTGGTCTCGGTCGGTGGCCTGGTCGGGGTCGCCCGGTGAAGCGCACCGTCGCCCAGTTGGCCGACGGTCGGGGCATCTTGTACTTCGACAGCCGCGACGACGCGGTCCGTCGCCTCGACGACCCGCGGGATCTGCCGGCCGTGTCGACCGAGTCGCTTCTGCGGTGGGACGCATCGGTCGAGGAATGGGTGGTCGTCGCCGGACACCGGCAGGGTCGCACCTTCCAGCCACCCGCCGACCAATGTCCGTTGTGCCCGTCCACGCCCGAGCGGCCGACGGAGGTGCCGTCCGACGACTACGAGGTCGTCGTGTTCGAGAACCGATTCCCGTCGCTGTCGATGGATGCTTCGTTGCCCGATGGCGGGGGTCCGAACCTCGCCGAGCCTTCGGCGGTCCGACCCGGGACGGGCCGGTGCGAGGTCGTCTGCTTCACCCCCGACCACGACGCGTCGTTCGCCTCGCTGGCACCGCAGCAGGTGCGTACCGTGATGGAGGCATGGATCGACCGAACCCTCGAGTTGCGCGCCCTGCCCGGCGTCGTACAGGTCTTCCCCTTCGAGAACCGCGGAGCCGAGATCGGCGTGACCCTGGGCCACCCGCACGGACAGATCTACGCCTATCCGTTCGTCCCGCCCCGCACCGAGCGGTTGCTGGCGGCCGAGCGGCGGCACGTCGAGCGGACCGGGCGACACCTGTCCGACGACATCCTGGCGGCCGAGCGGGCCGACGGGCGGCGCCTCGTGGCCGAGAACGACGCGTGGACCGCCTTCGTGCCGGCGGCTGCCCGCTGGCCGTTCGAAGTACATCTCTATCCCCGCCGCAGGGTGCCCGACCTGCCGGCACTCACCGACGATGCGCGCGAGACGTTCGGGCCGATCTACGTCGAGGTGCTGCGCCGGCTCGACGCGTTGTTCGACGTGCCGATGCCGTATGTGTCGGGCTGGCACCAGGCCCCGGCCACCGCAGACCCGGCCGACGCCGCACTGCATCTCGTGCTGTTCTCCAGCCGCCGGGCGCCCGGCAAACTCAAGCACCTGGCGGGTTCGGAGTCGGGGATGGGCGTGTTCATCAACGATGTGCCGCCGGAGCGGGCCGCGGGCATGCTCAGGGACGCCCGCCTGTGACGGCGCTCGGACTGGGGCCGGCCGCCCGCGCAACCGCCCTGCAGGAGATGACCGCCGGCGTCCTCGACGTGCTCGTCATCGGCGGTGGCGTGGTCGGCGCCGGCGCCGCGCTCGATGCCGCGCCGACACGGCGTACCTGCTCGACCAGGTGAATCGGGTGCTGGCCTCGCCGCTCGCGCTCATCGCCACAGACCCCGAGCTCGCCGTGCCGCTGCCCAGCTCGGACGACTACCTGCGGGCCGAGGTGGTCTACGCCGCGACGCACGAGGGAGCGCTGCACCTCGACGCCGTCCTGGCCCGCCGGACCCGCATCTCAATCGAGTCCTGGGACCGGGGAGTGGACGCCGCACCGGTCGTCGCGCAGCTGATGGGCGAGGTGCTCGGCTGGAGCCCCGAGCAGCGGATCCGCGAGATCGAGCACTACGAGAAACGGGTGTCGGCCGAGCGGGACGCGCAGCGCCAACTGAACGACGAGACCGCGGACGCGGCCCGGCTCGGGGCGCCGGACATCGTGCCGTTGGGCTGATCGGCACCAGCTGTGGCGATCGTCACGGCCGTGAGTAGGGTGCGAATACCCGACCCGGATCGAACCCTTTCGGGTCCCCTGATGCCGCTGGAGCCATCATGACCGAGCCGCAGCCCACCGCCCCCTACCTCGGCGATCTGCTGAAGGACTCCCCCAGCAACTGGGGCAAGTGGGGCCCGGACGACGAGGTCGGTGCGCTCAACTACCTCGGCCCGGAGCAGGTCCTCGCCGCCGCCCGCCTGGTGACTTCGGGCAAGACCTTCACCCTGCAGCGCCTGATCGGCGACCCGAAGGGCGACCCGGTCTGGCCCGGCCGCACGCCGGCCGAGCGCACCCAGATCCTGGACGAGTCCAACTGGGACGAGGGCGGCACCGGCCCGGCGTACCCGGGTGGTCTGCACTACGCCGACGACAAGATCAACGCCTTCCTGCAGGGCTCCACGCAGTACGACGCGCTCGGGCACGTCTGGTTCGACGGGAAGATCTGGAACGGCTATGACGCGCGCACCACGATCGGTGGCCTGGAAAAGGCCAGCGTCGAGCCGATCGCCCAGCGCGGTGTCGTTGGCCGGGCAGTGCTGCTCGACATGGCCCGGTTCCTGGGCAAGGACAACCTGGCGAGCGCCGAGACGTTCACCCACGAGGACCTGCAGGCCTGTGCGAAGGCGCAGGGCATCACCATCGAAAAGCGCGACATCCTCATCATCCGGACCAACTTCCTGAAGCTGTTCTTCGAGCTCGGGGACAAGTTCTACGAAGGGTTCTGCGAGCCGGGCCTGGTCTACAGCCCCGAGCTGGTGCAGTGGTTCGCCGACATGGAGATCCCCAACCTGGTGACTGACACGATCGCCAACGAGGTCACGATGGACCCCAACAACGGGGTCGCCCTGGTGCTGCACAACGCCCTGATGCGCAACCTCGGCATCACCCTCACCGAGATCGCCGACCTGGAGCTGCTCGCCGAGGACTGCGCTGCCGACAAGCAGTACGCCTTCCTCTACGTCGCGGCGCCGCTCAAGGTCGCCAAGGGCAGCGGCTCGCCGGTCAACCCCGTCGTCATCAAGTAGGGAGCTCCCGTGAGCGCGTACGACGACCGTCCGTGGCTGGCCCTCTACAACGGCCAGGCCGCTGACTTCACGCTGGAGTACGACAACGCGCTGGAGATGTACCGGGCCGGTGTCGCCCGGGATCCGGCCGCGGTGGCGCTGAAGTACTTCGACGGGACCATCACGCGTCAGGAGCTCGACGAGCTCAGCGACGCGCTGGCGAGTGGGCTGCTCGCCAACGGTTTCCAGGCCGGCGACCGGCTCGCCGTCTACCTGCAGAACGTCCCGCAGTTCGTCATCGCAATGGTGGCGACCTGGAAAGCCGGCGGGGTGATGGTGTCGATCAACCCGATGAGCCGCACCCGCGAGTTGTCCTATCTGCTGAAGGACTCCGGCGCCAAGGTGCTGCTCGCGCTCGAGTCCCTGTACGACGAGGTCGGCCGCGAGGTCGTCCCGGACACCGACGTGCAGCTGGTGCTGACCACCAGCGAGCTGGACTTCCAGACGCGGGCCGACGAGCGGTTGTTCAAGGGGATGGCCCACCAGCGGCACGAGGGAACCACCGATTTCAACGAGCTGATCGCTGCGCACCGCGGGCAGGTGCCGCCGCCGGTCAGCTTCGCGCCGGACGACATCGCCTTCCTCACCTACACCTCCGGCACGACCGGCGTGCCCAAGGGCGCGATGAACACCCATCGCAACGTGGTGTTCACCGCGCAGGTCTACCGCGACTGGGTCGGGGTCGGCGCCGATGGCTCGATCTTCGGGGTGGCGCCGCTGTTCCACATCACCGGGCTGATCGGGCATATCGCAGTCAGCATGCTGGCGCCCGCGCCGCTGATCCTGGCCTACCGCTTCGAGCCGCAGGTGGTGCTGGATGCGTTGGCCGAGCACCGGCCGACCTTCACGATCGGGGCCATCACCGCGTTCACTGCGCTGCTCAACGCACCCGGGTTCAGCAAGGACCATTTCACCTCCTTCACGTCCATCTACTCCGGTGGGGCGGCCATCTCACCGACGGCGGAGGCGGCGTTCCTGGCAGCGACCGGGAAACAGGTGCACAACGCCTACGGCTTGACCGAGACCACCTCTCCGATGACCGTCACGCCGTTCGGTTCGCCGTCACCGGTCGACCCGGTCTCCGGCGCGCTGTCGGTCGGAGTGCCCGCGCCCAACACGATCGTGCGCATCGTCGGTGACGACGGCCAGGACGTGCCGATCGGTGAGGTCGGTGAGATCGTCGCCACCGGCCCGCAGGTCATCGCCGGCTACTGGGGCAAGCCCGACGAGACCGCCGCCAACCTGCCGGGCGGTGCGCTCAAGAGCGGCGACGTGGGCTTCATGAACGAGCAGGGCTGGGTCTTCATCGTCGACCGCAAGAAGGACATGATCAACGCCTCGGGCTACAAGGTTTGGCCGCGTGAGGTCGAGGATGTCCTGGCCGAGCACCCGTCCGTCCGCGAATCCGCCGTCGTCGGGGTGCCGGACGAGAAGCGCGGCGAGACCGTGAAGGCCTTCGTCAGCCTCAAGCCGGGGGCGACCGCCACCCCGGAGGAACTCATCGCGCACTGCAAGGAGCGGATGGCCGCCTACAAGTACCCCCGCCAGGTGGTGCTGATCGACGAGCTCCCCAAGACGGTCACCGGCAAGATCCTGCGCCGGGAGCTCCGGGACGCCTAGCGACCGTCACCCAGTGTTCCAGTCTGGATCAGCGAGCGGCTAGCGTCGTCGGTCTCCGACCGGCAGGAGCTCCCCGTTGATGTACGCAGTCCTGCGCCGCCTGTTGGGGCTGGTGTTCAGGTTGGTCTGGCGACCGATCGTCGAAGGGAGCGAGCAGGTGCCCGCCACCGGGCCGGTGATCCTCGCCAGCAACCACCTGTCGTTCATCGACAGCATCGTCATCCCGCTCGCCCTGCCGCACCGCCGGGTGACCTTCCTCGCCAAGGCTGAGTACTTCACCGGAGGCGGCCTGGCCGGGCTCCCCAGACGGGTGTTCTTCCGGGTGATGGGCGCCGTCCCCGTGCAGCGCACCGACCAGCCCGACGCCGAGGCGGCGCTGCGCGCAGCGCTGCAGGCGCTCCAGGGCGGTCTGGCCTTCGGGGTCTACCCCGAAGGGACCAGGTCCCGCGACGGCCGGCTCTACCGCGGCCGTACCGGCATCGGGTGGCTCGCGCTCACCTCGGGCGCGCCGGTGGTCCCGGTCGGACTCATGGGCACCGACCGGGTGCAGCCGGTCGGGGCGCGGCTGCCGAGGGTCGCCCGGGTGCGGATCCGCTTCGGTCCTCCCGTACACCCCTCGTCCTACGATGACGTCCGTCCAGTGGCGAAGGCCCGACGCCGGTTGACCGACGACGTCATGGAAGAGGTCGCCCGGCTCAGCGGGCAGGAGCGCGCGAACGAGTACAACGCGCCACCTGGCTGACCCCTTTCGAACAAGGGCCGAAAGCCTCTGTCGGGGGCCGCACCTGCGGGTGACGCTGGGGGTTTCTCGGAGGAGCCTCAACCATGAGCACACTGGTCACCGTCCTGGTCGTCATCCTCCTGCTGGCGCTGCTGGTGGCGGCGTTGGCGATGCGGATCGTCAAGCAGTACGAGCAGGGCGTGTTGTTCCGGCTCGGTCGCGTCGTGGGGGTCCGCGATCCCGGCCTGCAGTTCATCGTTCCGTTCATCGACGTCCTGCATCGCGTCTCGCTCCGCATCATCACCATGCCGATCCAGTCCCAGGGCATCATCACCCGGGACAACGTGAGCGTGGACGTCTCTGCGGTCGCCTACTTCCGGGTCCTCGACTCGGTCAAGTCGGTCGTCGCGATCGAGAACGTCCATGCCGCGATCAACCAGATCGCCCAGACCACGTTGCGCAAGGTCGTCGGCCAGCACACGCTCGACGAGACGCTGTCCGAGACCGACCGCATCAATCTCGACATCCGCGAGATCCTCGATGTCACCACCGTGGACTGGGGTGTGCTCGTCACCTTGGTCGAGCTCAAGGACATCCAGCTGCCCGAGAGCATGAAGCGGGCCATGGCCAAGCAGGCCGAGGCCGAGCGGGAGAAGCGCGCAAAGATCATCAACGCCGAGGGCGAGTCGCTGGCAGCCGCGGCGCTGGGTGACGCCTCCGACATCATGATGGCCCACCCCCTCGCGCTGCAGCTGCGTAATCTGCAGAGCCTGGTCGAGATCGGGGTGGACAAGAACACCACCGTGGTGTTCCCGGCGCCGATCATGTCGACGATCGGCGAGTTGGGCTCCTTCCTCGCCCGGGAGGTTGCCGCGGCCACCCCGATGACGACGCCGCCCAACGGCAGCACGCTGGTCCGTGCCGGCGCGGCACCGCTCGTGACCTAGGGATCGATCGCTCAGTTCCCGAGGGCGCCGCTGGCGTACGCCTGCTCCAGCAGCTGCTCGCGCGCCGCCGGATGCGCGACGTCGTCGATGAGTCGCCGTGCCTGGGCTCGCTGCGGTTGCGGCCAGAGGGCAGCTGCGCCGTACTCCGAGACCACCCAGGAGTGCTGGAAGCTACTCACTGGACCGTCCAGCCGGGACACGATCGTGGACCGCTGTGCCTTGGGATGCCATGACGGCAGGGCGAGGATCGCGAGCCCGTCCCTGGAGTGCAGCGCCCCGACGACGAAGTCGCTCTGACCACCGAGGCCGGAGTAGACCCTTCCCCTGATCCACGAGGCGTTTGCCTGCCCGAAGGTGTCCACCTGCAACGCAGTGTTCAACGACGTCATCCGGCGCTGGCGGGCGATCCGCGCGGGATTGTTGACGGTCTCGGTACGACGCATCTGTACCCGTGGATTGTCGCGGACCCAGTCCAGCAGTTCGGTGCTGCCGTACAGGAACGACGTGACGAGTGGCCGGTCGCGCTCGAGCGCACCTGCCCGCTCGAGGTGGAGGACACCGTCGCTGAAGATCTCGGTCCAGATCCGCAGGCGTCGATGGTGCCGCAGTGACGTCAGCACGGCATCCGGCACCGCGCCGATCCCGGCCTGCAACGTCGCGCCGTCTGCGACGAGTCGGGCGACCCGCTCGGCAATGGGATCCTCCGCTTGGATCGAGCGACCGGTGCCTGAGACCGAGAGTGGTTGTCCTGCCTCGAAGGCCAGGTCGATCAGGGCTGTCGAGAGCACCGAGTCGCCGCAGGTCCACGGCATGTGCTCATTGACTTGCGTGATGACCAGGCCACCGCGATGCCGCACCCGCTCGACCGCGGCCGGCAGGATGTTGACCTCGATGCCCAGGGAGACCTGGCCATCTCGAGGTGGCGTCGTATGCAGCAGCACGATGTCCGGGACCAGTGAGCTGGCCAGCATCGCCGGCACCAGGCTGAGCCGCGCGGGCAGGTAGACCAGCCGTGGGCTGTCCCGGACACCCGGCCCGACGAACGGGGTCTCGTGGACGATGCCGTCCCGGTCCGGCACGCCCTCCTGGGCGTTGAGCATGACGAGGCGGTAACGGGGCAACACCGCATCGAGCGCGTGCAGCAAGGCGCTCGGGGTGGCGTGGTTGCCGGCGACGACGACCCGGGGCTGGTCGTCGGCGTACGCGGCCAGGGCCGAGCGCAGGCCCGCTTCGCCGACCTCACGCACCCGCTGTCCGGGGGGTCGCTGCCAATTCGAGGTCGCCCGCATAGGAGGGCCGGTCCGGCCGAGTGGCCCCGGCCGAACAACCACACCCCGGGATGAGACAGCCCGGATCGGCCCACCGGTCGTCGATCGGGCAGAACAGACTGGTGTAGCGCGGTGAACGCCACCACCGGTCCCCGCAGGCGTCGCATCCCGGTGGCGTCTGCGGTGTCGCGAACATGCCGTGTCTTGGTGTGGGGCTGGGCATCTGTGGCAGGCCGATCGCGGGCGCGCCGTGACGTTCTGGGCGGCAGCAGTTCGCTTCCGGGGCCGCAGCGGTGTGCGGCGGACCCGGCCTCAGGGCCGGCTGGGGTCTCAGCACACGCAGCTTACGTCCGGTCTGCCGTCCTGACCACCGCCCGGCCGTCCCGGTGGTGTCATTCGCCTGGCAGGCCCGGGCACAAGGTCCCTTCCGCCGATGGCTGGGCGCGACGACAGTGGGGTGGTGCCGACCCGGGCACTCGATCGAGGAGCTCACGATGATGTACTGGTACGGAGGCCACGCAAGCGGCTGGGCGTGGGCGCTGACAAGCATTGGCATGGTGGTGTTCTGGGGCGTCCTGATCACCACGGTCGTCCTGCTCGTCCGCTCTCCGCGCAGGTCGGCCGAACCGCCCGGTCAACCCATCGCCCGCCGCACGCCCGAGCAGGTGCTCGCCGACCGCTTTGCGCGCGGCGAGATCGACGACGCCGACTACACGGGACGGTTGGCCACCCTGCACGGCAAGATGCCCGCATGATCGGGCCCGGAGAACGCTGATGCAGGCGCACCTGCGGCCTGTGGTGGTCGGGATGGACGACTCACCCGGTAGCGCGGCCGCCCTGACCTGGGCCTTTGCGGACGCGGCGGCGCGCCCCGCCCGGCTTCGGGTCGTCTGTGCCTACCAATGGTTGCCGAGCTACCTTCCGCTGCCCGGCGTGACCGTTGCGCCCGAATTGGACGCCGGGCAGATGCGCCGGACAGCGGAAGGCATCGTCGCGAAGGCGATCGACCGGATCGGCACTCTGGACAATGGACGTGGCGAGTTCCAGGTCACCGGTGATGCCATCGAGGGCCGGGCCGCCTCGGTACTTGTCGCGGCCTCCGTGGACGCTGCGGTGGTCGTGCTTGGCTCGCGGCATCTGCGAGCCCTGGGTTCGGCGGTGCTCGGCTCGGTCGGCGCCGGGGTCGCGGCGCGGGCGGCGTGCCCGGTCGTCGTCGTCCGCGGGCCGGCCGGTGACCCTGTCGAGGACGCCCGGGTGATCGTCGGCGTCGACGGCACCGACGCTGCTGAGGACGTGCTGCGATTCGCGTTCAGCTACGCCAGCCGTCACCGGGTCGGGCTGCGAGCGGTGCTGTGCTGGCGGCCGGATCCGTTGGCCACGATGATCTGGCGGCCGGAACCGCCGGTCCCCACCCAGGCCGAGGCCCGCCTGTCGGAAATCCTGGCCGGCTGGCGGGAGCAGTTCCCGGAGGTAGTGGCGCATCAGGGGGTCGTCCGGGACCACCCCGTCTCGGGCCTGGTCGCAGCATCAACGGCGCAACACCTGCTCGTGGTCGGGAGCAGGACCAGCCAGGCGATCCTTGGGACAGTGCTCGGCTCGGTCAGTCAGGGCGTGTTGCACCACGCCACCTGCCCGGTTGCGGTCATCCCGACCGGGTGATTGCCTGCTCCGGCGTACCGGCTGGCGACCTCGTTGTTGTCGCCTTCTCTGCGTCGTCGTCGTCGGCGTGCCGGGCTCGGGCCTGCCGCACGGCCTCGGCCAGCAGTTCGCGGGCGACCTCGGTCACCTTCACCGAGCGGGACTGGCTCAGTGACCGCAGCCGCTCGAACGCCTCGTGCGCGGTCCGGCCGGTCCGGCTCATGATGACTCCGATCGCCTGGTCGATCTCGGCGCGGCTCGTGAGTGCCGCCTGCAACTGGGCGACCAGCCGTTCGGCCTGGGCCAGGAGTTGTGCGTTGGCCACGCTGACCGCTGCATGCGGGGCGAAGGCCTCACCCAGACCGACCGCATGTGCGCCGAAGACGTCCTTGCCCCGGGCGTAGACATTGAGGGCCCCCAGCACCCGGTCAGGCAGCAGGAGCGGCAGCGACAACGCACTGTGGACCCCAAGCCGCCCGACCCTCGGACCGAAGCGGGGCCACTGGACTTCCCCGCCGAGGTTGCCGGAGCTGAAGGTGCGGCCCTCGGCGACGGCACTGACGCACGGTCCCTCGCCGAGCCCGTACTGCACCTCATCGACCGCGCGGACGAACTCCGCCGTCGCCACCACGGTCTGCTGGCGATCGTCCTCGAGCAGCGTCAGACCGGCGCCCTGCGCGCCCGGGATCGCCTGCACCGCAAAGGTTGCGACCCGAACCAGCGTCACCTCCAGTGCGCGATGCTCACTCAGCAGGCCCGACAGGCCGGACAGGCTCGCCGCCAGCGTGTCGTCGTCGTCGTGCATCGTGACCCCCAGGTCGCACATCACGGTCCGCTCCCGGCCCGCAACGACGGGACCCCCCGACGGTAGACCCAGCCGGGGCGTTGCGAACCTGGACCGCGATGCGTGGCACACCTACACTCGCCTCGACTGGACGACAGCCAGCCGGGACCAGGGTCGCTGCGCAAGCCGCGCTCCTTCGAGGACCCCCTCGTAAGCCCGGCACCTCGCGCTCAGCAGGGTCCTGAGAGCCGACGTGACCGCACTGCTCGTCTATCTCTGTCGGCAACTGCGTGCCCGGCAGCTGCGTGCCCTCCCGGCTTGTGACGACATCGCATGACGCTGCCATCCGGGTGGACTTCCACGCCAACCCGGAGATAAGCACCTCGCGCGGCGGCCGCCGTCAGCGGGCAAGGAGGTGTTCGACGCCGGCGGCGATCTCGAGGTCCTCACGGGAGTGGACGACGAGGGTGCGGACACCGGCGTCGGCAGCGCTGATGTCGACGTCCGGCTTGGCGTCGGCGTTGGCCTGTTCGTCGAGTCGCATCCCGAGGTGGGCGAGCCGGACGGCGGCGGACCGCCGCACCGGGGCGGATGCTGCTCCGACCCCCCCGGTGAAGACGACCGCATCGAGTCCGCCGAGGCTTACAGTCATGGCGGCGATGCTGCTGGCCAGGCGGTGCAGATAGACCTCGAACGCCAGCCGGGCGTCGTCGTCACGGCGACCGAGCAGTTCACGCATGTCGGCGGTGCCGGCGAGGCCGAGCAGCCCCGACTCGTGTTCGAGGACGTGCGCGACCTCCCGTGGGGAGAGCCCTTCATGCTCCTCGAGCCACAGGAGCAGTCCTGGGTCCACCGACCCGCTCCTGGTAGCCATGACAAGCCCGTCGAGCGGCGTGAAGCCCATGGTGGTGTCGACGCTGCGGCCGTCGAGCACCGCACAGAGCGATGCGCCGGCGCCGAGGTGGCAGGTCACGACCCGCCGTACGCCGGGGACGAGTTGCTGTGCGCGACGGGAGGCCCAGGCGTGGGACAGCCCATGGAAGCCGTAGCGTCGGATGCCCCAACGCTCGCGCCAGCGGCGGGGCAGCGCATAGGTGGACGCCGCCGGCGGGAGCGTCGCATGAAAGGCGGTGTCGAAGCAGGCGACATGTGGCACGTCCGGAAGCAGCGCTCGGGCGGCATCGAGCCCGGCCAGGGACTTGGGCTGGTGCAAAGGCGCCAGCTCGACGAGCTCCCGCAGGCGTCCCTCGACCGTGCCATCGACAATGACGGGCTCGCTGAAATCCGGTCCGCCGTGCACGATGCGGTGCCCGACCGCGTCCACGTCGGGGGGTTCGTCGGGCAGTCGGTCGTAGGACTCGAGCAGCTGACCGCCAGCCACGAGGGCGACTTTCAGCGAGCTCGATCCTGCATTGACGACCAGCAGGCGCAACCTGGAACGCCCAGATCCAGTCGCCGAGATCGCGTTGCTCATCGGGACGGGCCCTCGTCCGAACACGCCTGGAAATCCTGTGCGGGAGCGGTGTGCTCACGGGTCGCGGCGAATCGCGGCGGTCCCGGTCTCAGGCCGGCTGATCGCTCAGCGGACTGACCGTACAGGCCCGCTGTCGTGGGTGCGCCACTACAGCGTGAGCTGTACGCCGAGCAGCACCGCGAGCAGCGCGAAGGAGGCGGTCGCGGCGCCGTACACCGCCCTCCCACGCGGGTGGCCTGCCCGGCCGTGCAACCACGCGCTGACTCCGGACCCGGCGACGACGAGGAGCTTGGCCGCAAACAACGCGCCGTACGAGCCGTGGAGTTCCGCCCGCACCGCCACGGCATTCCAGATGCCGGTCAGGAACAGGACGATGAACGCCGGCCAGGCGATGGCTGCAAAGGCACGGGCGGCAGCCGCAGGAGCGGTCGGAGCCACCCGACGCAGCGTCGGGACGAGTGCCGCGAGCACGAGCTGGCCACCCACCCACACCGTCGCGGCGGTGACATGCAGGAAGAGCCGGAGCAGTTCCCAGCTGGGGCCGACCATGCCGGAGATCCTGCCTCGTGCACCGCCCGTCGTCAGCGCCGCCCCCGGCTGGAGATGCTCGACCGGAGAGGATGGCCAGGCCGCGCGGACCGACGTACGTTGGAGGCCTTGGAAGTGGGGTCAGGATGAGCGGGAATCGAAGCTCCCCCGGGCAGGACCGGCCGCTCCAGGTGATCGAGGACACGCTCGATGTGGCGTTGGCGCTCCTGGACGATCTCAGCGCGGGCCCGCTCGAAGCCGTGATGTGGCTCTCCGCGCACCTGTCCGCTGTGCAGCACGTCGTGCAGCCGGCCGTTCGACGGACGCTTGACGACCGACCAGCCGTACGGTCGCTCCGGGACGGGGCGACCCGCATCG
>JBKJOO010000266.1:0-3062 GCA_046595615.1 Mycobacteriales bacterium | reverse complement strand
GCGGATGGACGCGACCGAGTCGGCCGACCCGGTGACCCAGGACCTGTTCATCGCGATCATCGCCGAGCTGGAGAAGACGCACTGGATGTTCCAGGCCGAGCAGTAGTCGAGCGTGTTGGCGAGGCCACAGGCCCCCTGACCTGCGGTTTCGTTGCGTTCCGACCGTTGGTTGCTGACGGAAACGGCCGGTCTCGGCTGAGCGTGCTGCGGACTAACTGCGGACTGGCTTGCGGACTGGGTGCCTACTGCGGGGGAGTGCTGCGGGGGTTCGTTGTGCCGAGGACCCGACGCGCTACTCACGCGACCCGACGACGTCGGCGATCGGAGCGGCCGGCAGCCGACGCACGACGACGTCGCGGGGTTGACCGATGACGGTGACCATGCGGCGGAACACGACCCACAGTTCGCCCTCGACATCGACGCGGTCGGCGTCCACGAGCTCAGGGAGCAGATCGGTCTCAGGGCGATACAGCACTCGGTACGTGGGCACAGGGGCCTTCCTCGAACAAGAGTTCGACCCTTCTGGGTGACCGTACCGCGCGCTGGGCCGACGGCGATGCACAAGGTCACGGCCGCTCGTCGCGGTCTGCATACAGCGGGCTGCCGGTGGCGCGCAGCGGAGGTCATCGGGCCGGAGTTGCTCGCTGGTTGTGTGTCTCTGCGACGCGTATGCAGCACCGGCCGGGATGCTGCGGACACCGCGTTCCTGTCCCTGTACGGCGGCGGTGTGCAACTCGACGAGATCACATTGGTGGCCGTCGTCAACAGTGACCTGCCCGAGGATGACCTGAGCGTGCCCGTCAGCCCGGCTGAGCGGCCGGCGGATCGGTCGGCTCAGCGGCCCGGGTAGCAGGGCCGCAGCAGCAGCGGGCGGAACGGCCGCCACGAGCCCTCGGCCTGGGCCAACCGGTCGGCAAGCAGCCAAAGCTCCACCGGGTTGACCGCGAGGCCCAGGTGGCTCCCCCTGACCTGTACGTTCTCCGGAGGTCCTGCCGCTCGCACCCGGCAGATCGACCAGGCGAGATGCCGTCGGACGTAGTGAACACAGCGTCGTCGGCACCCGGAGCGAGCCCGACTCGACCCACGGCCGCGGCAGCGCGGCGCCGGCCCGCGGCAACCAGGTCACCCGGTCGAGCAGGCTTGAGGCCGTCCTGGTCCGGTCCCGCCGGCTGGGCAGCCGGCTGCCAAGGATGACGAGTCCCCGCACGCTGCCGGGCGCGGCCCTGGCGAGCTCCTGCGCGTACAGGACACCCAGGCTCCAGCCGACCAGGCTGACCGTCCGGCCAGTGTCGCGGTGCAGCTGGTCGAGCCGGGCCCGCGGCTGCCCACGTCGTCGTGCTCGCCCGGACGACCGTGGACGGACAGCAGACCGAGCAAGCCGACGTCCTCACCTTCCGCGACGGCAAAGTCGTGAAGTTCCAGAGTGCTGGGGACACCGCACTCCAGGAGAAGATCTGGGGCAGCAAGGAGGCTGACCGCCTCAGCTCAGCTGTGGTCGGCGTGGTCACGCTGCGTAGCAGGCGAGAAACACTGCGGATGGCGGCGCCGAGGAGCTAGTTTCCCTTGTCCGGGCAGGCCCAAGTCCGGCGGCGATCGCGAGTGACGAAGCTCGACAGGCGGCCCATCGTGGCGCTGTCCTGAGCACTACGGCTGAGGCGGTCCAATGGATTCCGGTCTGACGGCGTCAGTCGGGCTTGAGTACACCTCGAGCCAGCGATGACGATAAGGGCCGTTAGTCCTCTCTCGCGCCGCCAGTCTCCTCTACCCCCAGGTAGTCAGACCAGCCAGCGTGGTGCGGAGACAGCGACTCCGCCGCGGGTCGTTCGCCGCTGGGGGAAGCAGCCATGACGTCGCACACAACCACCGGATCGACCCAACTCACGGTTTCCGATCTCGGCCTACACGTCGGACAGGTGCTCGGCCACAGCGCTTGGCACGTCATCGAACAGGCAGACGCCAACCGCTTCGATGCCGCCACCCACGACGAGCAATGGATCCACACCGACCCGCATCGAGCGGCGCAGGGGCCCTGCGGACGGACCATTACGCACGGCTACCTGACGCTGTCCCTGGCGACTTGGCTCGTCGATGAGGTGTTCAAGGTTCCGGACCGCCTCGTCCACGAGCCTCAGCATGGGATGGGCCATCGCTCCGCGGGATGCCTGCCTGTCATCATTCGACCGTCTATCACCCTCCGTAGAGAGTCTCTGACGCACGGCATCGCGGCTTCTCGGTGATGGCACGGGGGTCGTCCATTGAGAGCCGACGGAGGGTGTTGGTCGTCGTAGTCCTGGCCGTCCTCATGGTTGCGGCCGGTAGCGCGCTGCCGTTGCTGATCGCGCCGATTGACGTGGAGCAGATCGAGTCGGTGCTGAGACACCTGCAGACCGCCATCCTGTTCGGCGCGGCCAGTCTTGGATTGCTGAGCGGACGCTGGTCGGCCCGCACTTCCGTCGGATTCGCCTGCGGGGCACTGCTCGTTCTTGCCTTCGCCGCTGCCGTATCCGCGACTTCAGCAGGGCAAGCCGGGTGGTTCCCCGTGCTGACCACGGCTGGCGCTGCGCTGGCTGTACTGCTTCTGCTCGCTGCCGCCGCAGCTCCGGAGGTGCAGGATGCAACGTCGATGCGGGGACTGCTCACCCGGGAGAGCGGCCCCGTCGCGTTGCTGGCGCTGTTGGCGTTCGCTCCCGTCGTGAGGGCGGTACTCGTGGCGGGCATGGCCATGCCCGAGTCCGTTCGGATAGTGCTGAGCGGATTGGTCGCCGCAGGCTGGCTGTTCGTGGGCGCCCAGGTATTCCGGCTTGATCGAGCTCGGCTGGCGTGGCTGCCAGCTGTCATGGTGCTGCTTGCGATGGCGGCAATCGTCCGCGCGTTCGCCGGGGGGGCTTGGTCAGGGTCCCGGCTGGTCGCCTTGGGGCTGGAAGCCCTTGCCGGCACATTCGCATTTCTCGGTGCCGCCACGTCCGCGCGGGCGGCCCTTGTCAGCACGACCGCGGGCATGACAAGCATGTTGCAGGATCTAAGCGCGATGAAGGACGAGGACCGCCGACGCCTCGCCAAGG
>JBKJOO010000022.1:0-4317 GCA_046595615.1 Mycobacteriales bacterium | reverse complement strand
CCTCGTCGTCGCGGGTGGTGTCGAGTCGATGACCCGCGCGCCCTGGGTGATGGCCAAACCCGGCACGCCGTGGGCCAAGCCCGGTGCGAGCTTCGACACCGCGCTGGGTTGGCGCTTCACCAACCCCCGGCACGACGCCGAGCACACGATCACCCTCGGCGAGACCGCCGAGCGGGTGGCGCAGGCCGACGGCATCACCCGGGAGCAGTCCGACGCGTTCGGGTTGCGCAGCCAGGAGCGGGCGGCCAAGGCGATCGCCGACGGGCGCTTCGACGCCGAAATGGTCGCGGTCCCAACCGCCAAGGGCGAGGTGGTCGCGGACGAGACGCCGCGGGCCACCAGCATGGACAAGCTCGCCGCACTCACGCCGGCCTTCGTCGCGGGCGGGGTCGTCACTGCTGGGAGCAGCAGCCCGCTGTCGGACGGAGCGAGCGCGATCGTGGTCGCGAGCGGCGACGCCGTACGCCGGCACCGGCTGACCCCCCGCGCAAGGATCATCGCGAGCGGCGCCGCCGGCGTCGAGCCGCAGCTGATGGGGCTCGGTCCGGTGCCGGCGACCGAGAAGGTGTTGGCCCGGGCCGGGTGGACCGTCGCCGATCTCGATGCGGTCGAGCTCAACGAGGCCTTCGCCGTGCAGGTGCTCGCCAGCGCCCGCCGGCTCGGCCTCGACCCGGAGACGCTGAACGCCGACGGCGGCGCCATTGCCCTTGGCCACCCGCTGGGCTCCAGCGGCAGCCGGCTGATCGTCACGCTGCTCGGCCGGCTCGAGCGCGAGGGCGGCACCAGGGGGCTTGCCACGATGTGCGTCGGGGTCGGTCAGGGCGTGTCGATGCTCATCGAGCGGGTCTGAGCCGCCGGTAGCCTTCCGCGGATGCGCATCGCCGTCACCGGGTCCATCGCCACCGACCATCTGATGACCTTCGCCGGTCTGTTCAGCGAGCAGCTGCTGCCCGACCAGCTCGCCAACCTGTCGGTCGTCTTCCTGGCCGACTCGCTCGAGGTCCGGCGCGGCGGCACTGGCGCCAACATCTCCTTCGGCATGGGGGTGCTCGGGCAGCGGCCGCTGCTGATCGGCGCGGTCGGCACGGACGCCGGCGACTACCTCAGCTGGCTCGCCGACCACGGGGTGGACACGACCGGCGTGCGGGTCAGCAGCACCCTGGCGAGCCCGCGCTTCACCGTGACCACCGATCAGGCGCAGAACCAGATCGGCTCGTTCTATCCAGGTGCGATGGCCGAGGCCGCCGGGATCAGCCTGGCCGACCTCGACGTGGACCTGGTGTTGGTGAGTCCCAACGACCCGGGCGCGATGCTGCGGCATACGGCCGAGTGCCGGTCGCGGGGCGTGGCCTTCGCGGCCGACCCCAGCCAGACGCTGACCTTCCTCGACGGCGACGCCATCCGCGAGCTGATCACCGGCGCGGCGTACCTGTTCACCAACACCTACGAAGCGGGCCTGGTCGCGGCCAAGACCGGGCTGTCCGACCAGGCTGTGCTCGACCTGGTCGGCACCCGGATCACCACCCACGGCGCCAAGGGCTGCGTCGTGCAGCGCAAGGGCGAGCCCGACCTGCAGATCGGGGTCGTCGAGGCCGACGAGGTCGTCGATCCCACCGGCGTCGGGGATGCGTTCAGGGCCGGTTTCCTGGCCGCGACCGCGTGGGGGCTCGCGTTGGAGCGGGCCTGCCAGGTCGGCAGCCTGCTCGCCACGCACGTGGTCGAGACCGTCGGCACGCAGGAGTACACCTACGACCGCGCGGCCTTCCTGGCCCGGTTGGCCGGGGCGTACGGCGAGGACGCGGCCGCCGAGGTCGCCCCGCATCTCAGCTGAGTCGCCGGACCCGGTGCCCCCGGCCGACCTGCCCCACCCATTGCTGGCCGCGCATCCGGCACCACGCCGGGATGTCGACCGCGGCCGCCGGGTCGTCGCTGAGCACCTCGAGCAGCTCGCCGACGCCCACTTCCGGTAGCGCCCTGGCCAGCTCGATGACCGGGACCGGGCAGGGCCGGCCGAGACAGTCGATGACCCTCACAGCCTGTCGACCCCCGCCTCGCGACGCAGCTCGGCGACGACGTCCGGCAGCGCGGCGAGGAACGCCAGGACCTCGGCCTCGGTCGTGCCGCGGTGCAGCGACACCCGGACGTTGCCGTGGGTCAGCACCCCCATCGCGACCAGCACATGGCTTGGCGTGAGGGTGCTCGAGGTGCACGACGAGCCGCTGGACACCTCAAAGCCGCGCCGGTCCAGCGCCGTGAGCAGCGACTCGCCGTCGACGTACAGGCAGGAGAACGTCACCAGGTGGGGGAGCCGGCCGGCCGGATCGCCGACGACCTCGACGTCCGGGACGGTCTCGACGACCCGGCGGCGGATCAACTCGACCAGCGGGCGCAGCCGGGCGTCCTCGGCAGCGGACTCCGCGTGCGCGACCTGCAGCGCGACGGCGGCAGCGAGCACGTTCGGCAGCGCGACGGCGCCGGCGACCCGACCTCCCTCGCGCTCGTCCGCGGGCAGCGGCGAGCGCCAGCGGGTGCCGGTGCGCACGACCAGCAGCCCCACCCCCGGAGGACCGCCCCACTTGTGCGCGCTGCCGGTCAGCAGGCTCCAGCCCCTGGGGACCGGCGCCCGGCCGAGCGACTGCGCCGCATCGACCAGCAGCGGTACGGCGTACCGCTCGCAGGCCTGGGCCGCCTCGGCGACCGGCTGGGTGGTGCCCACCTCGTGACTCGCGCTGAGCAGGCAGGCCAGCGCGGTATCGGTGCGCAACGCGGTCGTGAAGGCGGTGAGATCGACCCGGCCCAGCTGGTCGACGCCCACGCTGGTCGCCTCGGCGCCCTCGACGGCCTGCAGCACGCAGGAGTGCTCGACCGCGCTGTGCACGACGTGCCGGCCGGTGCGGCGCCGAGCGGCCAGGGTGCCGAGCACGGCCAGGTGCGCCGCCGCGGTGCCGTTCGGGGCGAAGCTGACCTCGTCCGGCCGGGCGCCGACGACCTGGGCGACGGCCTCGCGGGCACCGTCCAGCAGCAGCCGGGCCCGCCGCCCGGCGGAGTAGAGCCGGGCGGGATCCGCCCAACCGTCGTCGAGGGCGGCCAGCAGCGCCTCGCGCGCCGCCGGGTGCAGCGGCGCACCGGCGGCCGCATCGAGAAAGACCCGTGCTGCCATGAGTCGACGCTAGCGGTGGCCTGCGTCAGGCCGCGGCGCGCGGCGCTCGGCAGGCAGGCCGTCGCTGCGCTGGGATATCCTCACCCGGGCCGTCGACGACGGTGAACGTGTGCTGAGCTGGAAGGTCCGAGAGGTTGCGAACCACCCCCCCGACGGTGACTGTTCGCCGCCGCGCCGGGCTCCTGCTGGCGGCGGTCGGCACGGTGCTGTTGACCTCGGGTTGCAACACCAGAGAGGCCTACGAACAGGCCTTCTCGTTTGGCTTCCCGCAGCCGGTGACCAACCAGGGCAAGACCATCTACGACCTGTGGCTCGGCTCGACTGCCGCTGCAGCCGTCGTCGGTCTCGCGGTCTGGGGCTTGATCTTCTGGGCCGTCGTGCGCTACCGCAAGACCGGTGAGGAGCTGCCCCGACAGGTCCGCTACAACCTGCCGATCGAGGTGCTCTACACCGTCGTCCCGTTCGTGATCATCGCGGTGCTGTTCTTCTACACCGCGGTCGGCGAGAACAAGGTCAACAAGCTGACCCGCAACCCCGACGTGACGATCGGGGTGGTGGGCTTTCAGTGGAACTGGCAGTTCAACTACCTGCAACAGAAGGTGCAGGTCACCGGCGAGCCCAGCCACCGGGCTCAGCTCGTCATCCCGGTCGGCAAGCGGATCCGCTTCGTCGAGACCTCGCCGGACGTCATCCACTCGTTCTGGGTGCCCAAGTTTCTGTTCAAGCGCGACGTCGTCCCGGGCCGGCTCAACACCTTCGAAATCACCGTCAACAAGCAGGGCACCTACGTCGGGCGGTGCGCCGAGCTGTGCGGTGAGAAGCACGACCGGATGAACTTCTCGGTCAAGGTCGTCTCCCAGGACGCCTACGACAGCTACATCAAGGGCCTGCAGGCCGATCCGAACGCCGCCGCCAACGCGCTGTCCGCAGCCATTCCGACCGGGAGCTGATCATGACCCTCATCTCCAACGCCGCACCGCCGATCGCCAACCGGCGGCTTCGCCAGCCGGCCGGCGCGAAGGTCATCAAGGTCCTCACCACCACCGACCACAAAACGATCGGGTTGCTCTACCTGTGCACCTCGTTCGTGTTCTTCCTCATCGCCGGCGGGATGGCCGAGCTGATGCGGGCCGAGTTGGCGCGGCCAGGGTTGCAGG
>JBKJOO010000396.1:0-2677 GCA_046595615.1 Mycobacteriales bacterium | reverse complement strand
AGGGGTTGCCCAGCGCTGAGCCGAGGGACGCCGCGGTGACCGCGCCGACCGCGCAGACCACCGTCCGGCGGAAGTCCGGCCGGCTGATCAGGTCCTGCGACCACTGCGGGGTGGTGTCCCGCACCCGGCGTAGATCATCACGAACGGTTCGTTTCATGTCCTTGGAGTCTGCCCGAACCGTCCCGGCAGCACGCGATTCCTGGGCTGGGGGGACACACCTACCCCGCGGGCCGCGCCTGCTGGCGCCGGCGCCGGCCACTCGCATTGGTCGCGAACGGCTTCAGACCACCGCCGTCGCGGCTGCGGCGGGGGCGAGGGGATTGGCGGTCGCCGGGGTCGTGCTGCGTAGGTGCAGCAGCGCCAGGTCACCGCTGAGCCGGCGGGAGGGTCACCGACCCCACCGAGACGACGCCACACGACAGCCGCCACGGACGGTGCGCTCCTGTGCTGACGTCCGCATCTGCCGCGGGGCGCGCGCCGCCGATGCGCGCACGCGTGTCGACGCGATCAAGCGATGTCAACCCAGGTTTTCCTTGTGATCGGCGTCGCGGTCTGTCACTGACGGCCCCGGACGGACAGCGCCTACTACTGACGGTGAGGCGTTCCACCGTCGCGGTGGCCGTTGTGGCCCATGCGCTGTTCCAGGGCCGTCACTGGCGCGTCGGGCAGGGCTGCGCGGGCGGCGGCGACAGCTGCGCAGACGCGCTGCCGCAGCGAGGGGGGTTCGGGAGCGGGATACGGACCGGGCCGTCGTCGGCGGTGTCGAGCTCCATTTCCCCCTCCGTGATCAGCGCGACGCTCGCCGCTGATGCCGACGGGCGCCCCGCGGCGTGGGCGAGCAGGAGCACACTGTCGCCGTACGAGTCGTTCAGATGCCGGGCGAGGTTCATCGTCTCGCGCTGCTCGCGCTCCGACCAGGACACACCGGTTTCCTCCGCTTTCGCCGCCAGTGCTCTTCAGCAGCTGAGCGACCCCGGCACGTGGTCAGCGCATGGGGCCGACATCAGGCGTGCAGCACCAGGTCGGCAACGGCGTCGGTCTAGCGCTGGAATGTGGAACGACCTCGAAGTGCCCTCGAGGCAGTCGACGAGCCAGTCGAGCCCTGCGCTGCGGTCCCGTCGGCCCAGACCCCGTCGTCGTCGACGCGACGTGCCTGGACAGCAGCGACCGTCAGCCGCCGGCTGTCGACCGTCGCGGGCTTGTTCAAGCACACCGTCCTCGACGAACTCGTCGCGAACAACCCACCCTGGCTGTGCGCCGATCGCACGTGCTCTAAAAAGGCCAGCGCCGGACGGTGCTGCACCCAGTGGAGTGCGCCGCCAGGCTCAGCGGCGCCCGGCAGCACAGCGCCACCGCACAAGTACTGGTCGCGCTGCTGGGGATGCTGGGACTGCGTGTCAGGGAGACCTGCAACACCCAGATCCCCGACCTGCATGTCGTCGACGGCTACGAGGGGCCTACGTGCTCGGCAAGGGCGCCAAACCAGCCGAGATTCAGTACCGATCCTGATCCTGCGCTCGTTGAATGCCGCCACCGACGGGCGGACGACTGGACCAATCTTGCTGTCGGCGACGGGGCGTCACCGTCCGGTAACGCAACCGCCTGGACGTATCAGGTGCTTTCTCGGCCCGAGCGGCCGACCGGGTCCGACGCGTGGACCCGCTCTGGACAAAAACCTCTTCAAGAGCGAAGTCCGCAGCCGATAGTGACCCGCAGCCATTCCACGCACCGCACCTAGGCGGCCGCCCTGGAGGACCGCCGCGCTGGCTTCCTGCCGACCACGTTTGCACGATCTCCACACGAGCTGACCCGCGCCATTGCCGACGTCGGATCGTACGAGTAACACGTGATCTCCTCGAGGCCAGGAGCGCGAGGCTGCGGGCCCGGGGTAGTTCGCTCGTCCCTGCACGACGGCGGACTTCCGCCGTCGCTGCCCCGCTGCCCACATCGGACTCCCTCATCGCGGGGCGACAAGCCCACGCTTTCGGTATCCACCCAGAGGGGTCAAGTCCAGGGGTCAGATGACGCGTCCCAGTCACAGACTGGCAGAGGCACCGGTCCTGCAAGCAGACACGGCCTGTGTGTCAGTTGACGCTGAATTGGCTCATGAGCATGTTGTCTTCGTGTTCGAGGATGTGGCAGTGGAACATGTAGGTCCCGGTGAAGTCGCCGAACTGGCCGATGAGAGTCACCGAACCCCAGGCGGGAACGTCGACGGTTTCCTTCCACTGGGCTTGGTCTCCGGTGGGGGCTGAGCCGTTATTGCGCAGGACTTGGAAGTTGATGTCGTGCAGGTGGATCGGGTGGGCTTGTCCGGAGTGGTTGTTGAAGGTCCATTGCTCGGTGGCGCCGAGGGCGACATGGGCGTCGACGCGGGCCGGGTCGTAGCTGAGGTTGTTGAATTGCCATACGCCGTTGTTCTGGGAGATGTTGAACGTACGGGTCGCGGTGACGTTGTTGGTGTTCAGCGGGCTGTAGGGACGCATCGTCGCTGGGATGGTGCTGGTGTCGGCCACTGCGTTGGCGATGTCGAAGCGCATGACGTCGGCGGTGCTGCCGGAGCCTTGGGTGTTCTTCAACACGACCGAGGTGCCGACGGCCTGTTTGCTGAAGTCCACGATCACGTCAGCGCGGCCAGCTGGCGGCAGCGTGACGGACGAGGCGGCGATGGGTGTGG
>JBKJOO010000294.1:0-5294 GCA_046595615.1 Mycobacteriales bacterium | reverse complement strand
CTCGAGGGTGCCGGCCGCGCCACCGAAGGCCACCGCGGCGTCGTTGCCGATGACCTGGGCAACGACCTGGCAGACCGCCTCGGGCACGACCGGGTTGACCTTGCCCGGCATGATGCTCGACCCCGGCTGCAGGTCGGGCAGGTGCAACTCGGCCAGTCCGGTCCGCGGGCCGGAGGACAGCCAGCGCAGGTCGTTGGCAATCTTGTAAAGGCCGACCGCGATGGTGCGCAGCACCCCGGACAGCTCGACGAGCGCGTCGCGGGCGCCTTGCGCCTCGAAATGGTCCCGGGCCTCGGTCAGCGGCAGGCCGGTGCCGGCCCGCAGGTCGGCGATGACCTCGGCCGCGAAGCCTTCCGGGGTGTTGATCCCGGTGCCAACCGCGGTCCCGCCGAGTGGCAGCTCGCCGACCCTGGGCAGGACGGCGTCGAGCCGTTCCCCGCCGTACGCGACCTGGGCGGCGTAGCCACCGAATTCCTGACCGAGCGTCACGGGCGTGGCGTCCATCAGGTGCGTGCGGCCCGCCTTGACCACGTCCCGGAACTCGACGGCCCGGCGGGCCAGGCTGGCGTTGAGGTGCCGGAGCGCCGGCTGCAAATCCTCGACGACGGCCCGGGTGGCGGCCAGGTGCATCGCCGACGGGAACGTGTCGTTGCTGCTCTGGCCGGCGTTGACGTGGTCGTTGGGATGGACCGGCCGGCCCAGGGTGCGACCGGCCAGGGTTGCGAGGACCTCGTTGACGTTCATGTTGGTGCTGGTGCCGCTCCCGGTCTGGAAGACATCGACCGGGAACTGGTCGGCGTGGTCGCCGGCCGCGACCTCGGCTGCGGCCTGGGCGATCGCCTCGGCGATGTCCGGCGGCACGACCCCGAGCCGGCCATTCACCCGGGCCGCCGCGCCCTTGATGGCGGCCAGGGCGCGCACCAGGCCTGGTTCGACCTGGAGCCCGGAGACCGGGAAGTTCTCGACGGCCCGCTGGGTCTGCGCGCCCCAGAGCGCGTCCGCGGGGACCTGGACCTCGCCCATGCTGTCGTGCTCGGTGCGCCACTGGCTCATGGGCGTGCACCGATCGTGACGGGGGTCGGTCCGGCGTCGGCTTCGGCCGGTTCGGTGAAGAAGTCGTTGCCCTTGTCGTCGACGACGACGAACGCCGGGAAGTCCTCGACCTCGATCTTCCAGATGGCCTCCATGCCGAGCTCGGGGTAGTGCAGCACCTCGACGCGCTTGATGCAGTCCTGGGCCAGACGTGCTGCTGGGCCGCCGATCGAGCCAAGGTAGAAGCCGCCGTGGGCTTTGCAGGCCGCCGTCACCGCGGCCGACCGGTTGCCCTTGGCCAGCATCACGAGCGACCCGCCGGCGGCCTGGAAACGGTCGACGTAGGAGTCCATTCGGCCGGCCGTGGTCGGCCCAAAACTCCCGCTGGCCATCCCCGCCGGCGTCTTCGCCGGCCCGGCGTAGTAGACCGCCATGTCCTTGAGGTAATCCGGCATCGGCTGTCCCTCGTCGAGCAGCGCGGCAATCTTGGCGTGCGCGATGTCGCGGGCGACGACCAGCGGGCCGTGCAGCGACAGCCGGGTCTTGACCGGGAGCTGCGACAGGGTCGCCCGGATCTCGCTCATCGGCCGGTTCAGGTCGATGCGTACGACGTCGCCGGCGAGTTCCTCGACGTCGGGCAGGTAGTGCGCCGGCTCGGTCTCGAGCTGCTCGAGCCACACCCCTTGCGCGTTGATCGTGGCGCGGGCCTGCCGGTCGGCCGAGCAGGAGACGGCGATCGCGATCGGGCAGGACGCGCCGTGCCGGGGGAGCCGGACGACCCGCACGTCGTGGCAGAACCACTTGCCGCCGAACTGCGCCCCGATCCCCAACCGGGCGGTCATCTCGTGGACCTGCAGTTCGAGGTCGAGGTCCCGGAACCCATGCCCCGCGGTCGATCCGCTCGTCGGCAGCGCGTCGAGGTATTTCGCCGAGGCGTATTTCGCGGTCTTCAGTGCAAACTCCGCCGAGGTGCCACCGATGACGATGGCGAGGTGGTAGGGCGGGCAGGCGGCCGTGCCGAGCGAGCGGACCTTCTCCTCCAAAAAGCGCATCATCGCGACCGGGTTGAGCACCGCCTTGGTCTCCTGGAACAGATAGCTCTTGTTCGCCGAGCCGCCTCCCTTGGCCAGGAACAGCAGGTCGTAGGAGTCGTACGCCGAGGCGTAGAGCTCGATTTGGGCTGGCAGGTTGTTGCCGGTGTTCTGCTCGTCCCACATCGTCAGCGGCGCGAGCTGGGAATAGCGCAGGTTGAGTTCGGTGTAGGCGTCGTAGATGCCCCGTGACAGGTGCTCCTCGTCGTGGCCGTCGGTGAGGACGGTCTGGCCGCGCTTGCCCATCACGATCGCGGTGCCGGTGTCCTGGCACATCGGCAGCACGCCGCCGGCGGCGATGTTGGCGTTCTTGAGCAGGTCCAGCGCCACGAAGCGGTCGTTGGCTGAGGCCTCCGGGTCGTCGAGGATCCGGCGGAGCTGGGCCAGGTGGGCCGGCCTGAGCAGGTGCGCGATGTCCCGCATCGCGGTCCGGGCGAGCAACGTCAGGGCGCTCGGTTCGACCTGCAGGAAGTCCCGGCCGAGCGCCGAGACCGTCGACACGCCCTCGGTCGTGAGCAGCCGGTAGGGCGTCTGGTCCGGCCCGGTCGGCAGCAGGTCGGTGTAGGCGAACGACGGCACAGGAGTCCTCGGGGGCGCGCGGGCGGGGCCTTGAGCCTAGGACCGCACGTAGGCTGGCCGGTGTGGCGGACCTGCGGACGACCGGTCGGCAGGCGTTCGGGCGGGTCCGCTCCGGCGCCTGGTCGGCTGGGCAGTGCGGCATCGCCGCCGGTGGCGCATGGGCCTTTTCGCTGCAGGTCCTCGGTCATCCGCGGCCGTTCTTCGCCAGTGTCGCTGCGGTCGTCGCGCTCGGGCTGCGGGCCGGCCAGCGGCTGCGTCGTACGGCGGAGCTGGCGGTCGGTGTCGCCCTCGGGGTCGCGGTCGGTGACCTGCTGGTCGGTCTGATCGGCAGTGGCGCGTGGCAGATCGGGGTGGTGGTCTCGGTCGCACTGCTGCTGTCGGTCGCCGTCGGCGGCAGCGGCCTGGTCGTCACCCAGGCCGGGCTGCAGGCGGTCTTCGTGGTGGCCCTCCCGCGTACGCCGAACAGCGGGTTCCACCGCTGGCAGGACGCCTTGGTGGGTGGCGCGGCGGCGCTGCTGGTCGCGGCCGCGCTGCCGTCCGGGCCGTGGCGCGAGGCCCGCCGGCTGCGGGTCGCCTACGTCACGGAGCTGGCGTCGGTGCTGCGCGAGGCAGCCGGCGCGCTGCGCAGCGACTCCGCCCCGGAGCTCACCGATGCCCTCAACCGGGCCCGGCGACTCGACGCACTGCTCGAGCGCTGGCAGGACTCGCTCGTGACCGGCCACGAGACCAGCCGGTTGTCACCGCTGCTGTCGACCCGGGGCGAGTTCTTCTTCGACGCCAACCAGCTGACGCTCGGGTTGAGCCGGGCGACCCGCAACCTGCGGGTGCTGCTGCGGCGCAGCGTGGCGGCCATCCAGGACGGCCAGCAGCTGCCGGCGTGCCTGGCCGGTCTGCTCGAGCAGATTGCGGCAGCCGTTGACCTCACCACCGACGGTGACGCCGCTGTCGAGCCGCTGCTCGTCCTCGCCGGGCAGCTCGATCCGGTGGCCCTGGACGCGATGTCACTGTCGGCGCAGGTCGTCGTCGGGCAGCTCCGGGTCGCCACGGTCGATCTGCTCGAAGGCCTCGGCATCGCCCACGACCGGGCCCGTAACGCCCTGCCCGAGCTCGTATGAGGTGGGTGCTGCTGCTGCGCGCCGTCAACGTCGGCGGCCGCAACACGGTGCCGATGGCCGAGCTCCGGGCGCTGCTCGAGGACCTCGGGCACACCGAGGTGCGGACGGTGCTCAACAGTGGCAACGCGGTGTTCACCAGCCCGCAGCGGTCGGCCGTTTCGATCGCGGCAGCGATCGAGTCCGGCCTGCGGGACCGGCTCGAGGTGGATGTGCGGGCTTGTGTCCGGACCCCTGCGCAACTGCAGGCGGCGCTCGACGGGCTGCCGGGCGAGCTACCGGCGTCGTCGTACATCCTGGTGACGGTGCTGTTCGACGAGCCCGCGTCGCTGGCGCCGGTGCTGGAGCACGTCTGGCAGGACGAGCAGGTGCTGGCCGGTGACGGCGTGCTCTACCTGGCCTATGCGGCCGGGGTGCACAGCTCCAAGCTCACCGCCGGCTGGCTCGAGCGCCGGCTCGGGGTGGCCACGACGGCCCGCACCCCCGCCACCCTGCGCAAGCTGATCGGCTGACCCGCTCGCCGCGATCAGAGCGTGACATCGACGACGACGGGGGCGTGGTCGGAGGCGCCCTTGCCCTTGCGCGCCTCCCGGTCGACCCAGGCATCGACGACGTGGACCGACCGGGTTGCGAGCACGTAGTCGATGCGCATGCCGAGGTTCTTGTGCATCATCCCGGCGCGGTAGTCCCAGTAGGTGAAGGGCACCTCGCCCTTGCCGGGGCGGGCCTGCACGTCGAGCAGGCCCCAGTCGAGCATGACCTGCATCGCCTGCCGTTCAGCCGGTGTCACGTGGGTGGAGTCGACGAAGGCGGCCGGGTCCCACACGTCCCGGTCGGTGAGCGCGACGTTGAAGTCGCCCATCACGACCAGCGGCTGGGCTGGGTCGAACCGGTCGAGCCGGCGGCGCAGCGCCTCGAACCAGGCGAGCTTGTAGGCGTAGTGCGGATCGTCCAGCGACCGGCCGTTGGGGACGTAGACGCTCGTGACGTGCAGGCCGCCGCACAGCGCGCTGGTCAGCCGCGGCTCCGGATGCCCCTCGTGGACGAGATCGACCTGGTCGAGGCCGACCCGGGACAGCACGGCCACCCCGTTCCAGCGGCCGTCACCGGCGTGCGCGGCCTGGTAGCCGAGCGCCGCCAGTGCGGCGTACGGGAACGCGGCATCGGCGCACTTGGTCTCCTGCAGGGCGATGACGTCGGGGTTGGTGGCCTCGAGCCAGGGCAGCAGCCGCGGCAGCCGGGCGCCGATCGAGTTGACGTTCCAGGTCGCAATCCGCATGACGAGCAGTGTCCTCGCCGGCAGCGCTGCCCTGCCTCCCGTCGCCGGAACCGGCCGCCCCGCTCCGCCCCGGCCCGGCCCCGGCCCGGCCCGGCTCGCCCTCACCCGGCCCGGCGATCTTGACGATCTGGTCGCCCCGACCGGCGTGGCGCCGACCAGATCGTCAAGATCGGCTCACCCGGCCCGGCCAGTGATCGACCT
>JBKJOO010000244.1:0-3924 GCA_046595615.1 Mycobacteriales bacterium | reverse complement strand
GCCGCGAAGTCGATCGTCCGCGGGATCGCCGAGCCGCCACAGATGATCATCTTCGGCCGGTGCTCGAGGGCCAGGTCGCGCGCCTGGTCGTAGTCGATGTCCTCGGTGTCCTTGGCGACGCCGTAGTGCACCGCCTTGAACCACTTGCCGCTGAAGCTCACCTTCGTGCCGTGGGTGAGGTGTCCCCCGTGCGGCAGCGACATGGCAAGGACCGTGTCGCCGGGGTTGAGGAACGCCCCGTAGACGGCGATGTTGGCGCTCGCGCCGGAGTGCGGCTGCAGGTTGGCGTGCTCGGCCCCGAACAGCGCCTTGGCGCGGTCGATGCCGAGCTGCTCGGCCACGTCGACCACCTCGCAGCCGCCGTAGTAGCGCTTGCCCGGATACCCCTCGGCGTACTTGTTGGACAGGGTGCTGCCCAGGGCGGCGAGCACCGCCGGGCTGGTGAAGTTCTCGCTCGCGATGAGCTGCAGGCCCGACCGCAGGCGGGTCAACTCGTCCAGGACGACACCCGCGATCTCCGGGTCGGTGTCCTGCAGCGCGGCGAAGTCGGGGCCCCAGAACGTCACAGCACATCTCCTCGGTGGTGGCGGTCCCCCATCGTACGGCGGAACCGGGCGGCCCGGCGTCAGCCGGCGAGCAGGTCGAGCGGGCCCTGCAGCGTCGCCTCGATGAGGTCGGCGCAGCCCGCGAACGCCGCGGCGGGCGCCCGGTAGGGGTCGTCGAGGTCGTCGTCCCTGGGCCGGTCCGGCGGCGCCAGCCCCCGGTTGCCGGCCGCGGCCCGCACCAGGGCGCGGGCCCGCTCGACCGGGTCGCCGGTCGGCAGCGTCGCCGGGTCGACCAGCGCGGTGAGGCGGCCGAACTCGCGCAGGGTGAACGTCCGGGCTGCGGCCCGTGGCTCCAGCACCACCGCGGCCGCCCGGTGCTCACGGGAGGCGGTGAGGACGAGATTGGCGGCGAAGACCTGCGCACCGGTCAGCTCGCGGGCCCGGAAGGCCGCCCCGTCCACGGCGTACGACGCGAGGGTGGTCAGGGCGTGCGGCTCCATCGGCGATCCGGTCAGCCCCCAGGTGCCGGCGGATTCGATCTGGAAGTCGCCGGCCCGATCCCCCAACCTCACGCGCAGCCCCTCGCGCATGAGGTGCTCGGCCATCGGGGAGCGGCAGATGTTGCCGGTGCAGACCTGCAGGACGCGGAAGGTGCTCACGGGCCGACCTCGAGGTCGGGGACGATCTCGCGCAGGACCTCCTCCGACACGGCGCCTGCGCGCAGCACCCTGGGGCGCTCGCCGGTCAGGTCGACAATGGTCGACGGGACCGGGTCGCCGGACGGCCCGCCGTCGAGGTAGACCTCAACCGCGGTACCGAGCTGCCGGGCCGCCTCGGCGGCATCGGTGGCCGGGGGGAGCCCGCTGCGGTTGGCGCTCGAGACCGCGAGCGGGCCGGTCTCGGCGAGCACGGCGAGCGCCACCGGGTCGAGCGGCATCCGCACCGCGACCGTGCCGCGGGTCTCGCCGAGGTCCCACGCGAGGGTGACGGCGTGCCGCAGCACCAGCGTCAGCGGGCCGGGCCAGTGCGCCTCGATCAGCTGCCGGGCGACTGGCGGCACGACGTCGATCAGACCGTCGAGGGTGCGCCAGGCCCCCACCAGCACGGGGGTCGGCATGTCTCGACCGCGACCCTTGGCCTCCAGCAGGCGACCGACGGCGGCCGGGTTGAAGGCGTCGGCGGCCAGCCCGTAGACGGTGTCGGTCGGCAGGACCGCCAGCTCACCGCGCCGCAGCGCTGCGACCGCCGCGCGCACCCCACCCTCGTGGTCGGCCCGGACGTCGTAGGTGGTGCTCACCCGCGCCACCGGGCGGTGGTGAAGCGGTCCCGGCCGGTCAGGTCGCGGTGGTCGGCGACCTCCGCCCAGCCGGCCGCGCGGAACAGCGCCGGGCAGCTCGCACCCTGGCGGTCGGAGTGCTCGACGACCAGCAGCCCGGCGGGCTTGAGCAGCCGTCGGCCGGCCTGCTCGACAAGGCGGATGGCGTCGAGGCCGTCCTCACCGGCCCACAGGGCGATGCCAGGGTCGTGGTCGACGACCTCCGGGTCCGGCAGGTGCGCCTCGGTCGTCGCGACGTAGGGCGGGTTGCTGGCGACGAGGTCGACCCGGCCGTCGAGCTCAGGCAGGGCGTCCTCGGCGCTGCCGAGGTGCAATCGGACCTCGGGATCACCGGCCGCGACGCGCAGCCCGGCGTTGCGGCGGGTCCAGCCAAGGGCGTCCGGATCGCGCTCGACGCCGTGCACGGTCGCACCCGGCACCTCGTTGGCGAGGGCGAAGGCGACGGCTCCCGACCCCGTACAAAGATCAACCAGCACCGGGGCCGGCCAACCCTCGGCCTGCACCGCGTCGACCGCCCACTGCACGACCGACTCGGTCTCGGGCCGCGGTACGAACACACCGGGCCCGACCGCCAACTCGATGTAGCGGAAGCCGACCGAGCCGGTGAGGTGCTGCAGGGGGACCCGCTCGGCCCGCCGGGCCACCAGCTCGTCGTACGCGCTGCGGGCGTCGCCGTGGAGGGCGTCGACCAGGAGCAGGTCGCTCGGGCGGGTCAGCCCCAGGACGTGGACGGCCAATGCCCGCGCGTCGTGCTCCGGGCTGTCGACACCGGCGGCGGCAAGTGTCTGCGTCGCATCGCGCAGCAGGGTCTGCAATCCGGTCACGACTCGCCCTTGAGCGCGGCCGCGTGGTCGGCGTCGACGAGCGACTGGATGACCGCGTCGAGGTCGCCGTCGAGCACCTGGCTCAGGTTATTGGCCTTGTAGCCGCTGCGGTGGTCGGCCACTCGGTTGTCCGGATAGTTGTAGGTGCGGACCTTCTCGCTGCGGTCCATCGTGCGGATCTGCGAACCGCGGACGGCGCTGTCCTTGGCGGCCTGCTCCTCGAGCGCCAGGGCGAGCAGCCGAGCGCGCAGCACCCGCATACCCGCCTCGCGGTTCTGCAGCTGGCTCTTCTCGTTCTGCATCGACACGGTGACCCCGGTCGGCAGATGGGTGATCCGGACCGCGGAGTCGGTCGTGTTGACACTCTGGCCACCCGGACCGGACGACCGGTAGACGTCGATGCGGAGGTCGTTCACATCGATCTGCACATCGACCTCCTCGGCCTCGGGCAGCACGAGCACGCCGGCCGCGCTGGTGTGGATACGACCCTGGCTCTCGGTCACCGGGACGCGCTGGACGCGGTGCACACCACCTTCGTACTTGAGCCTGCCGTAGACCGGATTGGCCGGGTCACGGCTCTTGACGGCCAGCGAGATGTCTTTGTAGCCGCCCATCTCGCCCTCGGTCGCGCTCACCAGCTCGGTCTTCCAACCCTGGGTCTCGGCGTATCGGGTGTACATCCGGACGAGGTCGCCGGCGAACAGCGCCGCCTCGTCGCCGCCCTCACCACCCTTGACCTCCAGGATCACGTCCTTGGCGTCGGCCGGGTCCTTGGGGATGAGCAGATCGCGGATGCGGGCGTCGAGCTGGTCCAGCCGGGTCTCGATCTCGGCTGCCTCGTCGGCCATCTCGAGCTCGTGCGCGGCCTGCAGGTCACCCCGCAGCGCGTCGCGCTCGTTGGCGGCGGCGACCACCGGACCGATCTCGGCGTAACGCCGGCCGAGCTCGCGGGCAATCGACTGGTCGGCGTGCACCGACGGGTCGGCAAGGCGCGCCTCGAGGTCGGCGTGCTCGGCCAGCAGGTCGTCGAGCGGGTCAGCCATGCGCACCTTTCCTGGACATGGGAGCGGCGCCCGCCCCTTGCCGGGGTCGGGCGCCGCAGGGTCGCTACTTGGAGCGCTTGCCGAAGCGCTGCTCGAAGCGGGCCACCCGGCCGCCGGTGTCGAGGATCTTCTGCTTGCCCGTGTAAAACGGGTGGCAGGCCGCGCACACCTCGGCG
>JBKJOO010000254.1:0-2598 GCA_046595615.1 Mycobacteriales bacterium | reverse complement strand
CGCTTGACGAGCAGCCCGTGCAGCGTCAGGAGCACGATGAACAGACCGGGGATGATCACGACGTGGGCGCCGTAGATCCGGACCAGGATGGAGACCCGACCGGCGAACTCCGGTGAGAACCAGATCCCCACCCCGCCGAGGAGCTTGCCGATCTCGAGGTTGTGCCCGAGGGCCTCGAAGCCTTCTTGGTCCCACTTCAGGACGGTGCCGGTGAACAGCGCCAGGATGACGAGCGCGAACATCGCGACGCCGATCAGCCAGTTCCCTTCGCGGGGGCGCTTGTAAGAGCCGGTGAAGAAGACACGCAGCAGGTGCAGCGCGGCGGTCACATACATCGCCTGGGCGGCCCAGAAATGCAGCGCGCGGACGAAGCGCATCCCCCACACGTTCGTGACCATGTCGCGGACGCTCTGGTTCGCCGTCTCGGGTACGGGTGCGTAGAACTGGACGAGGAGCACGCCGGTGATGATCAGGATGATGAACGCGCCGGCGGTGATGCCGCCGAGGCTCCACGCGAGGTTGTTGGCGTGCTCAGGGACCGGGTACTCAAGGGCTTTGATGCCTAGGCGCTCGTCGACTGCGTCCACCACGCGGCGGGTCCGGCTGGGCGGCGGCCCGGTCGTTGTCGTCTCGGGCCGCTCGGTGGTGGTCATGGCCGGGGCCTCTGGTGCCGGGCGGTGGGCCCGACGAGCAGGCCGCGCAGGTCCCCGATCGTGTCCGCGGGCCGGTACCAGCCGGCCAGCCCGAAGCCGACCAGCAGCAACGCTGCGGAGGCGCCCAGGAAGACCCAGTCGCGCCCAGCCAGGCCGTTGTTTCCTGGCATCGCTTCGAGCACCAGCTTCGTGCCGGTCTGCTCGCCGGTCGCGGCCGGCACCGCGGTCAGGGCCTGCTTGATGGAAGCTTGGAGCAGGGTGCGGGCCCGGTCGACCTGCTCGGCGGCCAACGCCTGCTTGGCCTTCTGCACCTGGGCCACATCAACACCGTCGTGGTCCATCGCGGCCAACGCGTCGTTGACCTTCTCCATCGCGGCGTCCATACCAACGTGGCCGCCGTCGTGCGCCAGGTGACCGAGGGCCTGCTGGACCAGGACGTAGCCCTCCTTGGACTCATCGCCGCCGTGCGCCGACGCGGGCATCGCCATTGTCGACACCCCCAGCAGCACCATCGCCACGACGACCAGCAAGTGCGCGAGTCGCCGGACAGCAGGGCGCGTTCGACCTGGAGCCGGTGGTAGTGGCGAGGTCACCGTCGTTGTCATGTCATCAAAAGTGAGTGGCGGACCGGGTCGGCACTAGGGCCGAAAGTCCCCTCCTGACCGGTCTGGGCAGCAGGCTCACTCGGGTTGGGTCCTTTGGTCATGCGGAGAGGGACTTTCGGTCCTGCCCCTCGGGGGTACCGGAGGAGCACGATGTCCTGGTGAGGGCCCGGGAGGCTCCCGAGCCTCGCGAGGAGGTGGGTCTCATGATGGATTGGGGCAACAACAGTGGATGGGGCGCCGGCGACTGGGTCGGCATGAGCGCCCTGATGATCGTGTTCCTGGGCGCACTGGTCGCACTGGCCGTGTGGATCGTCCGCAGCCTGCGGCCAGACCGTGGCCAGCCACCAGCTGATCGCGCCGAGGCGTTGCTGGCCGAGCGTTTTGCCCGTGGCGAGATCGACGGTGAGGAGTTCAGCCGGAGCCGTGGGCTGCTGCACACCGGTGGCGCTTCCCCGTCGCACCGTGGGCGGTGAGCACGATGGGCAACTACCTTCCGCTGCTCATCATCTTGGCCTGCCCGCTGATGATGATCTTCATGATGCGGGGCATGCACGGCGGTCATGACATGGGCGCCCACGACAAGGACCCGCGTCACGACGGGCAAACACCTCGGGTCGATCTGCGCGATGACCAGCGCATCATCGACCTGGAGGGACAGGTCGCCGAGCTGCGTGCCGAGCGCGACCGCGCCGAGGACGCCGCGAGCCGGCGATGAGCACCGCGACCCTGCCGACGAGCCGACAGCCAAGTGCCTCCCGACGTCAGGAGGCGGAGGTCCTGTCCAGGCTGCGCAAGGTCACCGGCCAACTCGCCGGCGTCACCTCGATGTACGACGACGACCGCTACTGCATCGACGTGCTCGACCAGTTGTCGGCTGTCACAGCAGCTGTCGACGCGGTCGCTGTCCTGATCCTCACCGACCACAGCAACGCGTGCGTCCGGGCGGCGATTGACACCGGTGACACCGAGGAAACGGTCGCGGAGCTTGTCACCGCGATCCGACGCTACGTCCGAAGCCGATGAGCACCCACCTCAGGACGCCGTCTCCGGCATCCACCGCGAACGCGCCGTCCTGGTTGCGCGAGCGCTGGAACGCCGCCACCGGCGCCGTCGGTGTCGTGGTCGGCTTGGCCCCGCACGTCCTGCACCACATCGGCGCCCTGGCCGGTACGGCGCTGGTCGCCGGCTCGGGCGGCACTGCCCTGTTCGGGGCCCTCGGTCTGGTGCTGTCGGTGCCGATGCTGCTGCGACTCCACCGCAGATTCGGTAGCTGGACAGCTCCGGCGATCGGGCTCGCGGTCTTCACCGCGATGTTCGCCCTGTCGACCTGGGTCATCGGC
>JBKJOO010000451.1:0-6019 GCA_046595615.1 Mycobacteriales bacterium | reverse complement strand
GCTGGCTGCACTGCACCCACAACCGGACGATGACCACCGCCGGCTGGCTCGACGCGCTGTCCGACAATCCGCTCACCGGCGCCCGAGCCGCTGGGCAGGCCGCCAGACCACCCAGATGACCCCGCCCAACCGGCCCAGCACCCACTGGGCCACCCAGGCATACCCGCGGACAGTCGGCACTGCGGCGGCCCGGCCTGCCCACAGTCCGACGTGGACCGGACCGCTCTCGCGACAGCCGACCTGCGTGTCGCGGGCCCTGGGTCGCGGGCCTTGGCAGTTGCTGCGCCACCTGCTCCCCGAGCGGCTACGCTGCCGTTGCCGCATTGACGGGGACGAGTAACACCGGACGCAGCCGCGAGCGACCTGGGGACGGTGCGAGCCCGGGGGCCTGGCCGATGTGAAGATCACCCCCTGAGTGGCACCAGCACGACCAGAGTGGAGGCCCGTGAGGGCCTCAAGAAGGGTGGTACCGCGGGGCCCACAAGGTCTCGTCCCTTCGTCGAGCGTCACCGACGAAGGAGCAGCCACGATGCGCACGCTGACCGCAGGGGTCGACCTGCCCGCCCTCGAGCACGCGGTGCTGGCGCGCTGGGAGGCGGGTCGGGTCTTCGAGCGCAGCCTGGAGCAGACCGCTGGCGGTGCCCCGTGGGTCTTCTACGAAGGCCCACCGACCGCGAATGGCAAACCCGGCACCCATCACGTCGAAGCGCGGGTGTTCAAAGATCTGTTTCCCCGCGTCAAGACGATGCAAGGCAGGCACGTGCCGCGCAAAGCCGGCTACGACTGTCACGGCCTGCCGGTCGAGCTCGCCGTCGAGAAGGAACTGGGCTTTCTTGGGAAGGGCGACATCGAGGCATACGGGGTGGCCGCCTTCAACGAAAAGTGCCGCGAAAGCGTGCTACGGCACGTCGGGGAATTCGAGGCACTGACCCATCGGATGGGCTACTGGGTCGACATGGCGGCGGCGTACAAGACGATGGACGCGAGCTACATCGAGAGCGTCTGGTGGTCATTGCAACAGATCCACGCACAGGGGCTGCTCGTCGAGGATTACCGCGTCGCGCCGTACTGCCCGCGCTGTGGCACCGGCTTGTCCGATCACGAGGTGGCGCAGGGCTACCAGACCGTGACCGATCCCAGTGTCTATGTCCGCTTCCCGGTCACCAGCGGTCCGCTCGAGCGACTCGGCGCAGCGCTGCTCGTCTGGACCACCACCCCGTGGACCTTGGTCAGCAACACGGCCGTCGCCGTGCACCCGGAAACGACGTACGTCGTGGCGCGGACCGGCGCGGAGGTGTTGATCGTCGCCGAACCCCTCGCCGAGCAGGTGCTGGGTGAGTACGAGGTGCTGGAGCGCTTTCCGGGGCGGGCGCTGGAGCACACGGCGTACGCGCGACCGTTCGACTGGTTGCCGATCCCCGGGGCGCATTTCGTCGGCCTCGCCGACTATGTGACGACCGACAGCGGCACCGGGCTCGTGCACCAGTCCCCGGCGTTCGGTGCGGAGGACCTGCAGGTCGCCCGGAAGTACGGCCTGCCGGTGGTCAACCCGGTCCGGGCCGACGGCACCTTCGTCGACGACCTGCCGCTGATCGGCGGGGTCTTTTTCAAACAGGCCGACCGTGCCTTGGCCGACGATCTCGCCGCACGCGGGCTGCTCTACCGCGAGACCGCCTACGAGCACCCCTATCCGCACTGCTGGCGCTGCGACACCGCGTTGCTCTACTACGCGCTGCCGTCGTGGTACATCCGCACGACCGCGAAAAAGGACCGATTGCTGGCGGAAAACGAGAAGACCGACTGGCATCCCGCAACGATCCAGCACGGCCGCTACGGCGACTGGCTCGACAACAACGTCGACTGGGCGCTGTCGCGAAACCGCTATTGGGGCACCCCGTTACCGGTCTGGCGTTGCCCGGACGGCCACGTCACCGTCGTCGGTTCGCTGGCCGAGTTGTCGTCGCTGTCCGGCCGTGATGTCAGCGCCCTCGACCCGCACCGGCCCTTTGTCGACGACGTGACGCTGGCCTGCACCACCTGCAGTGCGCAGGCCCGTCGGGTGTCTGAGGTCATCGATTGCTGGTACGACGCCGGCTCGATGCCGTTCGCCCAGGTCGGCTATCCGCATTCGGGGATCGAACCGGCCTATCCGGCCCAGTTCATCGCCGAGGCGATCGACCAGACCCGCGGCTGGTTCTACACCTTGATGGTCATCGGCACACTGGTGTTCGACCGGTCCAGCTACGAGACGGTGCTCTGCCTCGGACACATCCTGGACGGCGAAGGCCGCAAGATGAGCAAGCATCTGGGCAACGTCCTCGACCCGTTCGAGCTGATGGAGCGACATGGCGCCGACGCCCTGCGCTGGTACATGCTCTGCGGCGGCAACCCCTGGTCGGCGCGTCGGGTCAGCCACGAACAGGTCGAGGACGTCGTCCGCAAGATCCTGCTGACCTACTGGAACACCGCGTCGTTCCTCACCCTGTACGCCGGGGCGAACCGCTGGACACCCGAGCAGAGTGTGCCGCCGGTCGCCGAACGCCCACTGATGGACCGGTGGGCGCTGTCGGAGGTCCATGCCAGCGCGGTGGAGGTCACCGGGGCGCTCGAGGACTTCGATTCGTTGCGGGCCGGTCGACGGCTCACCCAGCTCATCGACGACCTGTCCAACTGGTATGTCCGGGTCTCCCGCCGGCGCTTCTGGGTCGGCGATCCAGCCGCGCTCGCCACCTTGCACGAGTGCCTGCACACCGTGACCCTGCTGCTCGCCCCGTTCACCCCGTTCATCACCGACGAGGTCTGGGACGCGCTGTACGCCGGGGGCGGACGACCGGACTCGGTGCACCTGGCCCGGTGGCCGGAACTCGGCACCGAGCTGGTCGACAGCGAGCTCGCCGCGCAGGTCGCCCTGACCCGGCGCCTGGTCGACCTCGGCCGGGCCGCGCGCGCCGAGTCCAGGACCAAGACCCGGCAGCCGCTCGCCCGGGCGCTCGTCTCGGCCAGCGGCTGGACCACGTTGCCGCCCGAGCTGCGGGACCTGGTGAAGTCCGAGCTCAACGTCCTCGAGCTCGAGGGGCTGTCCGGTGACCTCGTCGATGTGACGGTCAAAGCCAACTTCCGGACCCTCGGGAAGCGGTTCGGCAAGGGCGTCCAGGCGGTCGCCGCGGCCATCGCCGCCGCCGAACCCGGTGCGCTGGCCGCCGCGCTGCGGGAAGGCATCGCGACGGTCCACGTCGATGGTGCCGCCGTGCCACTCGGCCTCGACGAGGTCGTCGTCACCGAGACCCCCCGCACCGGCTGGGCGGTCGCGAGCGGCCACGGGGAAACCGTCGGGCTCGACCTCGCGCTGACCCCGGCGCTGCGCCGAGCTGGGCTCGTCCGGGACGTCGTACGGCTGGTGCAGGAGGCCCGCAAGTCGAGCGGCCTGGATGTCACCGACCGGATCGAGTTGTGGTGGTTGGGTGAGGGCGAGCTGGCCGAGGCGCTGGCTGCGGGCGCGGCGCAGCTCGCCGAGGAGGTGCTCGCGGTGAGCGTCCTGCGGGCCCGGCCGACCGCGCCGCTGCGCCGGCACGCCGAGGATGAGCTCGGGTTGCAGTTCTGGCTCCGGCTGGCCGGCGGCTGACGGGTTCACCCGAACAGCCCCCTCAGGCCCGGCACCTGCCGTACCGATGCTCTCGGTGACACCAACGCACTGCGCCACCCGGCGCAGCGACGCCAGGAGGCCTCCGGTGACCATGCACACGATCGAGCTCAACACCCCGAAGCCGGTGCACAGGTCGTTCCGGCTCTCCCGCAGCGGTGACGAACTCGCGTTGCAGAGCCAGGTGCGTCCGGCGCTGGTCCTCCCCGAGCGGGAGGGCCGCGCCCTGCTCGCGGCCGCCCAACGGGAGGACGTGTCGCGGGGCGGGCGGTTCTCAGCCGGTCCCGCCGGCATCCAGCTGTGGAGCGGCCCGTGGGAGGGTGCCGGTGGCAGCCGCGGCGACGCCCAGCACCTCGGCTCCGTCGACTGGAGCTACGACACCCCGATCCGGCACTACATCACCGTCTACCGGGTGCTCGTCACCTCCTCCGGCGTCACCGCCGAGCACACCACATCGAGCATCCTCGAGCAGGTCCTGGCGCTGGCCGGTATCGACGCCCGCGGTGACGTGCTGGCGCTGCCGGTGCCGCCGCCCCGCGATCCGTTCCGGAGCGCGCTGCGCCGCCGGACCTGAGCATCGGCGGGACCGCTGGACGGCCCGGATCGCCGCCCGACCGACAGTAGGCATTGTCGGTGCAGACGTGCACAGTGGGGGCATGGCCACCAACCCACCCCCTCGCACTCCCGCAACGCCATTGCCCGGCAGCCATCGGACCGCCGCTCCCGCCTCGACGCCGGCCGGTCCGGTCGACGGGCAGGACCGCGCCGTCGTCACCCTGGTGCTGCGCCGTCGGGGCACCCTTCCCGACGGGGGCGGCCCGCTGCTGAGCCGCGCTGAGCTGGCCGAGACGGCTGGCGCGCGTCCGGACGACGTCGCGCTCGTCGTCGGGCTGCTGCGCGCGCACGGTCTCGAGGTGCTCAGTGCGGCCGAGGACACCGCGGTGGACCGGCTGGTTCGGGTGACCGGTCCGGTCCGGGTGCTGGCCGGCTTGTTCGGCACCAGCCTGGAGCTCGTGGCCAGCGCGGACCCGCGCTCCGGGTCGCCCGTGACCCACCGCCAGCGCACCGGCGAGCTAATGCTCCCGGCCGAGCTGACCGACATCGTCACCGCGGTGCTGGGTCTGGACGACCGGCCGCAGGCGCGACCGCAGTTCCGCGTCGCGCACGCGGCCGCAGCCCAGCGCTCCTACACGCCAGTGCAGCTGGGCCATGCCTACCGCTTCCCGGCCGGCACCGACGGATCCGGGCAGCACCTGGCCATCGTGGAGCTCGGCGGCGGCTTCGGCCCGGCCGACCTGACGCAGTACTTCGCCGGCCTTGGCGTGCCTGCGCCGCACGTCACCGCGGTCGGCGTGGACGGCGCCACGAACGTCCCAGGCAAGGATCCCGGCGGCGCCGACGGCGAGGTGTTGCTCGACATCGAGGTGGCCGGGGCCCTCGCGCCGGGCGCGTCGCTCGTCGTCTACTTCGCTCCCAACACCGACGCGGGCTTCCTCGACGCGGTCACGGCCGCGGCTCATGCCACGCCCACCCCCGCCGCACTGTCGATCAGCTGGGGTCAGCAGGAGGACGCCTGGACCGGGCAGGCCCGGCATGCGATGGATCAGGCCTTTGCCGACGCCGCCGCGCTCGGTGTCACGGTCTGTGTCGCCTCGGGTGACGACGGCAGCACCGACCGGGCGACCGACCGGCGACCGCACGTCGACTTCCCGGCCGCGAGCCCACATGCCCTGGCGTGCGGCGGCACCACCTTGCAACTCAACCCCACCAGCGACGCGATCACCCGCGAGACGGTGTGGAATCACCGCGGTCACGGCGCCACCGGCGGCGGGGTCAGCGACACCTTCCCGCTGCCGGTATGGCAGCAGCACGCCGGGGTCCCGGCCGGCCCGGGCGGCCACGGCGGCCGGGGGGTGCCCGATGTCGCCGGCAACGCCGACCCAGGCACCGGTTATGAGGTGCTCGTCGACGGCACCCGGCAGGTCATCGGCGGGACCAGCGCGGTCGCGCCGCTCTGGGCGGCCCTGGTGTGCCGGCTCGCCGAAGCGCTCGGCCGACCCCTGGGGCTGCTGCAACCGGTGCTGTACGCCGCGGCGCCGCCTGGGCACACCGCGCCCGGCCTGCGCGACATCACCCACGGCAGCAACGGCGCCTACCAGGCGGGCCCCGGCTGGGATGCCTGTACCGGCCTCGGCAGTCCCGACGGGACTGCGCTGCTCGCGCTCCTGGCAGCCGCCGGCCCACCACCCTGAGCCGGCGCCACCGGGCGCCGACTGCCCTGCAAGGTGGCCGGGGCGGGGTGGCATCCTGCGACCGGGGCTGCGCGTCGGCGTGGCCCGACCCACGAACCGAGAGGGATGCTCCGTGAGCGCCGCCCTG
>JBKJOO010000393.1:0-3570 GCA_046595615.1 Mycobacteriales bacterium | reverse complement strand
TCGCCGCGCTCGCGGTCCTACCGGCCGTCGTCGTCCGGACCCGCCGGTGACCTGGCTGGCCATCGCGCTGACCGCGCTGGGCTGCCTGGCGTTCAAGGCAGCCGGCTGGCTGCTGCCCCCGACGGCTCTGGACCGTCCCGTCGTACGCCGGGGAGCGGAGCTGCTCCCGGTCGCGCTGCTCGCCGCGCTCGTGGTCGTGCAGGCCTTCGGGGCCCGGCGCGCCCTCGTGCTGGACGCCCGGGCAGTTGGGCTCGCCGCCGGCGCGGTGGCGCTGCTGCTGCGGGCGCCGTTCCTCGTGGTGGTGATCGTCGCCGCCACGACCGCCGGTGTCCTGCGGGCGTTGTAGCGCGTCAGCCGGCTTCGACCTCGCCGGCGAACGGCTCGTTGAGGCCGCCACTGCTGACGCCCTGGTCCTCGTTCCGGCCGGCCCGGCGCTTCTTGCGCTCAGCCCGGCGCTCGCGCTCCTCGCGCTTCTCGCGGGCCTGCCGGTCGTAGAGCACCTCGCCGGCACCCTCGGTGGTCCGGGCGACGACCTCCTCGGTCAACTCGCGCAACTGGTCGCGCAGGTAGTCGCGCGTCGCGACCTCGCCGAGTGAGTGGCGCAGGGCGGCGACCTCACGGGTGAGGTAGTCGACATCGGCCTTCAGCCGGGCGTTCTCGTCCCGGTCCTCGTCCTGGGTCACCCGGTCCCGGTCGGCCTGCCGGTTCTGCGCCAACAGGATCAGCGGTGCGGCGTACGACGCCTGCAGCGACAGGATCAGCGTGAGCAGCGTGTAGTTGGTTGCCTTGGGATCGAACTGCAGGCCCGGCGCGAGCACGGTGTTCCAGCCGAGCCAGAGGACCACGAACAGGGTCAGGTAGACCAGGAAGCGGGCCGTCCCGAGATAGCGGGCGATCGCCTCGGAGAACCGCCCGAACGCTTCGGGGTCGTAGTGCGGGCGGGGGACCAGGGCCCGGCGCGGCTCGACGGGTGTGTCGAGTCTGGCCCGGCGGCGCTCAGCCACGGACCCGGCGGCGACCGTCGCGCCAGTTGTCCGGCAGCAGGTGGTCCAGGACGTCGTCGACTGTCACCGCGCCGAGCAGCCGTTGCTCGCTGTCGACCACCGGCACCGCAACGAGGTTGTACGACGCCAGGTGGCGGGTCACGTCGTGCAGCGGACATTCCGGTGCGAGCGGGTCGATGCCGGTGTCCACGACGGCGGAGATGAGCGAGCTCGGCGGCTCGCGCAGCAGCCGCTGGAAATGCGCGGTGCCGAGATAGCGCCCGGTCGGCGTCTCGTACGGCGGCCGCACGACGTAGACCTGGGCGGCCAGGCTCGGCGGCAGGTCGGCGTGCCGGATCCGGGCGAGCGCTTCGGCGACGGTCGTGTTGGGCGGCAGGATGACCGGTTCGCTGGTCATCAGGCCGCCGGCGGTGTCGTCGCTGTAGACCAGCAGTTGGCGGACCGGCGCAGCCTCGTCGGGCTCCATCAGCCCGAGCAGCCGCTCGGCGTCGGCCGGCTGCATCTCGCCGAGCAGATCGGCTGCGTCGTCGGGCGACATCGCCTCGAGGACGTCGGCGGCCCGTTCATCCTCGAGCCCGGCGAGCAACTCGACCTGCTCGTCCTCGTGCATCTCCTCGAGGACGTCGGCGAGCCGCTCGTCGTCGAGCGCCGCCGCGATCTCCGCCCGGCGCTTGCTGGACAGGTCATGCATCACGCCGGCAAGGTCGGCGGGGCGGAGCTTTTCGAACACCGCGAGCAGGTTGGCGGCGCCCTGGCCGTCCTCGGGGAGGGTGAAGCCGCTGACCTCGTCCCAGGCGAGCTGGAGCAGCTCGCCGCGCCGTCGGCTCCGCAGCCCACCGGTCACCCGGCGGACCGCGACCCGGGTCAGCAGCCAATCGGTGCGCGTCTGTTCCATCGCGACGTCGACCACGGTGGCGGGCTGGCCGGTGTCGAGCACCGTGGCGCTGCGGTCGAGCAGCTCGGCCAGCACGAGGGTTTCGCCCAGCCGCTTGTCAAACTGCTTGAGGCTGACCGTGCCGGTCGTCAGCAGCACCGCTTCGGGGTCGATGTCCTTGACCCGACCGATCGGGACGAAGATCCGTCGTCGGGCGGCGATCTCGACAGCGAGGCCGAGCACCCGGGGGGCGTCGCGACCGATCCTGAGCGCGGCCACGACATCGCGGACCCGGCCGACCTGGTCGCCGTTGGGATCGAACACGGGCAGGCCGGCGAGGCGCGCGACAAAGACGCGGGTACCGGTGGTCACCGGCCGAGGTTACCGCCGGACGTGCGGCATCATCGGTTCCCCGCAGCCGCCTGGAGGACACCGTGACCGTGCCCGACGGCGCCCGCTTTCCGCCGACCCTGGGCTATCAGGTCGTCGACGTCTTCACCGGTACGGCGTACGCGGGCAATCCGCTGGCTGTGGTGCTCGACGCCGACGAGCTGTCGACCGGGCAGCTGCAGGCCCTCGCGCGGGAGTTCAACCTGTCCGAGACGGCCTTCCCGATGGTGGCGACCGACGGCGCGGACTACCGGTTGCGCATCTTCACGCCGACGGTCGAGCTGCCCTTTGCGGGTCACCCGTCGGTCGGGGCGGCCTGGCTGCTGCACTCGCTCGGCCGGCTCCCGACCGGCGACGTCGTCCAGTCCTGCGGGGCCGGGCGACTCGCGGTGACCGTCACCCCCGACGGCGCGACGCTGACCGGCGGCACGCCGTCCTGGGGCGACCGGCTCGACCCGGGGCCGCTGCTGTCCGCGGTCGGCCTGGCCGAGGGCGACCTCGTCGGGGTCGCACCCCGCTGGTGCGGCGCCGGGCTCGACTTCGGCTACCTGCTGGTGCATCCCGATGCCCCGGGCCGGGCCCGACCCGACCCGGCCCGGCTCGCGGTCCTCGGCGGGGCCGGGGTCTCGGTGACGGCCTGGGATGGCCGCTCGGCGCGCAGCCGGGTCTTCGCCGGCGGGGTCGGGGTCGCCGAGGACCCGGCGACCGGCTCGGCGGCGCTCGGCCTCGGCGTGCTGCTGGCCGTCAGCGGACTGCTGCCCGACGGCGACTCGGCGTACGAGGTGGTGCAGGGCATCGAGCTGGGCCGGCCGTCCCTGCTCTCGTGCACCGTCGAGGTGGCCGGTGGCGCGCCCGTCCGGACGACCGTGCGCGGTCAGGTCGTCCCTGTCGCCCGCGGCGAGATCCGCGTCCCACCGCCCCCTTCCCCGCCGATCATGGAGTTTGTGCTGCCACGCTGGGCGTGCGACCGCGGCAACAACTCCATGATCGGCGGGGAAAGGGGGGCCAGCTGGAGGTCGTCGGTCGGCGGCACCACCTCGCCGGTCGGCACCAGCCGCAGCAGCACCGACTCGCGGGCCCAGCGCTCCTGCTGCGCCGCGCCGTCGGGGGCGTTCAGCCGCTTGGCCCGTAGCAGGGGCGCGACCTCGTCCCAGTCGGCGGTGCCGGGCGGCACCGGCTCGAGCCGGGCCACCCAGGTGAGCGGCTGGTCCGAGGTGGTCCGCCCCGGCGCGATCACCTGGGCAGGACCGCCGGTGAGCGCCCCGGGCACGGGTTGCTCGAGCCCGCCCGTCACGACGTAGG
>JBKJOO010000114.1:0-6732 GCA_046595615.1 Mycobacteriales bacterium | reverse complement strand
GCGAGCCAGGCTCGACCTCGGTCAGAGGTACTGGCCCGTGTTGGCCACGGCGTCGATCGAGCGGCCCGTCTCCGACCCCTTGGCGCTGGTCACGAGGGTGCGGATGTAGACGATCCGCTCGCCCTTCTTGCCCGAGATGCGGGCCCAGTCGTCGGGGTTGGTCGTGTTGGGCAGGTCCTCGTTCTCCTTGAACTCATCGATGCAGGCGGTCATCAGGTGCTGCAGCCGCAGGCCCTTGCCGCCGGTCTCGAGGAAGTCCTTGATCGCCATCTTCTTGGCCCGGGCAACGATGTTTTCGATCATTGCGCCGGAGTTGAAGTCCTTGAAGTACAGGACCTCCTTGTCCCCGTTGGCGTAGGTGACCTCGAGGAAACGGTTCTCCTCGGCCTCGGTGTAGATCCGCTCGACGACCCGCTGGATCATTGCGCTGACGGTCGCCTCGCGGCTGCCGCCGTGCTCGGCGAGGTCCTCGTCGTGCAGCGGCAGATCGGTCCGGATGTACTTGCCGAAGATGTCCCGCGCGGCCTCGGCGTCCGGCCGCTCGATCTTGATCTTCACGTCGAGCCGGCCGGGGCGCAGGATGGCCGGGTCGATCATGTCCTCGCGGTTCGACGCGCCGATGACGATGACGTTCTCCAGGCCTTCGACGCCGTCGATCTCGCTCAGCAGCTGCGGCACGATGGTCGTCTCGACATCGGAGCTGACGCCCGAACCCCGGGTCCGGAAAATCGAGTCCATCTCGTCGAAGAAGACGATGACCGGCGTGCCCTCGCTTGCCTTCTCGCGGGCCCGCTGGAAGATCAGCCGGATGTGGCGTTCGGTTTCCCCGACGTACTTGTTGAGCAGCTCAGGGCCTTTGATGTTGAGAAAGAACGAGCGGCCCTCGGGCTTGCCGGTGACCTCGGCGACCTTTTTGGCCAGGGAATTCGCAACGGCCTTCGCGATGAGCGTCTTGCCGCAACCGGGAGGTCCGTAGAGCAGCACGCCCTTGGGCGGCCGCAGCTGGTGCTCTTTGAACAGCTCCTTGTGCAAGAAGGGCAACTCGACCGCGTCACGGATCTGCTCGATCTGGGCCATCAGCCCGCCGATCGCGCTGTAGTCGATGTCCGGGACCTCCTCGAGCACGAGCTCCTCGACCTCGGACTTCGGGATCTTCTCGTAGACCCAGCCGCTGCGGGCTTCGAGCAGCAGCGAGTCGCCCGCCTTGATCGGCAGGTCGCGCAGCGAGTCGGCGAGCATCACGACCCGCTCCTCGTCGGTGTGGTTGAGCACCAGGGCGCGCTCGCCGTCCTCGAGCAGCTCCTTGAGCATCACCACCTCGCCCTGCCGCTCGAACTCGAGGGCGAGCACGACGTTGAGGGCCTCGTTGAGCATGACCTCCTGGCCGCGGCGCAGCGCACCGAGCTCGACGCTTGGGGCGACGGTCACCCGCAGCTTGCGGCCGCCGGTGAAGATGTCGATCGTGTCGTCCTCGTGCCGGGCGAGGAACACGCCGTAGCCGCTCGGCGGCTGGGCCAGCCGCTCAACCTCCTCCTTCAGCGCGACGATCTGGTCGCGGGCCTCGCGCAGGGTGCCGACCAGCCGGTCGTTCTGGCCAGACGCGCCGGCCAGCGCAGCCTGGGCGTCACTGAGCCGCTCCTCCAGGGCGCGGACGTGCCGCGGCGAGTCGGCCAGCTTGCGGCGAAGGACACCGACCTCCTGCTCGAGGAACCCGATCTGCTCGGTGAGCTCGGTGACCTGAGCAGCCCTGTCCTCGGGGCCGCTTCCGCGTGTACCTGCCACGTGCTCCACCTCCCGTGCGCTGTCGGGGCTGCCTACCGCATCCTATGTACGTCATCGGCACCCCGCGCAGTTCCTGAGCCTTCCAAGGCCAATCGGATACGCCTACGCCGGGACAGTTCGCTCGGCCGGTGATCCACGGGCGGCGGCCACAACAGCAGCGAAGCGGAAGCTTGCCGGACGGCCGGCACGCGCAATCGCGCTGGCCGACGACAGGTCCGCCCCCGCCTCCCCCCGCCTTTCCCCGGGTGATCCACGGAAGCTCGGGCACCGTGATGATCTTTGGAAACGTGCCCAACCTTCCGTGGATCACCGGGCGCTGTCCACAGATCCCGTCCCGGCCCGTCGTACGACGTCCCGGCGAGTTGGACTGGTCCGGTGGACGACAGCGCACTGCTCGAACAGGCGGCAAAGGCGGCTGTCCGCACCGGGCCGGTCATGACGACGCAGACGTTGGGGGCTGCCGGGGCGGACCGGCTGCTGCGCAAGCGCATCGTGCGGGCGGGACACCTGGTTCCGGTGCTGCGCGGCATCTACGCGCTCGACGAGCCGGGACCTCGTGAACGGGTGCACGCCGCTGTAGAGCGCGGTGGTCCCGGTGCGATCGTGACGGGGCTGTGGGCGGCGCGCTGGCTGGGCCTGCGATGGGTCCCGCCGAGCGACCGCCCCCAGGTGCTGATTCCGGCTGAGCGACGTCGGACATCGTCATCCAAGGTGCTCATCAGGCGCGCCCATGACCACCACAACGTGGTGACGTGGACCCACGACGACCTCCGGGTGGCCCACGCTGCGCGTGCCGTCGTCGACGGCTGTCGCGAGCTTGCTCGCCTCAACGATGTTCGTGGACTTGTGCTGGGAGCGGTCGCAGACCGTTGGTGCACGGCCGAGGAGCTCAGCGATCTGCTGTCCAGGGGCGCTGTCGGGGGGACCGCGCACGCTCGTCGCGCGGTGCTCGATGCCGAGCGCGGCGCCGCATCACCACCGGAGGCCGAGCTCATCGACACGCTGCTGCGCCGTCGGGTGAGCTTCGTGGCCAATCCCGCGCTGTGGGTCGACGGCCAGCTTGTCGGCAGGCCCGACGTCTACCTGCTGGGCACCGGGGTCGGTGGCGAGCTCGACAGCAAGGAGCGGCACGCCGAGGCAGAGCTGCTCGACGCCACGTTGCAGCGGCATGGCCGGTTCGCCCACGCCGGCCTTTGGCTCGAGCACGTCACGCCGGCCCGCTTTCGCCGCGACCCGGATGCCTACGTCGACCTGCTGCTCGCCCGTGCCGCCGTGCACCGTGAACCAGCCGGTCTGCGGGTCGTCCACGTGGGTCCTGTGCAGCGCTGATGGCCGCCCGGGCCCCGCGCCGCCGCCCCGCCCCGCCCCGCCCCGCCCAATCATGATCCACGGAAGCTCGGGCACCGAATTGACCTTTGTTTTGGTTCCCTACCTTCCGTGGATCACTCGGGTACGGCGAAGCCGGGTACGGCGAAGCGGGGTACGGCGAAGCCCCTCGGGCTACGGCAGCTGCGGCCGGAACCCGCCCTTGGCCGGCGCAGTGGGGTCGACCTCGGCCACCGGCTCGCCGTACGCGCCCTTGGACGGGCGACGGCGGCGCAGCGGTGGCTGGACGCCGTCGGCCAGGCGGCGGGTGGTGCACAGGAAGCCGGTGTGGCCGACCATCCGGTGGTCCGGGCGGACGGCGAGGCCCTCGACGTGCCAGCCGCGCACGAGGGTCTCCCACGACGCCGGCTCGGTGTACGTGCCGTGCTCGCGCATCGCCTCGACGGTGCGCGACAACTGGGTGGTGGTGGCGACGTAGCAGCAGAGCACGCCGCCGGGCCGCAGCGCGGATGAGACCGCATCGAGGCACTCCCACGGCGCGAGCATGTCGAGCACGACGCGGTCGACGTCGCGTTCGGTCAGCTCGGCCTGCAGGTCGCCGACGGTGATCGTCCAGGCCGGGTGTGGCGCGCCGAAGTATCGCTCCACGTTGCGCCGGGCGATGTCGGCGAAGTCCTGGCGCCGCTCGTACGACGACAGCCGGCCGCTCGCCCCGACCGCCTGGAGCAGCGACATCGACAGTGCGCCGGAGCCGACCCCGGCCTCGACGACGTGCGCGCCGGGGAAGATGTCGGCCATCGCCACGATGTTGCCGGCGTCCTTGGGGTAGACGATCTGCGCGCCGCGGGGCATCGACAGCACGTAGTCGCTCAGCAGCGGCTTGAGCGCGAGGTATTGCGTCGTGCCGATCGTCACGACGACGGCGTCGGGGCCACCGATGAGGCTGTCGTGGTCGAGGATCCCCTTATGGGTGTGGAACTGTCGGCCTGCTTCGAGGGTGATGGTGTGCATCCGGCCGTTGGGGTCGGTGAGTTGCACCTGGTCACCAGCGGCGAGTGCCCCGCGCCGTCGTTCTGCTCCTGTGGTCACCCGCGCAGAGCGTAGGCGCTCAGCCGCCGACGGCCGCCGCGACCTCGGTACTGACCAGCACCCGGGGTGGGTCGCCCGGCACGACGTACTCCTGCGCGGGGCACCTGCGCATGGCGGCGAGCAGGTCCTCACCCTCCAGCGACGCGTCGAGCAGCAGCCCCGGCTCGACCCGGCGGGCGCCGTCGCCAACGGTCACCCAGGGCCGGCGTTCGAGCGGGACGGCCGCGACGTAGGCCTCGCTGACGACAGCCTCGAGCTGCCCCGAGGAGTCGATCACCACCAGGGCGCGCGCGCCGGCGGCGTGGGCCTGCCGGACCGCCTCGGCCAGTGGCATCGACGAAGGGACGCCGAGCGCGGTCTTGGCGAGCCGGGCGACGGTGACCCCGGGCAGCCGCTCGATGATCTTTGAACGGCGCAGGCTGGCCGTCGCCGCCGCGTAGATGTAGGCGCCGAGCAGGGCGGAGAACAGCACCCCGGAGATGCCGCGGTCGCCGTAGCCGAACTCCGGCAGGACGCCCAGCAGCACGATGGGGACGACGACGAGCGCGACCACCCGCCCGGCCCAGGCGCTCGCCCGGGTCGCCCGTTCGGCATCGCCGCCGAGCTGCCAGACGATGCTCTTGAGCACCCGCCCGCCGTCCAGCGGCAGCCCCGGCAGCAGATTGAACGCCGCCACGATGCCGTTGGTGATCGCGATGCCCTCGCAGATGAGCTGCGGCAGGCCCTCGAACAGCGGCACGCTGGCGACCCCGATGCCCGCGAGCAGCAGCGAGACCATCGGGCCGCTGACGGCGACGGCGTACTCCCGCGCGGGCGTCTGCGGCGGTTCGGTGATCTCGGTCAGGCCGGCCAGCAGGGTCACGGTGATGCTGCGCACCGGCAGGTCGAACGCCCGCGCGACCAGGCAGTGCCCGACTTCGTGCAGCAGGACGCTGGCCAGCAGCAGCACCGCGAAGCTCGTCGCCGCGATGTACGCCGAGACGGTGCCGACCCGGTTGACCAGCGGCGGGGCGCTCGTGACGACGATGAACGCCGCGAACAGAAACCACGACGGCGTGAGGTAGACCGGCACACCGACGACCCGGCCGATCTGGATGCGCCCCGACGGTCGCGCCACTGCCTGCTGGGTCACCCGCTGAACCTATCCGGCTGCCGGGAGCAGCGCCGACCACGCGACGCGGCCGAGGACCTGTTCGACGTGCCGTAGCTGCAGCCCGTGCGCCGTCGCGGTGCGGCCCGCGGCGCCCTTGTCCGCGGCCACGGCGACGAGGCGGCCACCCGGGCGGAGCAGGCCGATTGCGACCGGCACGTCGTACGCCGCGACAGCGACGACCACGTCGGCCGGCGGGGCCTCCACGAGGTCGCGGGCGCAACCGGCCTGCAGGACCGCGCAGAGCAGTTGGGCGTCGCCCAGGACGGCGACCGCGTCGCCCCGACGGACGCCGGCGAGCGCGGCCAGGACCGCGGCCAACTCGGCGGAAGCGGTGTCTGACACGCTCTGCCCCCTCGGCCCGGCGACCAGCTGGATCTCGGCGAAGGGTGGCACGGCGGTGCGTTGGTGCTCGTTCACCTCGCTGGCGGGCGGGCCGGCCCGGTTGGGCGCGGTCGCGCCGGGCTCCGGCCGGGTGCTCGACACCGGCGTGTGGGCCCGCTCGCGGGACGCTGAGACCCCCACCGACCTGGTCGATCTGGTGGAGAGCTCCGCCGCGACGCAGGAGCGGGTGACCGAGCTGGTCCGGTCCGCGCCGGAGGACGGCCCGGGTTGGATCCGGCTCGAGGAGGTCCGCTTCCTCGTGCCGCTGCGCGCGCCGAACTCGCTGCGCGATTTCATGGCGTTCCGCTCGCACGTCGAGCTCGGATCGGCCCGCCGTGGCCGTCCGGTGCCGGAGCCCTGGGACCGGATCCCGGTCTACTACAAGGGCAATCGGCGGTCGGTCGTCGGGCCCGACGAGGACGTGGCCTGGCCCTCCTACACCGGCAAGCTTGACTACGAATGCGAGGTGGCCGCGATCGTCGGCCGCGGCGGCCGCGACGTCGCGGTCGGGGACGCAGCTGACCACGTGTTCGGTTACACGATCATGAACGACTGGTCCGCGCGCGACGTGCAGGCCGATGAGATGGCCTGCTGGCTCGGCCCGGCCAAGGGCAAGGACTTCGCCACCTCGCTCGGCCCGTGGCTCGTGACGCCAGACGAGTGGTCGCCCGAGGACGACCACCCGATGACCGTCACCGTCGACGGTGAGACGTGGTCGACCGGCTCGACCGCCGGCCGCCGGTGGTCGTTCGCCGACATGCTCGCCTGGGTCTCGAGGGACGAGGACCTGTGGCCGACCGATGTGCTGGGCTCGGGCACGTTCGGCGGCGGTTGTGGGCTCGACCTGGACCGCTGGCTGCAGCCCGGCGCCGTCGTGACCCTCGCGGTCGACGGCCTCGGCGAGCTCACCAACCGGGTCGTGAAGGCGTCAGTCCAGCAGGCCTAACCCCCGCGCCCAGCTCGTCGTGTACGCCGGGTCCTCGGCGGTTTTGGCGTCCGGC
>JBKJOO010000105.1:0-2645 GCA_046595615.1 Mycobacteriales bacterium | reverse complement strand
CGGGCGCGAAAGGGGATGCACACTCAGTGCATGGCCCGGGATGTGACTGCCGCGGTGGTGGGAAGCCACATCGAAGCCCAGCTCATGACGGAGCTGCTTCGCTCCAACGGTGTGCCGGCATGGGTATCGACCGATGACACCGGCGGTGTCCAGCCGGCGCTAGCGGCGCAAGGTGTGCGGGTCATGGTCCCTTTCGCCCACGCAGATGCGGCGCAGAAGCTCGTCGGAAATGTCCCGCCCGAGAAGGGCAAGCTCAACCCGTTCCAGCGCTGCGTTGTGCGCCTTCTGGGCGGCCGCGCCGGAACCTCGTAACAGCCGTAAGGACTCAGCGCATTCGAGCCACCAACCGTAAGTGTCAGCATGAGCGTGCCTCTCCTCACGATCAGGTTGCGTGCGCTCCTGCGGTTCCCACGGCTGCTGTGCGCTCTTGGATGCAGGTGAGAAGTCCAGCGTAGGCGGAGCAGAACTTCTCCACGCCCTCTCGCTCGAGTTCAGCGGTGATGCGGGCGAGGTCCACGCCTGCCGCTGCAACACCGCCCAGAACGTCGGCGTTACCCGGAGAGCCGGTGAGCGACGGGGCCGCGTCACCGTGGTCGGCGAAGGCGTCGAGCGTCGCCCGTGGCATCGTGTTGACGACCCCGGGTGCGATGAGGGACTCCACGTACAGGACATCGGAGTAGGCCTGGTCTTTGGTTCCGGTGCTCGCCCACAACGGCCGCTGGCGACTCGCCCCGGCAGCGGCAAGCTGCTGCCACCGAGGCCCCGCCATCTCGCGGAGGTAGAGCCCGTAGGCGGCTGCTGCGTTGGCGACGGCAACCCTCCCGCGCATGGGTGATCCGTCGGGCAGGCACGCGTCGGCTTTGGCGTCGACGCGTGAGACGAAGAAGGACGCGACCGAGGCGATCGAGGCGATCGACAGCCCCTTCCGGACCCTGTCTTCCAGGCCCGACTGGTAGGCGTCCAGGACTTGCGCGTAGCGGTCGACGGCGAAAAGCAGCGTCACGTTGACGTTGATCCCGTCCGCGGTAAGGGTCCTGATGGCCTCAATGCCGGCCGCGGTCGCGGGCACCTTGATCATGGCGTTGGGTCGGTCAATGCTCTGCCAGAGTTCGCGGGCTTGCACGATCGTGGCCTTGGTGTCGTCGGCGAGGTCGGGCGTGCACTCGAACGAGATGAACCCGTCGGCTCCGTCGGTCTGGTCGTAGACCGGCCGCAGCAGATCCGCTGCCTGTCGTACGTCACCGAGGGCGAGTTCGAGGAACAACTCACGCGCGTCGCGCTCGGGCCCCTTGAGCAGGTCCCGCAGCTGGTCGTCGTAACTCGCCGACCCGGTGATGGCGGCCTCGAAGATGCTCGGATTGGACGTCGCACCCGTCACCGAGCACTCGGCGATCAGACGAGTGAACTCGCCGCTCTCGAGGAGGTCCCGGGACAGCGTGTCCAACCAGATCGACACACCCGCATCATGCAGCGCTCCTAGCCGGTCCATCACCGAACCCAGGGCAGCAGCGGGCGGTGGTCGAAGGCGCTCGCCAGGCGGAACAGCGTGAGCGCGGCGAGGAAGAGGCCGAAGTCGCGGAGCGCGATGTCGTAGTAGCCGGGGATGAGCAGCAGGTTGGTGATGATGCCGGCGAGCCACCCAGCGACGAGCAGGCTGCCGATCTTCGGACGTAGCGCCACCACGAGACCCGCGATGATCTCCACGGCGCCAACGACGTACATGGCCTGGTGCGCGGTGCCGGGGACGATCGAGTCAAGCCTCGGCGCGAAGTAGACGTCCCAATTGACCAGGATGTGGAAGTACTTGTCGAGCCCGAACAGGATCGGCGCGACCGTGAAGGCGATACGCAGGAGCGTGAACGCCTGAAAAATCGGATCCTTCGCGTCCACACGCGCAGTTGTCGCAGGGGTTGTCACCGGCTGGGATGTGGTGGTCATGGCGGGCTCCTTCTAGTAGAGGGTGGTCTTGCTTATAGAACACCGATTGATCTGTTGCGTCAAGTAGAAAATGTTTTAGACTCGGGCTATGACACCCGAGAGGTTTGACGAGCAGGTTGCAGGAATCGCCGCGTTGGAACACCCGCTCAGCCGACAGGCCTACCGACTCGTACTCGACCGGGAGTGGGTCACCCGCGATGTAGCCGCCGAGGCCCTGGAGGTCGCCCGGTCGGTGGCCGCTTTCCACCTCGACAAACTCGTCACCGCCGGGTTGCTGGAAGCGCGATACGAACGAGTCTCCGGGCGCACCGGACCCGGGGCCGGTCGACCAGCCAAGCTCTACGCACGGTCGCAGCGTGAGTTCGACCTGACCCTCCCGCCGCGGCGCTACGACCTCGCCAGTTCGCTTCTTGCCGAAGCCGTCACACGCGCCACCTCGACCACCACCCCCGTCGACCAAGCGGTGTCCGTCGTCGCCCGCGAGGCAGGCGAGCGGGCCGGCGAGGTCGCCGCAGTGGGACGCCGCGGGCATCGAGCCGCACTCGACGACGTGCTGACGAGAAGCGGGTACGAGCCAACCAAGCTCGGCCGAGAAATCGCGCTGCTGAACTGTCCGTTTCACCATCTCGCCGAGCAACACCGAGAGTTGATCTGCGGCATGAACCGGGAGTACCTCGCCGGTGTCCTCGAGGGCGTCAGCGCAAAGG
>JBKJOO010000442.1:0-10762 GCA_046595615.1 Mycobacteriales bacterium | reverse complement strand
CTCGGCGAGCACCGCCGGCTGGTTCGGCAGGCCGGCGACCTCGACCGTGACGGGACCGCTCACGGGCGCGACGCCGCGGCGGGCCCGCCGCCAGCGGGGCTGGTCGAGCCGTGGGCGCCGACGTCCGCGCCGGCCTTGCCGAGCTGCTCGGTCACCGACTCGATCAGCGAGGTCCAGGCCTGCTCGAACTTGCCGACCCCTTCGACCTCGAGCAGGGCCACGACGTCGTCGTAGTCGATGCCGGCTGCGGCCAGGTCGTCGAGGACCTGCTGCGCCCCGGCGTACGACGGGGTGACGGTGTCGCCCCGGATCGTGCCGTGGTCGGCGACCGCCTCGAGGGTTGCCTCGGGCATCGTGTTGACCGTGCCGGGCGCCACCAGCTGCACGACGTACATCGTGTCGTCGTAGCTGGGGTCCTTGACGCCGGTGGACGCCCACAGTGGCCGCTGCGGGCGGGCTCCCTCGGCGGCGAGGGCCGTCCAGCGGGCCGAGGAGAAGACCCGCTCGTAGTGCTGGTAGGCGAGCTGGGCGTTGGCGATCCCGGCCTTGCCGCGCAGCGGGGAGTCACCGAGCCGCTTGTCGATTTCGGTGTCGACCCGGCTGACGAAGAACGACGCGACCGACCCCATTGCGGCGACATCGTGGCCGTTGGCAACGGCCTGCTCCATGCCGTCCAGGAAGGCGTCCATCACGGCGTCGTAGCGCTCCAGGGAGAAGATCAGCGTGACGTTGACGCTGATGCCCTCGGCGAGCACGGCCGTGATGGCGGGCAATCCGGCGAGCGTGGCCGGGATCTTGATGTAGAGGTTGGGGCGGTCGACGAGCCACCACAGCGCCTTGGCCTCGGCGACCGTCTTGGCCGTGTCGTCGCTGATCCGCGGGTCGACCTCGATGCTGACCCGGCCGTCAACGGTGTCACTGCTGTCGTAGGCCGTCCGCAGTACGTCACAGGCCCAGCGCACGTCGAAGGTCGTCAGCGAGCGCACGGCCTCGCCGACGTCGGTGCCGCGCAGGGCCAGGTCGCGGACCTGGCTGTCGTACGCCGCGCCGTCGGCCAGCGCCTTTTCGAAGATCGACGGGTTGGTGGTCACCCCGACGACGTGCCGGTCGCGAATCAGCGCGGCCAGATTGCCCGAGCGAAGGCGTTCGCGGGACAGGTCGTCGAGCCACACCGCCACGCCGGCGGTCGACAACTCAGCGAGGGCGTCGGTCATGTCGGGCTCCTTGGAAGGTGGTGGGTCGCACGACTTAGCTGCCGGTCGTGGACCCGCGGGTCATGCCGAGCTTCGACATCGACTCATGGGCGGCGGCGACGGCGCGCTCGGCCGTCAACCCGAACTGCTCGTACAGCACCGCATAGGGCGCGGAGGCCCCGAAATGCTCCAGCGACACCGCGACGCCGGCGTCGCCGAGCCACTCGTACCAGGACTGCGCGACGCCGGCCTCGATCGACACCCGCGCCTTGACGTCCGACGGCAGCACGGTGCGTTTGTAGGCCTCGTCCTGCTCGCGGAACCATTCCATGCAGGGCACCGAGACGACCCGGGTGGGCACACCCTCGGCCTCGAGCAGGTCGCGGGCCGCAACGGCGATCTGCACCTCGGAGCCGCTGGCCATCAGGACCACCGTCGGTTGACCGTTGCCGGCGTCGGCCAGGACGTACGCCCCGCGGGCGGCGCCCTGGGCCAGTGCCGGGTCGAGGGTGGGGACGTTCTGCCGGGTCAGGCACAGCCCGGCCGGCCGGTCGGTGTGACCCAGGATCGTCCGCCAGGCCACCGCGGTCTCGTTGGCGTCGGCCGGCCGGACGACGTCGAGGCCCGGCAGCGCACGCAACGACGACAGGTGCTCGACCGGCTGGTGGGTCGGGCCGTCCTCACCGAGCCCGATCGAGTCGTGGGTCCAGACATAGGTGACCGGAAGGCCCATGATCGCGGCGAGCCGGACCGACCCCCGCATGTAGTCGCTGAAGACGAGAAAGGTGCCGCCGTAGACGCGGGTGCCGCCGTGCAGGGCGATGCCGTTCATGATCGCGCCCATCGCGTGCTCGCGGATCCCGAAGTGCAGGACCCGGCCGTAGGGGCCGCCTTGCCAGTCCTTGGTCTGCCGGTCCGCCGGGATGAACGAGGGCTCGCCTTTCGGTGTCGTGTTGTTGCTCCCGGCCAGGTCGGCCGAGCCGCCCCAGAGTTCGGGCAGCACCGGGGCGAGCGCGGTCAGCACCTCGCCGGAGGCAATCCTGGTGGCCATCGCCTTGGCATCGGCCGCGAAGCTCGGCAGCACGTCGGTCCAACCGCCCGGCAGGGTGCGGGTGGACATCCGGGTGAGCAGGGCGACGCCGTCGGGGTTGCCCTTGGCCCACGCGTCGTAGGAGCGCTGCCATTCCTCGTGCGCGGCCCGGCCGCGGGCCACCACCTCGCGGGCGTGCGTCAGCACGTCCGCCGGCACCTCGAAGGTCTTCGTCGGGTCGGCGCCGAGCAGTGTCTTGGTGGCGGCGACCTCGTGCTCGCCGAGGGCGCTGCCGTGCGCCTTGCCGGAGCCCTGCAGGGTCGGCGCCGGCCAGCCGATGATCGTGCGCAGCGCGATGAAGCTCGGTCGGTCGGTCACGGCCTGCGCCTCGCGCAGCGCGTCGTGCAGGGCCTGGACGTCTTCGACGTAGGCGCCCTCCTCGCCCAGGAAGTCGACCCGCTGGACGTGCCAGCCGTAGGCCTCGTAGCGCGCGCAGACGTCCTCGGTGAAGGCGATCTGCGTGTCGTCCTCGATCGAGATGTGGTTGTCGTCCCAGAGCAGCACCAGGTTGCCGAGTTGCTGGGTGCCGGCGAGCGAGCTGGCCTCGGCCGAGACGCCTTCCTGGAGGTCGCCGTCGGAGGCGATGCACCAGATGGTGTGGTCGAACGGGCTCTGTCCCGCGGCCGTGTCCGGGTCGAGCAAGCCCCGCTCCCGGCGCGCGGCCATCGCCATGCCGACCGCGTTGCCGACGCCCTGGCCGAGCGGCCCGGTCGTGGTTTCCACCCCGGGGGTGTGCCCGTGCTCGGGGTGGCCCGGCGTGAGCGAGCCCCACTGCCGCAGGTGTGCCAGGTCCTCGACGGTCAAGCCGTAGCCGGACAGGAACAACTGGATGTACAGGGTGATGCTGGAGTGCCCGCAGGACAGCACGAAACGGTCGCGGCCCCGCCAGGAGGGATCGCTCGGGTCGTGCCGTAGCAGCCGCTGGAACAGCAGGTAGGCCGCCGGGGCGAGGCTCATCGCGGTGCCCGGGTGCCCCGAGCCGGCCGACTCGACGCTGTCCATGGCGAGGGTTCGGACGACGTCGACGGCGCGCTGGTCGAGCTCGGTCCATGCCAGGGCGGCCGAGCCGCTGCGGTGCCTGCTCACGCGTCGTGGTCCCCTCAGTGGCGGTCCCGGAGCGCGTCCGGGTGATCGGCCCGACCTTATCCCGGCGACGCCCAGAGGCCTATGCCGCGACCCCGCTGCAACCCGGTCCTCGGTAGGCGACGCCAGGGGGCCGGCCGGTAGGGTCTGGGGTGTGACAACGCTCGCGGATCCGGCGGCACCCGGGGCTGTCGTGGCGCTGCGCGGCAGCGAGCGGGCCCGCGCCACCGTCTCGGCGTACATCGCGCTCACCAAGCCGCGGATCATCGAGTTACTGCTGGTCACCACCGTCCCCACCATGGTGCTCGCCGCGCGCGGCCTGCCGGGCTGGGGCCTCGTCGTCGCGACGCTTGTCGGCGGATCGCTCGCGGCCGGCAGCGCCAACGCGCTGAACTGCTGGTGGGACCGCGACATCGACAGCGTCATGCACCGCACGCAGCGGCGCTCGCTGGTCCGGCACACCGTCGCGCCGACCAGCGCGCTCGTCTTCGGGCTCGTGCTCGGTCTGCTCGCGACCGTCGAGCTGGCGCTCACCACCAACGGGCTCTCGGCGCTGCTCGCGGACGCAGCGATCGCCTTCTACGTCGTCGTCTACACGATGGTGCTCAAGCGGCGTACGTCGCAGAACATCGTCTGGGGCGGCGCAGCCGGTTGCATGCCGGTGCTGATCGGCTGGTCCGCGGTGACCGGCAGCGTGTCGTGGCCGGCCGTCGTGCTGTTCCTGGTGATCTTCTTCTGGACGCCGCCGCACTTCTGGGCGCTGGCCATCCGCTACCGCGACGACTACGCCCGGGCCGACGTCCCGATGCTGCCGGTCGTCGCGACCCCAGCCGTCGTTGCGCGCCGCATCGTGGCCTACTCCTGGGCGATGGTTGCCACCTCGCTGCTGCTCGCTCTCGACGGCTCGGGCCTGCTCTACACCGGCTCCGCGGTCGTGCTCGGCGCGGTCTTCCTACGCGAGGCCCACCTGCTGCAGCGCCGGGTGCGGGACGGCGACGGCTCGATGGCGTCGGTCGCGCCGATGCGGCTGTTCCACTGGTCGATCAGCTATCTCGCGCTGCTGTTCCTCGCCGTCGCCGTCGACCAGCTCATCTGAGGTGAGCCGGGTCGCCCTGGCGACGTGCGCTGCCCTGCCGGAGCTCTACGAGGACGGCCCGCTGCTCATCGAGGCCCTCGCCGTGCTCGGCGTCGAGGCCGAGCCGCGGGTCTGGGACGACGCCCGCGCCGACTGGGCGGCGTACGACCTCGTTGTCGTGCACTCCACCTGGGACTACACCTGGCGGCTGACCGAGTTCCTGGCCTGGGCGCGGACCGTGCCGCGGCTGGCCAATCCCGCTTCGGTGCTCGCCTGGAACACCGACAAGACCTACCTACGCGACCTCGCCGCCGCCGGGGTGCCGGTCGTGCCGACGCGCTTCCTCCCCCCGGGCGAGGTCTTCGAGCCGCCCGCGATGGCGTACGTCGTAAAGGCAACGGTCTCGGCCGGTGCGCGCGACGCTGCGGCGTACGCCCCAGGCCAGGACGCCAGCGCGCACGTCCGGGAGCTGCACGCGGCCGGGCGCACCGCGATGGTGCAGCCCTACCTTCCGGCGGTCGATGGTGCGGGCGAGACGTCGGTGCTGTGCTTCGAGGGCGTGGTCAGCCACGGGGCCCGGAAAGGCGCCCTGCTGGAGCTCGGCGCCGGGGTGCGCAACGACCTGGTCAGCAGCGCCGTGGTGACGCCGCGCGAGCCGTCCGCGGCGCAGGTCGCGGTTGCGCACGCCGCGCTGGCGGTGGTCGGCGAACCGCTGCTCTACGCCAGGGTCGACGTCGTGCCCGGTCCGGACGGCGCGCCGCTCGTGCTGGAGCTCGAGCTCACCGAGCCGTCGCTGTTCCTGCGACACGCACCGGGGTCGGCGGAGCGCTTTGCCGCTGCGGTGGCCCGCCGAGCGGCCCGGTCGTCGCCAGATGGGTCCGCGCCGCGACGGTGAGCACCAGCGCCGCGCCGAGCACGTGCAGCACGACGAGCGCCGGCGGGACGCCGTTGAAGTACTGCCAGTAGCCCAGGGCTGCCTGCAGGGCGATCAGGCCGACCAGGGTCGCGGCGCCGCGCCGGACCGCCGGCGGTGCAGCCAACGCGCGGGCGGCCACAGCGGTCGCGATGGTCAGCCCGATCAGCAGGTAGACGAGGTCGGCGTGCAGCTGGGTGACGTCGCGGGGGCTGAACGGCAACCGGGCCACCTTCGGGTCACCGGCGTGCGGGCCGGTGCCGGTGACGAGCGTGCCGGCGGCCAGAACGAGCGCCGAAGTGCCGACCAGCCCCCGGGTCAACCAGCGCAGCTCGGCCCGGGCGAGCGGCTCGCGCGGGGCGTCGTCCTCGTGCGCGCGTTGCACCAGGGCGGCGGCCGCCACAATCAGCGGGAAGCTGGCCAGGAAGTGCAGGATCAACACGTAGGGGTTGAGCCCGGACAGCACGAGCAGCCCGCCGATCACCGCCTGCAGCGGTACGACCATGGCCTGCACGAGCGCGAGCCGGAGCCACGACCGTGGGCCGCGCGCCCGGACGACGGCGACAACCAGCGCGATGCCGACCAGCTCCATCCCGACCGCGAGCAGTCGGTTGCCGAACTCGATCGCCCCGTGGCCGCCGAGGGCCGCGGTGTTGGTGAGCGACCCGCCGGTGCAGCGCGGCCAGGTCGGGCAGCCCAACCCCGAACCGGTGACCCGCACGGCCGTCCCGGAGACCACCAGCAACACCTGCAGACCAAGGGCCAGCTGCGCCAGCCGTAGCACCTGCCGACGGGTCGTGGTCACCGGCTCAGCGTACGGCGGGGTGGTGCCGCGGGCCTGCCGGCGGCGCTGGCGCTGGCCTCGACCCCGGCCCGCGCCACCGCGCCTGGTCCCGCAGTACCGTCCGGTGTCGTGCTGTGGAGCCCTCTGGAGGCCCCGAAATCACGAGGAGAGACGGTACGGCGGGCAACAGGCCAGCGGTCGGCGCTCGGCCGTCGTCCGCCTCGCCCGCAACCCGCCCCGGCGGCAGCCCCATCTCGCCACTTCCCCCACCGCCGTGGCCCTTTTGGTGAGGGTATGTCCGGCCTGTGCTCGTCGTACGAGGGGGGAAGTCGCGGGACCGGCCCCGACGGCGACCAGAGCGGCGCCGGCTGGGGACGCGGCTGACCACGGGGCATTCGTCGGCCGGGGACGCGCGGGCCCCGGCGGCTGTCAGGCTGTCGCAGCGCCCGGCTCGGCCCCGGGTTCGACCCTGGCGGTGACGCGGGCCAGCAGCCGCAACAGCGCGTCGTCGACGAGCCGCGGCCGGGTGATGTTGACGCTGTGCCCCGCACCGGGCACCAGCACCAGCTCGGTCTGAGCTCCCAACACCTCGGCCATCGCCCGGCTGTGCGAGTCGGGGGTGAGCCGGTCCGCCGTGCCGCAGAGCACCGTCGTCGGGATGCGGGCGAGCACGGCCAGGCCCGCGCTTTCGTCGTGGGCCATGAAGCTGGGATAGAACGCCGCGCTGGTGGTGAACGGTGTCGACTCGAGCATCGCCTGGACGCGGGTCACGAGCTCGGCGTCGTCGGCGTCGTCGGTCCCGAACAGCTGCCGCTTGATGAACGCCCGGCCGGCCTTGCTGCCGGGCTTGCGGGCTCGCTCGATCAGCGGCGACACGAGCCGCAGGCAGGTGAGGTAGAGCCCGAGCAGGTGCAGCCGGCGCAGCAGCCGGACGGTCGCACCGATCGGACCCTGTACGACGTCGTCCGCCGCGGTCGCGAGCAGGAAGGCGCCGACGACGCGGGCGCCGACCTGCTGTGGGAACTGCCGGGCCCAGGCCATCAGCGTCATGCCGCCCATCGAGTGCCCGAAGAGCACCACCGGGCCACTGGGCGCCGTCGCGGCGAGGACGCTCTGCAGGTCGCGGCCGAGTTGGTCGAAGGTGGCGTGCCGCCAGTGGCCGCGACCGGACAGCCCGTGTCCGCGCTGGTCATAGAAGACCAGCCGGGCGACGCCCTGCAGCGCTTGGCGTTGCAGCGCGAACTCGCCGAGCTGCGCGGTGAAGCCGTGCGAGAACACGATGGTCAGGCCCGTGCCCCCCTCGTCGATCTCGACGTGCAGGGGCGTGCCGTCGTCGGCGACCACTGCGCCGGGCCAGGCGACCTCAGGCGGGCGGCGCCGCAGGCCCAGCAGCACGAGCAGAGCGAGCAGCAGGCGCTTCACGGTCACTCCCAACGGAAGGCGCGGCCGGCCGCGAACAGGGCCAGCACCGCACAGACGACGAGGGCGAGCAGGTCGCGCCCCGGGACCCCGTGCCCGGCCAGCACCGAGCGAAGCCCGCCGGACAGGGCGGCGGTGGGCAGTAGCTGGAGCACGGGTTCGGCAGCGCCGAACTGGCTGAGCGGGAACACCACCCCACCGAGCAGCAGCAGGACGAACCAGACGAGGTTGGCGGCGGCGAGCGTCGTGAGTCCGCGCAGGGTGCCGCCGAGCAGCAGCCCCAGCCCGCTGAAGGCCGCGGTGCCGAGCACGACGAGCGCCAGCAGCGCAGCCGGCGAGCCAGCTGGTCGCCAGCCCAGGGCCAGCCCGACCAGGGTGATCGCCACCAGTTGCACCAGCTCGATCAGCAGCACCCCGAGCGTCTTGGCCGCGAGCAGCACCGATCGGGGGAGCGGCGTCGCCCCGAGCCGCTTCAGGACGCCGTACTGGCGCTCGAAGCCGGTCGCGATGGCCTGGCCGGTGAAGGCGCTGGACATGATCGCGAGGGCGAGCACCCCCGGGACGAAGAAGTCGACGCGGCGACCGATGACGGCGACGAAGGGCACCAGGGTCAACACGACGAGCAGGCCCACCGGAATGATCATTGTGAGGAGGAGTTGCTCGCCACCGCGCAGGGCGAGCAGCACCTCGGCGCGGGTCTGCGCCCGCAGCATCCGGCCCCTCGGGGCGGCTCCCGGTCGGGGCGTCAGCGCCCCCGGTGACCAGGCGGTCATGTGCGCAACTCCCGGCCGGTGAGGTCGAGAAAGACGTCTTCGAGGCTCTTCTGCTCGACCTTGAGGTCCTGTGCAAGCACGCCGTGGGTGGCGCACCAGGCGGTGACGGTGGCCAGCAACTGCGGGTCGACGGGTCCCTCGAGCAGGTACTGCCCGTCCGGCGACTCCTTGCCGATGCAGCCCTCGGGCAGGGCCTGCAGGAGCAGGTCGAGGTCCAGGCCAGGCCTGGCCCGGAAGCGCAGCTGCCCGGTCGCGCTGTGCCGGGTGAGCTCGGCGACAGTGCCGCTGGCGACCAGTCGGCCGGCGTCGATGATGGCAACCTCATCGGCGAGGTGCTCGGCCTCGTCCATCAGGTGGGTCGTCAGCACGACGGTGACGCCGTCGCGCCGCAGCGCCTCGATCAGCTCCCAGGTCGCCCGGCGGGCCTGCGGATCGAGCCCGGCGGTCGGCTCGTCGAGGAAGACCAGCTCGGGGCGGCCGACGATCGCCATCGCGAGCGACAGGCGCTGCTGCTGCCCTCCCGAGAGCCGGCGGAAGGTGGTCCGCTCCACGTCGAGCAAACCGAGGCGGGCCAGCAGGTCGGCCGGGTCAAGCGGGTTTCGGTGGTAGGTCGCGACCAGCCGCAGCAGCTCACCGGCGCGCAGGCCGGGGTAGCCGCCGGCCGTCTGCGGCATCACGCCGACCCGGGCCCGCAGGGAGCGGTCAGCGGGGTCGAGGCCCAGCACCCGGACGGCGCCCCCGTCTGGGGAGCGGAAGCCCTCGCACACCTCGACCGTCGTGGTTTTGCCGGCGCCGTTCGGGCCCAGCAGGGCGAGCACGGTGCCCCGGCGTACCGAGAACGACAGGCCGTCGACGGCGGTCCTGCTGTCATAGCGTTTGACCAGGCCGACGACCTCGAGCGCGGTGTCGGTCACGGCGGTGAGTCTAGGTGCGGTGGTCGCGCCCGGCCCGCCGGGACGACCGGGTCCGGTTCGACGCCGGGACGTATTTAGGTAACACTGGTGTTGTGAAAACCATGGCGGATCAGATGGGCACCCGCGAGCACGTCCTCGCGCTGCTGCTCGAGCTGGGTCCGTCGACGGTGATCACCTTGTCGGACCGGCTCGCACTGAGCCCCGCGGCGGTCCGCCGGCACCTGGATGCGCTGCTGGCCGAAGGCACCGTGAACACCCGGGAGGCCCGCATCCGGGCGATGCGTGGCAGGGGCCGGCCGGCCCGGCTCTACGCGCTCACCGATGCCGGGCACGCTGCCGGTCCCAGTGGCTACGACGACCTGGCGGCAAGCGCGCTGCGTTACCTCGCCGAGCACGGCGGCCCGGACGCCGTGGAGCGGTTCGCCGCCGATCGGGTGGCCCAGCTCGAACAGCGGTGGGCCGGCATCGGCGACGTGCCGGCTGCCGACCGACCGGCCGCACTCGCGGCCGCCCTGTCCGGTGACGGCTACGCCGCGAGCACCAGCGAGCAGGGGCTCGGCGTCCAGCTGTGCCAGCATCACTGCCCCGTCCAGCACGTGGCGCAGGAGTTCCCCCAGTTGTGCGACGCCGAGACGGCCGCCATCGGCCGGCTGCTCGACGTGCATGTCCAACGACTCGCGACGATCGCCCACGGCGACGGCGTGTGCACCACCTTCATCCCCTTCGGGAAGGCACCCTCATGACAGCGCCCACTGCCCCGACCGTCGCTGAGCAGACCCTCGCAGAAAAGACCGAGGCCCAGCTCGAAGGCCTCGGCACGTACAAGTTCGGCTGGTCCGACAGCGACGCCGCCGGCAAGCTCGCTCGCCGCGGCATCAACGAGGACGTCGTCCGCAACATCTCCGCGCTCAAGAGCGAGCCGCGGTGGATGCTGGACCTGCGCCTGAAGGGGTTGAAGCTGTTCGGCAAGAAGCCGATGCCGACCTGGGGCTCGGACCTGTCCGGGATCGACTTCGACAACATCAAGTACTTCGTGCGCTCGACCGAGAAGCAGGCCACCTCGTGGGACGAGTTGCCCGCCGACATCAAGAACACCTACGACCGGCTCGGCATCCCGGAGGCTGAGAAGCAGCGCCTCGTCGCCGGTGTCGCCGCGCAGTACGAGTCCGAGGTCGTCTACCACCAGATCCGCGAGGACCTCGAGCAGCAGGGCGTCATCTTCGTCGACACCGACACCGGCCTGCGCGAGCACGAGGCGCTGTTCAAGGAGTACTTCGGCTCCGTCATCCCGGTCGGTGACAACAAGTTCGCCGCGCTGAACACCTCGGTGTGGTCCGGCGGCTCGTTCATCTACGTGCCCAAGGGCGTCAAGGTCGACATCCCGCTGCAGGCCTACTTCCGGATCAACACCGAGAACATGGGCCAGTTCGAGCGCACGCTGATCATCGCCGACGAGGGCAGCTCGGTGCACTACGTCGAGGGCTGCACCGCCCCGACGTACTCGAGTGACTCGCTGCA
>JBKJOO010000228.1:0-5967 GCA_046595615.1 Mycobacteriales bacterium | reverse complement strand
CTCAACCAGGCAGATCGTGAGGCCAAGAACCAAGCGTTGTTCGCCGCACTGGGCCGGATCCCTCGTGCGGCCCACGATCTCAGCTCCGATGAGGAACGCGACCGGCGCGGCAGGGCTGCGGGGCCGGCGTGGGCGCATCAGCTGATCCTGCTCGTTCTCCGCGGCGCGGACACTCTCTCGGCGCGGGGCTGGGCCCGACTGCGACACGTCCTGTCGGTCGATGACCCCGGCAACGAGATCGGCGCCGCGTAGGGCATCAAGGAGCAGATTCGGATCCTGCCCCGCTGCAAGCGGACGGCCATCCGGGACGGCGCCGAGCCGAGTCGCCCGTCCAGCGGCTGTGCCGCGTTGGCGACAAAGCGGCTGCGCTGCTGGTTGCGTGGTGGCGGACTCGGCCGTCAGGGAAACACCCGACGAAGCATCACCAGGTGAGAACCCCTGCTTTTTGATCCGGGGTCCCGCCGAATGCCTCCCGACCTGAGGGATGTCGGGATGGGCGCCGGGCCGTCGACCCGAGATTGGAGGTTCGGATGCTCGCCACGCGCCGGCTACGGCCTGTCAGGCCGGCTTGTCGCGGACGCGCATCGGCAGGTTGAACACGAGCAGGAAGGTGATGGCCAGCGGCACCAGGCACGCCCACGCGGTGATCTCCAGCGCGTGGGTCGGGGGTTGCCCGCCGAACGCTGAGAAGAAGATCGTCCCCAGTGCCGCCACGCCGATCGCGTTGGAGAGCTGCTGGGTGGCTTCGAGCACGCCGGTGGCCGAGCCGATCTCGTCCATCGAGACCCCGGCCAGGATGAAATCGAACAGCTGGCCGAAGCTCGCGCCGGCGCCGATTCCGGCCAGCAACAGCGAGGGCGCCAGATCCAGGGTGGAGGCGGTCCGGGCGCCGGCCACGGTGAGCGCCAGGGCGACCATGCCGGCGGCGAGGAACACGACGCCCAGGTGCAGCAGGTGACGGCCGAGGCGATCGACGAGTGAGCACCCGACGCCCATGCCGACGATCATGCCGAGGACCATTGGCGCCAGCGTCAGCCCGGCGTGGATGGGTGAGAAGTGCTCGCCGAGCTGGGCGAACAGTGAGACGCAGAGCAGCAGGCCGCCGAACGCGCCGAAGAAGGCCAGGGCAACGAGGATGCCGCTGCTGTAGGTGCGGTTGGCCAGCAGTCCCGGCTCGATCAAGGGATCGCCGCGTCGGCGGCGCTCCCACAGCACGAACGCGACGAGCAGGCCCGCTCCGGCGGCGAGCGTGCTGAACGTCCACGTGGGCCAGCCCGCGGTGCGGCCCTGGATCAGCGGGTAGATGATCGCGGTCAGCGCGGCGCCGATGAGCACCATCCCGACTGTGTCGAGCCGGATCCCTGGATGCGTGACGGTCCGCGGCAGCACCCGGAACGCGCCGGCGAACGCGGCGATGCCGATCGGCACGTTGATCAGGAAGACCAGCCGCCACCCGATCCCCCACAGGTTCGCCTGCGTCAACGCGCCCGACACGATCGGCGCGGCCAGCGCTGACAGGCCCAGCATCGGTCCGAAAACGCCGTACACCTTGCTCATCTCGTCCTCGGCGAAGACCTCTTTGAGCATCCCGAACCCCTGCGGGATCATCAGCGCCCCGAAGGAGCCCTGCAGCACCCGCAAGGCGATCAGCACCGCCGGTGACGGCGCAGCCGCGCAGGCCGCGGACATCACCGTGAAACCGGCCGAACCGAGCAGGAACAGCCGGCGGCGGCCGAACATGTCCCCGAGCCGGGCGCCGGTGATCAGCAACACGGCGAACGCGAGCGTGTAGCCGGCGCTCAGCCACAGCAGGGTGGCGGCGCTGCCGCCCAGATCGTGCCGGATCGATGGGCCGGCGACGTTGACGATCGTCGCGTCCATGAGATCCAAGATGTTGCCGGCGAGCACGACCGCGAGCACGAACCAGCGCAGCGGGTTGCGGACGACCGGCGGCGTCGCGAGGGAGGGGGGAGGGGCGGTGCAGGTCTCAGTCATCGGTGGGCTCCTGATCTGGATAGCGATTCTCTAGTGTCTGTAAAAGTATACATACTGTAGAAACGCGTCAAGTAACAGTTTTGGGTATCGTCTGACCCATGAGCGAGTCCGGATCCGGCGTCATCGATCCCGAGGAGCGCGACGAGCGCGTCCTTGCCGGCGCGATTGCCGAGGAGATGGGCGAGAGCCTGCGCCGCGTGCGACACGCCGAAGAGACGCGCTACCGCGCCGAGCATCCGGACGAAGGGCTGCGCGAGCGCAAGCGTCGGCTCACCCGCCATCTCATCGCCGACGCCGCAACCGCGATGTTCGCCAGTCGCGGTTTCGAAGCGGTGAAGGTGACTGAGATCGCCGATCGCGCCAACGTCTCGATGAAGACGCTCTACAACTACTTCCCGACCAAGGAATCGATGGTGCTCGGCGACGCCGACGAGCTCATCGCGGGCCTGGCGACCGCACTGCGCGACCGGCCGGCCGGGATGTCGATCACCGATGCCTTCGTGGTGGCGCTCGAGGCCAACATGGACGGGTTCGACCTGCTCGACGACGAGCTCGCCGCCTATGTCGCCACGACGTTCGAGGCGATGGTCACCCAGACGCCGGCGCTGCACGCGCACTGGCTAGCGATCCTCGACCGCCTCGCCCGCGTGGTCGCCGAACAGCTCGCCCTGCAGGCCGGGATCGAGCCCACCGATCCCAGGCCGACGGTCGCCGGCCGGGCGCTTGTCGGCCTGGTCCAGGTCGACATGGATTCGCGGGTGCGGCACATCCGCGCTGGCCGGCGTGGCGCCAAGCTGCGCGACGCTGTCGCGGGCGACGTACGCCAAGCCGCGCGACTCCTGGAGACCGGCCTGGCAGCGCTGAGCCGCGGCACCCGCACCGGTGGGCGCAGCAGCCCGAAATAGAGCGGCCGCGGGCTGGGGGCAATCGTAAGAACCTGTATCCCCTTCGCGATGACGCGTGACGGGGGCGCGCTGCGTAGAGTCCGGAGATGAGTGTGCTGGGCTGCCTGGCAGCCGCCCCGGTCGGCTTGGGGTTGGCAGCAGTTGGCCGACCGGCGTACATCACCCTGGGTCGCGACCACGATCTCGGCCAGGACCGCAGCCGCGGCGAGCTCGAGCGTCGTGCCCACACCGTGCTGGATGCCGCTTGGGATGCGGGCGTGCGCTATTTCGACGCGGCCCGCTCCTACGGGCTCGCGGAGGCGTTCCTGGCCTCGTGGCTGGCACGTCGCGGACCAGCGGTGGACGCGGCGATGATCGGGTCGAAGTGGGGATACACCTACACCGGGCAGTGGCGGATGACTGAACCGGTGCAGGAGCGCAAGGACCTCGGCGTGGCCACGTTCCGCCGCCAGCTGGCCGAGACCCGCGAGCTGCTCGGCCACCGCCTCAACCTCTACCAGATCCACTCGGCCACGATCGAGAGCGGCGTGCTCGACGACGACGAGCTGCTCGCCGAGCTCGCCGACCTGCGCCACTCCGGGGTGGCGATCGGTGTCACGGTGACCGGTCCCGGTCAGGCCGACACGATCGACCGCGCGCTCGAGGTCGGCATCTTCGACACCGTGCAGGCGACGTGGAACCTGCTCGAACGGTCCGCCGCACCAGCGCTGCAACGCGCGTACGACGCGGGGCTGGGCGTCATCGTCAAAGAGGCGCTCGCCAACGGCCGACTGACGAGCCATGGCGCGGAGCCGGCCCTGCTCGCCTATGCGCGCGATCTCGATGTGCCACCGGACGCGATCGCGATCGCGGCCGCGATCGCCCAGCCGTGGTCGGAAGTGGTGCTCAGCGGCGCAGTCAGCCCGGAGATGCTGACCAGCAACCTGGGTGCCCTCGAGCTGGTCGCCGCCGGCCACCGGCCGGCGGACCAGCTGTCCCAGCTCTGCCTCGAGGCCGACGACTACTGGGAGGGTCGCAGCCTGCTGCCGTGGCGGTAGTCGCGCCCGAGGCCACCTCCACGGCGACGAGGCAGGGCCCGAGATCGGCGGCGGCCGGCTCCGCAGACGCCCCCCCGTCGCGACGTCACGCGCCGGCTCAGCGGCCGGCCGGTCGCGGTAGCCAGGCCTGGGCGCCGAGCTCGCGGGACAGCGAGCGCGCTGTCTCGCGGACGGTCTCGCGGGCCGTGTGGCCTTCGAGGTCGCCGCCGGACTGGATGACCACGCCGATGGCCCCGACGGCGTCACCGGAGGAGTCGAAGACCGGGCTCGCCAGGGCGCTCTCACCGATCACGGCCTCATCGTGCTCTGCAGCGATACCGCCGGCGCGCACCACGTCCAACTGCTCGCGCAGGGCCTCGGGCGAGGTGATGGTCTCGCCGGTCATGCTGCGCAGCACGCCAGAGGTGAGGAGGCGCTTCTCGTCCTCGGGAAGAAAGGCGAGCATGGCCTTGCCGAGCGCGCTTGCGTGGACCGGGATGACGATGCCCACCTCCGGCATCTGGCGGCTGCCGTCGGGTCGCGGCTCGTGATGGATGATCACGACATCGTCGATGAGCAGCACCCCGGTGCGCACAGCCAGCCCGGTGCGCCGGGCGAGGTCCTCGGCCCAGGGGATGCTCTTGGACCGGAGCTCGAGGGTGTCGAGGTAGACGTTGCCCAGCCGAAGGACGGCGGGTCCGAGTTGGTAGCGGGTCGACCCGCGCTCCTGCACGACCATCCCGTGTTCCACGAGGGTCCGGACGATGCCGTGGGCGGTCGAGGGGGCGATCTCCAGGCGGGTGGCCAGCTCGGACAGGCTCATCCTGCGAGCCCCCTGCAGCGCGGTCAGGACCCGGATCGCCCGGTCCACCGACTGGATCATGTGTCTCCCTCCACAGTGTGAGCAATTTCACGAAAACTCTTGCGCAGTAGTGAACCACGAGCGTAACCTGCGGACATTATTCGACGATGTCGAATGCTATTCGAAGTTCTAGGAGGGGCGCGGCATGCTTGACGAGACCACCCTGTTCCAACGGCTGGGTGCTGAGGCCATCGGAACGGCCTTCTTGGTGTTCATCGGTGTCGGGTCCGTGCCTGCCACCTTGATCGTGAACGGCACGGCACCGTTCACGATGGCTGACCTAGGGATGATCTCCCTGGCCTTCGCCACCATCGTCGTTGCCACCGTCTACGCCCTCGGGCATATCGGCGGCAACCACATCAACCCGGCCGTCACCGTCGGCCTTGCCGCCTCCGGCAAGTTCCCGTGGTCCCAGGTGCCGGCCTACATCGGTGCCCAGGTGGTCGGCGCCATCGTCGGGGCGACCGCCATCATCGGCGTCCTCGGCATGAAGGCCAGCGACGTCGGCCTCGGCGTCGCGACCTACGGCGACATCAGTTGGGTCCAGGCGTTCACCGCCGAGTTCGTCGGCACCTTCATCCTGGTCTTCACCATCTTCGGCGTCATCCACCGCAAGGCCGCTGCCGGGTTCGCCGGCGTCGCGATCGGACTGGTCGTCTTCGCCGCCATCATCCCGGTCGCACCCACCACCGGTGCATCGATCAACCCGGCCCGCACCATCGGCCCGATGCTCGTCCAGCAGCTTGCCGGCGGCAGCGTGAAGTGGAGCCAACTCCCGGTCTACCTCGGCGCCGAGCTCCTCGCGGGAGTCGCGGCAGCGCTGCTGTTCGGCCTGCTCTCCCGCACCCCGGCCGAACAGCACAGCGCCGGCCCCGGCGTTGACCTCGGGGCCCCAGAGCCCGAGCTCGCGCTGCACGGCAGCACGGTCGGCACATGACTCGCAGTACTCGGACCCGGACCCGGAAGGCAAGCTCATGAAGAAATTGATCAACGACCCCAACGATGTCGTGGTCGAGGCGCTGCTCGGCTTCGAGGCCGCGCATCCCGAACTCCAGGTCGACCACCAAAACAAGATCATCTATCGCGGGGACACGCCGAGGAAGGGCAAGGTCGGCCTCATCTCCGGTGGCGGCTCGGGGCAAGAGCCGCTGCACGGCGGGTTCGTCGGGGTCGGCATGCTCGACGCCGC
>JBKJOO010000170.1:0-21173 GCA_046595615.1 Mycobacteriales bacterium | reverse complement strand
GCCGTGTAGGTCCCGACCCCGGTCAGCGGACCCAGCAGCGGGGTGGCGTCGAGGCCGACTCTCATCCGAGCAGGTCGTGCTTGGTGACGATCGCGTGCCATCGGTCGGCGAACGCCTGCTCGCTGAAGTCCCTGGCGCGCACCGTCGCCGAGGCGGCCAGGCGAGACCGCAGCTCCTCGTCCTGGGCCAGCTCGACAGTCCGGGCGAGGAGCTCTTCTGGCGTCGACCAGCGGAAGCCGTCGACACCCTCGCGGACGATCTCCTTCTGCCCGGCGCGGTCGATGACGACGGGCACGCAGCCGCCGGCCATCGACTCGACGGTCGTCATCCCGAAGTGCTCGCTGGCCCAGGGCCGTTTGTCCTCGTCCTCCCCCAGCCCGGTCGCAGACCAGAAGACCGACGAGGTGCAGAGCAACTGCTCGACCCGTGGTCGTGGCGCGTTGGTGATCACCTCGACGGGGACGCCCGCACCGGCGGCCCGCACCGAGTCGACATAGCCCCGTTGCGAGTCCTCCATCCCACCGACGACGTACATCTTCCAACCCGGCAGCCGTCCCGCCCGGGAGGCGGCGGCGAAACACTCCACCATCTCCTTCTGGCGTTTGGCGTGGCCGAGGCCCGGTGCGAAGAAACGTCCGACGGTGATCACGGCCCGCTCCCGCTCGGCGGCGGGATGCAGCCGTTGCACCTGGATCGGCGGGAACAGCAGGTCGGCGTCGGTGTCCCACAGCTTGGAGATCCAGCCGGAGGTGAAGGCGCTGTTGGCCATCACCGCGTCGTAGGACCGCAGGAACGCCAGGTCCTTCGGGGCGCGTAACAACCACGGGTAATGCAGGGCGAGCCGCTGCCGCGGGCCGTAACTGCCGCCCTCGACCCGCATTCCCGACACTGCGACGGCGAGCTCGCGGGTGTCGCCGGCAGCGGGCCGGAAGGTGGGGGCGCGAAAGTGCAGCTCGGTCCCCCGGCCGGACGCCGGCACGCTGAAGCGGTGCAGCACGAAACGGGGGCTGACGGTCGTCGAGAAGTACTCCTGGCCCTCGTCGTCCACCACCTGCAGCTCGACCGGGTTCGGCATCGCCGGGCCGCCGAGTTCGAGCCGGACGACCCGCTCGCGGTCGCTCGGCGGCAGCACCACGACGGCGTCGTGGGAGGCCCAGTGCCAACGCCGGCGCCGGCCGCCCTCCGGCGGGAACCACCCGTCGCCGTAGTCAAGGCCGCCGGGATGCGCGCTGGCGAACTGTCCCACCCCGCGGGCGAGGGCCCGCTGCCACGGCGCGAGGTCGGCGTCGAACGGGGTCGGGAAGTAGCAGAGGTAGGCTGACCGGGTGGCTCGCGGGGCGAGCCGGCTCATGTAGGAGCCGTTGACCCACAGGTCGTACTCCTGCGACAGCGCCGCCGTGGCAAGGTCGCCGCGGTCCGGCACGACACGGAGGCGCACCCGCGAAAGATCGAGTCCGAGGTGGTCGGCGAGCTCATCCTTGTCGACCTCGGTGGGCCCGATCAGATCGACCTCGACGCCGTCCTGTGACAGCACCTGCGCGATCATTCCGCAGTGGCGCTCGCCACCGCCCTGACTGTGCCAGAACCGGTTGTAGACAGCTGCTCTCACCGGTTCGTCACCAGCCACCGCTCCAATTCCTGCCGCGGCACCACTGCGGTGCGGCCGAGAATGCGGCGCTGACGCAGCGCCGCGGGGGCGAGCCGACACAGCGACCGCACGACCCGCAACCGGGCGACCAACGGACGTACGGCGGGGCGCCGCCCGCGTCGCAACTGACGCACCTGCAGCAGGGTGTCGGTGAGGAAACTCAGCCACTCGTGTCGGGCCAGGGGACCGCTGGCGTTCTTGGCGAGCATCAGCAGCCGGTTGCGGGTGACGTGGAACACGAAGGTCGGCGACCACTCGACACTCGTGGCTGAGTGCACATGCCGCACGACCGCGGTCGGTTCGTAGCGGATGCCCCAACCGGCGGCCCGCAGCCGCCACGACAGGTCGGTGTCCTCGTAGTAGAGAAAGAAGTCCTCGTCGAACCAGCCGGCCGCCCGGCCGGCCACGGTGCGGAACGCCACGGCGCAGCCGCACAGCGCGAAGACGTCTGCCGGCTCGTCGTACTGCCCCAGGTCGACCTCCTGGTAGCCGCGATCACCGCCGTGGCCGCCGACGTTGACGACCGAACCCACGTTGTTGAGCACGTCGACGGTCGGCGCGCCGGGTGGGATGTCGTAGATGACGTCGGCCAGCTTGGCCGTCACCGGCAGCGAGATGCCCGACAGGACAGCAGTCTTCGTCGTCTCGGCAGCCCAGCGCAACGTCACCCGGCCGGCGCCGCCACCCTCGACGGGCACCAGGAGCTCGCCGCTGGGGCGGGTCCAGCGGAAGCGGCCCGCGCCCGCGCCCTCCGGGCCGTAGGCGAGGCGCTCCCACAGGATGCGTTCGGTGACGTCGACCCCGTCGACGGCGACCGAGGCGATCTGCAACCCGAGCTCGCGCGGGTCGTGCCCACCCGGGGCGAAGCCCGGCGTTGCCAGGTGCAGGGGGAGGAACCGCGGCGCGAAGACCACTTTGCTCGTCACCGCGGCGAGCCGGTCGTCGAGCTCGAACGGCGCGAGCAGCCGTTCGAGCCAGTCCTGTTCGGGGGTCGCGTCGTTGTTGAGCAGCACCGCGTACGGCGTCGTGACCTCGACGAGGGCGGTGTTGTTGCCGCCCGCGAACCCCCGGTTGTCGGGGTTGGCGAGGACCCGCACCTCGGGGAAGTCGCGGGCCAGCAGCTCGCGGGAGCCGTCCGAGCTCGCGTTGTCGACGACCCACACGTGGGCGTCAACGGCGGTCTGCTTGCGCAGCGCGTCCAGGCACGCGGGCAGCAGGTGCGCGCCGTTCCAGTTGACGACGACGATGGTCGCTCTCACGCGCGCGCCACCACGTAGATCTCGTTGCTCGGGTAGAGCCGGTCCAGCAGATGCTCGTAGGAGCGACGCACCTCGGCGAGCTCCTCTTGGGTGGTCTGCAGGCGCTCCATCAGCGTGCCGACCGCGTGGCCCAGTCCGAACCAGGGGGAGTCGGGATCGGGCTTGCCTTTGGACTTCGGGTCGGTGAAGCGCTGGATGGCGCTGGCGAGCTCGTCGAGCATCGGCGGCTGCACGTGCACCGGCGGGGGCAACGCCTCCGGCGGCGGACCAGCGTGGTTGCGGGGATTGCCGCCGTACTCGACGACGGCGAGCCCGGCGCTGGCGCAGAAGAAGGCGAGCAGCCGCTCCTCGTAGAACCGGATGTGCGTCGGGTCGCGCCAGAAGTCGTTGGACATCACCGACTGGCAGGCGGCGTTGGGGGTCGCCGCCACGAAGTGGCCACCGGGACGGATCGCCCGGGCCGACTCGCGGACGACCTCCTGCACGGCCTCGGGCGGCAGGTGCTCGACGAAATGCGCGCTGAACACCCCGCCGAGGCTGTCGTCCGGTGTCGCCCGCAGATGCTCGAGGGCATCCATCAGCCGTACGTCGAGCCCGCCGGCGACCGCCGCCTCGACCATCCCCTCGTCGCTGTCGACGCCGTAGGCCTCGACCCCCGCCGCAGCGAGCAGGGACAGGAACTCGCCACGACCAGGGGCCAACTCGAGCACCGGTCCCGCGGTGAACCAGGGCAGGTAGTGCCGCAGCCCGCCGAGGACATGTTCGCGCTCGTAGCCCATGTAGTCGTAGTAGGCGCTCTCCACCCTGCTCATGCGGGCGTCACCTCGCTGCTCGCAGGGACGGTCAGGATGCCCGGCAGCTCGCCGCTGGTCATCCAGAACACGTCGTCGAAGGCCCGGGCGGTCACCGGATTGCCGCTGGTGGGCTCCTCGACCTGCACCGCGATCCGGAACGCCCCGTTGAGGGCCGGCGTGGCCGGTACGGCGAAGTCGACGAACCACCGGCCGGGCACGGCCGGCACGACCTGGCCGGCAGGCATCCGCATCGACCAGACCGGGATGTCGCCTGCGCCCATCACGACGGCGTGCACGATTCCGGCGTACGCGCCGTCGCTGCGTGGTTCGACCTCGACCTCCACGCGCAGATGGCACGGCTGCCCGGCCGTGAGCTCGGCGGCCCGGGGCCCGCCCGGGGAGTCGCTGACCGTCGCGCTTCGTACGACGATGCCGCCCATCTCCGGCGGCCCGTCCGGCTGGCCCACCGGCCGGTCGGTGCCGAGGATCCGGCGCAGGGTGCCCACCGCGAAGGCGGGGTCCCCGTCGTACTGCACTCGGCCGTGGTCGATGACGATGCCCCGCGTACACAGCGACTCGACCAGGTCCAACGAGTGCGTCACGAGCAGGATCGTCTTGCCGGCCTGCTGGAACTCAGCGATCTTGGCGAGGCACTTGCGTTGGAAGGCCTCGTCGCCGACCGCGAGCACCTCGTCGACCAGCAGCACGTCCGGGTCGACGTGGACGGCGATGGCGAAGGCGAGCTTGACGTATTCGCCTGAGGAGTAGTGCTTCACGGGGTCGTCGATGCGCGGGCCCTGCTCGGAGAACTCGATGATCGAGCTGAGCAGCGAGTCCACTTCGCGGCGGGTCAGGCCGAGCAGGGCGGCATTGAGGTAGATGTTCTCGCGCCCGGTCAACTCACCGTTGAAGCCCGCTCCCAGCTCCAGCAGGGAGGCGATCCGGCCTTCGACCGCGACCTCGCCGGAGGTCGGCCGCAAGATCCCGGCGAGCACCTTGAGCGTGGTGGACTTGCCGGCGCCGTTCGGTCCGATCAGGCCGACGGTCTCACCCGGTCCGACGACGACGTCGACGTCGCGCAGGGCCCAGAATTCGCCGGCGGTCACGGCCCGGCGGGTCACGATGCGCTCCTTGAGCGAGGTCGCCCGCTGCTTGTGGGTGACGAAGCGCTTGCTGACCTGGCGGGCCGTGATGACCGGTTCGTTCACAGCTCTTCCGCGAAGTCGGCCTGCATCCGGGTGAACACCCGGCGGGCCAGCAGGAACAGCAGCCCGGCGATGAGGAACCCGATCGCGAGGTTGCCCAGGTAGAACAGATAGCCCGGGTCGGCCAGGGCATGGCCCGGCTTGCCGGTGACGGTGTTGGTGTAAGCGTCCTTGACGAACACCGCGCGCTGGAATGTCGAGACGACCGTCGCCATCGGGTTGAGGAAGTAGAGCCAGAACAGGCCGCCGAGGTGGGCCTTGACCAGGCTGGACTGGTAGAGGATCGGGTTGAGCCAGAACCAGACCAGCAGGGCGATCTCGACGACATGGGCGGTGTCGCGGTAGCGGACGTTGAGCGCCGAGACGAGGTAGGACAGCGCGGTCGAGAACAGCAGCAGCAGCGCCAGGGCCGGCAGGATCAGCAGGAACGCCGGGCTGAAATCGTGCCGGAAGAAGGTCGTGACGACCAGCAGGACGCCGAGCTGCAGGGCGAAGTGCACGAGCGCGTAGCCGACCGCCGACAGCGGCAGCACCTGCAATGGGAACCGCACTTTCTTCACCAGCCCGGCATTGCCGACGACGGTGCCGGACGCGGTGCTCACTGCCGCCGAGAACGCCGTCCACGGCAGCAACCCGCACATCAGGTAGATCGGGAAGCCGGGGATGCCATTGGCCAGGACCACGCCAAAGATCAAGTAGTAGATGCCCATCAGCAGCAGCGGATTGGCCAGGCTCCAGGCGAAGCCGAGCGCACTGCCCTGGTATTTGACCTTCAGGTCCTTGCGGACCAGTTGGGTGAGCAGCTCCCAGCGGACCGAGCCCTGCGCGGCGGCCCGTGAGCGTGACAGGGCGGTACGTCCGACGGTCGGGGGCGCCCCTGGTGCGGTGACTGCCACGCGGGGTCAGCCTCCCGGCCGCTCGACAGGGGCGCGTCGACGCGCCCCGGGACCTGCTGAGCATAGCCGCGGCCCCCCGACCGACCGGCCCCGCGAGGCCAGGGAGCGGGCGTGGCGCCGGGGGCACGGCTCGGCGCTGGCGGACACCGGTGGGGCTGTGCTGCTCGCCCTGGCGGGGCACCTGCGGTCTCTACACCCTGGTTCAGCCGGGTCGAGACTGGTGCCGCTGCCTACGAGCGTGGTCGCTGCGCTGGGGAGACGCCCAAGCGTGGGCCGGGCGCCCCGGCCCCGTCCTGGTGATCCACGGAAGCCGGGGCACCGTTGTGATCTTGTTTGAGGTGCCCAACCTTCCGTGGATCACCAGGGTTGGGGGTGCGCACCCGGGAGCGGCTCACCGCCAGCTGTCGGCGCGGCCGACAGCCATGGCGGGCACGCCGGCGACGACCGATCCGGCCGGTACGTCCCTCGTCACGACCGCGCCGGCCGCCACCACGGCGCCGTCGCCGATGGTCACGCCCTTGAGCACGACGGCCCGGGTACCGATCCACACCCGGTTGCCGATCCGCACCGGGGCGGTCTTGGGCAGCTCGACGCCGTCGCGGGTCACCGCGTGGAAGTCGGTGTCGAGCACCTGCACGTCCCAGGAGAAGGTGCAGTGCTCGCCGATGGTGAGCTCCTCGGCGCAGAGCAGCTTGGTGCCGACCCCGTTGACATTGGTGCCATGCCCGATCGTGAGCCGGCCGCTGTCGACGACGACCCGCACGCCGCGCTGCAGGCTGACCACCCCGTCGCAGTACAGGCTGGCGCCCTCGCGGACCCGCACCACGGACGTGTCGTGCCGGCTCGACAGCCCGAACGATCCCAAGCCGATCCGCAGCGCACCGCCCTCGCGGACGGTGATCCGCTCGGCGCCCTCGAGCACCGTCTTCGAACCGATCCAGATCGAACGCCTCGCCCGCAGCCGGTGCCGGACGACCCCGCCGTAGAACGCAACGGCCGAGCTCTCACGGCCGGGCCGCAGCTCGCGCATGGCCGAGCGGTAGCTGTCGAAGTCGCTGTCCGCCACGCCGCGCAGGTTACCGACGGCGGGGCGGTCCGCCGCCGGTAGGATCGACAGCACTGCTGGACGACCAGGGAGAACCCCGTTGTGACCGCCCCTGCCCGCACGCCCGCCCCGAGCCCAGCGCTGCCGGTCCCCTCATGGACCGTTCCGCCCGTGGGCCGGCGTACCGAAGTCGAGCACCTGCATGCCGGGCAGGACGGCGAGGTGGTCGACGTCACGGTCGTGCTGCCCTGCTTCAACGAGGTCGGCCACGTCGAGGAGGAGCTGGTCCGGATCGCGGCCGCCCTCGACGCGAGTGGCTACTCCTACGACCTCGATGTGTACGACGACCGCTCGACCGACGGCACCCGCGAGCTGCTGCACGAGCTGGCCGGCAGCGGCCGCTTCCCGCGAATGCGCTACTTCCCGCGGGCCCGCAACGGCGGCTCGGGCACCATCCGGCGGATCGGCTCGCAGGGTGCCCGCGGCCGGATCGTGGCCTGGACCGATGCGGACATGACGTACCCCAACGAGCGCATCCCGGAATTCGTCCGGATGCTCGATGAGGACGGCAGCTATGACCAGGTGGTGGGCGCCCGGACCAGCGAGGAGGGCACCTACAAGCTGCTGCGGGTGCCGGCCAAGTGGACGATCCGCAAGATCGCGTCCTACCTCACCGGCACGAAGATCCCCGACCTCAACTCGGGCCTGCGCACCTTCCGGCGCGAGGTCGCGATCCCGTACCTGCCGTTGCTGCCGGCGGGCTTCTCGTGCGTGACGACGCTGACGGTGAGCTTTCTCGCCAACGGTCACGACGTGAAGTACGAGCCGATCGACTACGCCAAGCGGGCCGGCAAGTCCAAGTTCAACTTCGTCAAGGACGCCTACCGCTACATCCTGCAGGTGCTACGGATGGTGATGTACTTCAACCCCCTCAAGGTGCTCATGCCGATTGCGCTCTACATTCTGGGCTTCGGCTTCCTCAAGCTGTTCGTCGACATCACCCGGTTCGGCTTCCGCGTCCCCGGCTCGACGGTGCTCGTCCTGCTGACCGGGCTGCAGATCGCCGCGCTGGCCCTGCTCGCCGACCTCGTCGTGCGCTCGCGAACCCAGAGCAACTAGACCGGGGTCGCTGACGGGCGGCGAGACGGCGCGAGTGCCGCGGCAACCAGCTGGACCTGCCGCAGGGGTCGTTGGCGCACCCGCCAACCGGCTACAGGCCGAGCCCCTCCAGCGAGCCCTCGTCGGAGGTCTGCTTGCGGCGGCGGCGGACCAGGCCGATCGGTACGGTCGCGACCAGCGCGAGCACGGTCATCAAGGCGAGCACCGCGCCGTACTCGGTGGCCCGGTCGTCGTAGGCGAACACGACCGTGTGCGTGCCAGCCGGCACCACGACGCCCTTGAAGGCGTGGTCCACGCGCAGCAGATCGGCCTGCGCGCCGTCGATGGTCACCGTCCATTGCGGGTACGACGGGTCGGCCAGCACCAGCAGGCCCGCGCTGGTCGTCGTCACCTGGTTGATGATCTTTGCGACACCGTCCAGCCGGGTGGTGACGGTCGGCGCGGTCCGCGGCGCCCGGAGCCGGCCCACCGCGTGCTCAAGGACGGCGGTCTTGGCCAGCGCGAGACCGCGCAGCGCGGCGAGCCGCTGGTCGGGATCGGCGACGACGCGGGTGTCGTAGACCATCCTGGCCAGCGGCAGCGCCGGCCGCGACCACACGTCGACATAGGCGTAGCTGCCGTGCTTGCTGAAGCCGTGCGCGGTCAGCACGGCGGCCTCGGCCGGCTCGAGCGGGTAGGTCACGAAGTTGCGGACGGCCAGGAAGTCGAGCGTGTCGTAATTCCACTTCGACGGGGGTTGGGGGTAGTTGCCGACCACGAAGTTGCCGGTCACCCCCAGTCGCCGATCCATGAACTGCTTGTACGTCGCGAAGGGGACGAGCCCGCCGTCACGGCCCAGCGGGGTCTCCACGTGCAGGACCGACTGCTGGTTGAACCGGGCCGCGACCTTGGTCGTCCGTCCGGCCCGGTAGTAGTCCGCCTGCCGGCCGAGAATGCCGGCCGGGATGGCGATCTTGGCCGCGTCGTCGGTCATTGCCCGCGGCCCCGCGACCCGGGTGACGTAGCGGCCGCCGATCGCTTTGAGGGCCTGCAGGGTCGAGCCGGAATCGTCGTACAGCGCGTTGGGCGCGACCTGGTGGAACTCTGCGGCGGGTCGCGACTGCTCGAGCTCGACGGCCGTGACGAACAGCAGTGACAACGCGAGCAGGGCGCGCGGGACGACCGGGATGCTGGCGACGGCGTAGACCAGGCCGGCCGTGACCGCTGCGAGCGTCCACTTCTTCAGCGAGTGCTCTGGTCCGCTGCCGCCACCCACCGTCAGGGCGAACGCCGTCCCGAGGCCGACCACCAGGGCGGCAAGGGCGCCGAGCCGGAGCCGCGCCCGGATGGCGCCGACGGCCAACCCGACACGTTCGCCGAGGAGCGCATCGAGCCCGAGCGCGGCAGCAGCCGCCAGACCGAACGTCGAGAGCAGCAAATAGCGGGTCGGTACCCGGAAGCTGGCCAGGACCGGCACATGGGCGATGAGGAACCGGGCGACCGGGTCGACGTTGCCGAGCGCCATGACGAAGCCGAACACAGAGATGACGGCGACCCAGACCTGCACCCAGCGCAGCCCCTGGCGTCGGGTGACGAGCCCCAAGGCCGCCAGCGCCAGGGCGACAACGCCGATGTAACCGACACTCTCGCCGACCAGCCGGTGGCCGTAGTCGGGCAGCAGTGAGTTGGCCGCGATGGCCCGGGGGAGCGGGAACTGGTCGTGGAAGTCGGCCGATTCGCGGTAGCTGTTACTCATCAGGAGCAGGGTCGGAAACAGCTGGGCCCCGAACAGCAGCACGAAGACCACGATGCCGCCGGCCAGCCGCACACCGCCCCGGACCGCCCGCAGGAGGGAGGCCCGCGCGTCGCGGGTGATCCCCGCAAGGGCCCAGCTGACGCCGTACAGCACGACGGCGATGAGGGTGTAGACCCACTCCTCAGGATGGCCGGCGAGGAACTGGAAGCCGATCGCGAGGCCGAGCAGGACCACGTGCCGCAGGCGCCCGTGGACCAGGCAGAAGTGCGCAGCGAGCAGCACGAGTGGCATCAGCGCGATGGCCTGCAGCTGGTTGGTGAGGACGACGTGCTGCAGCGACATGCCGCCGAAGCCGAAGGCCAGCCCGGCGAGCAACGCCGACCACACTCTCGTGCGCAGGGCGTGTCGCGCGTAGAGGTACATGGCCCAGGCGCCGAATGCGACGGTGGTGGCGATGACGACCTCAAGAGCGGTTGAGGTCTTCAGGAACAGAAACGGCGCGTTGCCCGGGAAGAACACCGCGTGCTGGATATTCGCGGTGTAGGGCACACCGCCGTAGGAGTCGCGGGCCCAACTGGGCCAGGTGCCGTGCTTGAGGTAGTTGGCGCCGCCGGTCCGGTCGGGAGCGATGCCGTTGACCAGCACCTCGCCGAAGAACGTCTGCTTCGGATCGCGCAGGGCCGGGAGGTACCAGTAGGTCAGGAGTTGATAGGCGACATAGGCCAGCACCGCCTCGCCGAGCAGCAGGAGCCGGCCCGGCCGGGTGGGTTCAGCACGCTCGGCGTCGCTCACGCAGGCCGTCGCGCGACGGCCATATAGCCCAGGCTCGCCTTGGTGGCCGAGCCGCGCACCCCGCTGCTGGCGGCGAGCCGCCGCCCAGCGGTCTCCTGCGGACCGGCGAGCAAGCTGCGCAGGACGGGATTGTCGGTGAGCCGGCGGTGGCGGCCGAGCTTGCTGCCGACCGCGTCGAGGGCGGCGACCAGGGCCAGGATGAACAGGTGCGCCACGAGCAGCACCCCGCCACCCTTGGCGTCGAGGGTCACCACCTCCAGGCCGTGGCGTTCCAGGATGCCGCCGAGCCCGAAGTGGGTGAACCGCCGGAAGTCGTACGGCGCCTCGTGCGTCGGGTAGAGGTAGGGCACCGTGATCAGGGCGTGGCCGCCGGGCCGCAGTACCCGGTGGATCTCGGCGACCGCGAGCTCGGCGTCACCGACGTGCTCCAGCACCTCGGTCACGAGCAACGTGTCGAAGCTCGCGTCGGCGAAGGGCAACCGGTCGGCGAAGCCGACCACGTCGACGCCGGGCAGCGGGGCGGCGTCGAGACAGATGATCTCGTCGACGAGCGGGGTGTACCAGTCGCGGAACGGCTGGTTGCCACAGCCCGAATCGAGCAACCGGCCGCGCACGTGGTGCCGCTGGCCGGCCATCCACCGACCCATCGCCGCGCCCGGCAGCAGGCTCAGTGTGGTCGCGCTGTTGCTGTAGGGAATGCCGTCCTGCATGCGCACGGGCCCCTGGCGGTGCCGAAGCCGTTCGTCGTCGATCCCGGTACCGGCCACAGCGGGGACCTTAGCAACGGGACCTGCGTACGCCGGGACGTTCAGGGGAGCCGGGCGGGTGGGACCGTCAACGGCGGACCGGCCGGGGTGCGCCCGCTCTTGGAGGCCACCCAGATGTAGGTCGGCGCGATCGGCCGCAGCGCCGCCAGCACCGGAGCGGGCAGCGACGAGAACAGCCTGGGGGCCAGGCGCGGCACGACATCCTCGGCCGCGAACGCCCCGGAGTCGGCCAGGATGCTGAACGTGTAGTCGTGCACGGTGAGCCCGTGGGCCATCCGGCGCAGGCCCGGATAGGTGCGGAACCGCTCGTGGTAGGCATCCATCGGGCCGAACCGGCGCATGTAGGCGTCGGCAGCCGGCGCCGGCAGCCAGGACAGGAACGGCAGCTTGTAGTGCGGCTCGATGACCACCAGCTTGTTGGCCATCCCCAGATAGAGCAGGCCGTCCGGCGTCAGCACCCGGCGGATCTCGGCCATCACCAGATCGGCATCCACGACGTGCTCATAGATGTGGTTGAACACGACGACGTCGACGCTCGCGTCCGGGAACGGCAGGGCCTCGCCGTCGGCGCAGAGAAACGCGCAGCCGGGGTCGCGGGCGGCCCGGGCCCCAGCCAGCCCCGGCGCGTCGATGTCCACCCCGATCGAGGTGGCGCCGTGTCGCAGCGCGGCTTCGGTGAAAAAGCCCAGCGAGCAACCAAGGTCCAGGACGGTGCAGCCGGACAGGTCGTCGGTGCCCCGGAAATGGGCCAGGACCCGCAGCACCTTCTCGGCCTTCTGCTGCCGGCCGGTCTCGTTGAGCATCTGGTCCTGGAGCTCGCTGTAGGCGAGCTGCTTGGACCGCGGCGGCGTCACGAGGTTCTCGCCGGAGGGCGTCCGGGCTCGTCGATCGGCAGCTGGATCATGCTGGCGACCCTAGCAACGGACGGGCTCGGTCACGGGCGTCGGCCACGGCCGCGGCGCAGCGTCTGCCCGGTCGTTGTGAGGGCCCGGCCGGCTCGCGGCCGCGCCGGTGCGACCCGGACCCCGACCCGCTCGACCAGTCGACCGATCAGCGGAAGCACCAGGACGAAGACGAGCCAGCGCCGCAGGCGGCTCGAGAGGAAGACGAACATGCCGGGGTGATGCCCAGCCGCCGGAGCCCTACCCCTGCTCGCCTGCGGGGCCGGGGTCAGGCAGTGGGGTCGCCGTGGCGGCGGACCTCGGACCAGGCGGCCGCGATCCCGTCCGCGAGTGAGGTCGCCGGCCGCCAGCCGAGCACGCCGCCCGCAAGTGACACATCCAGCCAGGTGCGCGGCACGTCGAACGACCGGCGGGGTTCGACCACCAGCCGCAACGCCGGGTCATCGACCACCGCAAGGACGGTCTCGGCGAGCTCGCGCAGGGTCGTCGGGCGCCCCGAGCCGACGTTGAGCACCGGTGGCAGCGGCCCCTGGCAGGCGTCGACCGCCACCATGGCGGCGGCGATGTCGTCGACGTAGACGTAGTCGCGCGTCGTCTCGGGGTCGCCGAACAGCCGGACATCCTCGCCCCGCCGGCCGGCCCGCAGCCAGTGCGCGACGACGCCCTGCCCGCTCGCCACCGGCTGTCCGGGCCCGTAGGCGTTCGACACCCGCAGGGTCACGAAGCGGGGGAGCCCCGCGCCGGCGAGCAAGGCTTCGAGTGCGAGCTTGGCCCCGCCGTAGGCCGACAGGGGCCGGGTCGGCGCCGTCTCGGCGTACGGCGGGGCGGTGTCCGGGTCGTAGACTGTGCCGCCCGAGCTGAGCAGGACGACGGTTGGGGGCGCCGGGAGGCCGCGTACCGCGTGCAGGAAGGCGTCGAAGGCGGCCCGGTCCTCGGCCACCTTGGACGGCTGCTGCTCGGCGATCTGCGGGTTGATCTGCGTGGCCAGCCAGAAGACCGTGCGAGACGAGGCGAGGCCGGGAGCGGCCGCGCCGTCGGGACCGAGGAAGGGGACCGACCGGGTGTACGCCGAGACTCCCGTGGCCGTGTGTCGCAGGGCCTCGACGAGGGCGCGGCCGAGGAACCCGGCGGCGCCGACGACCGCCACCGGTCCGGGCATGGACGTCCTTTCGTGAGCAGGCCGCGCCTGCTCGTGCTGGCCTCGACGTTCCCGGCGACGCGTGGTGACGGGACGCCCGGCTTCGTGCGCGACCTCGCGGGCGTCGAGGCTACCGAGTTCGACACGGTCGTCCTCGTGCCGCGGGTGCCAGGGGCCCCGCGTGAGGAGTTCGCCGACGACGGTCGCGGTGGGCGGTTCCGGATCGTGCGGTTCAGCTACTTCCCGCGCCGCTTCGAGGATCTGGCCGACGGCGCGATCATCGAGAATCTGCGGGCCAGGCCGGTGCGGCTCATCCAGGTGCCCTGCTTCCTGCTGGGCGAGGCGCTGGCCCTGCGCCGGTTGCTGCGCACGCACCGGCCCGACGTCCTGCACGTGCACTGGATCGTGCCGCAGGGCATCGTGGCGCTCCTGGTGGCCCGCCGCGTGCCCTGGCTCGTGACGACCCTCGGCGGCGACGTCTATGCCCTCACCGGCCGCCTCAGTCTGCGGCTGAAGCGGGCTGTGCTGACCCGCGCGGCGGCGGTGACCACGATGAACGTCGACATGCGCCGGCGGCTGCTGGAGCTCGGCTCGCCGGTCGACCAGACGTTCGTCCTGCCGATGGGCGCCGACGTGGACGGTGTCCGGGCGACCGGGGCGGGCGTCGCCCGCTGCCCCGGCCGGGTGTTGTTCGTCGGCCGGCTGGTGGAGAAGAAGGGGCTGGCGGTGCTGCTCGAGGCGCTGCGTTCGGTGCCCCTCGGCTGGTCGCTCGATGTCGTCGGCGACGGTCCGCTGCGCGGTGAACTCGAGGCTAGGGCGGCCGGACTGCCGGTGCGCTTCCTCGGCCAGGCGACCAAGGACGACCTCGCCCGGTCCTATGCCGGCTGCGACCTGCTCGTCGCACCGAGCGTGCCTGCGGCCTCGGGCGACCAGGACGGCCTGCCGGTCGCCCTGCTCGAGGCGATGTCGGCGGGCTGTCCGGTCGTCGCGAGCCGGCTCGCCGGCATCGACGAGGCCGTCGTCGACGGCGAGACCGGCCTGCTGGTGCCACCCGGCGACGCCGCTGCCCTCGCCGCCGCCCTCACCCGGTTGCTCGGCGACCGCGCGCTGCGCGACCGGCTCGGCGCCGCAGCCTCGGCCCGGGCCGACGACTACTCGGTGGCCGCCCTCGGTCGGCGCTACACCGATCTGCTGCTCAGCATCGCCGGTCGGGAACCGAGTGGTCGTGGCTGAGCCGACCGGCGTCGCCGGCGCCCGGATCCGTCGTACGCCGAGACAGCAGGTGTTGCGGTTGGTCAAGCTGGGCCTGGTCGTGCTGGCCGTGGTCCTCGGCGTGCGGGCCGTCGGGGGTCGGTGGGCCGACGTCTCGGGCCATCTCGGTGACCTGAGCTTCGGCTGGACAGCCGTTGCCGTCGTCACCTCGCTCGTCGGGCAGGCCGTCATCGCCATGGTGTGGCGTGAGGTGCTGGCCGACCTGGGCAGCCCGCTACCGACGCTGACCGGCTGCCGGGTCTTCTTGCTCGCCCAGCTCGGCAAGTACATCCCCGGCAGCGTGTTCGCCGTCGCCGGGCAGATGGAGCTCGCAAAGCGCTACGAGATCCCGCGGCAGCGGTCGGCGGCGGCCGGCGTGGTGACGCTGGTGCTCAACATCGCCGTCGGCGGCATCGTGGCGATCTGCGCGCTGCCGCTGCTGCCCGACCGGCTGGCCTCGCGCTTCCTGCCCGCGCTGCTGCTGCTGCCGCTGGCCGGGCTGCTGCATCCCAAGGTCTTCACCTCGATCCTCGACCGGGCTTTGCTGGCGATCAAGCGACCGCCGCTGGAGCAGCCACTGACCGGACGCGGCATCGCCCGCGCCTCGGTGTGGTGCGTGGCGAGTTGGGTGTTCCTGGGCCTGCACATCTGGGCGCTGTGCCGCGACGTCGGGGCGAGTGCGCCGGTGCTCGCGCTCGGCATCACCGGCTTCGCCGCCGCCTGGCTGGTCGGCTTCGTGGTGGTCTTCGCGCCGGCCGGCTTCGGCTTCCGGGAGGGGGTGCTGGTCGCCGTCCTGGCCGGGTCGCTGATCGGCGGGTCGAGCTCGGCGCTGGTCGTCGCGGCATTGTCCCGCCTGCTGCTGGTGCTCGGCGACGGACTGCTCGCGGTGCTCGCCCTGGGGGTCGGCCGATCCCCGGATCGGCACCTCGCGCAGCAGCGGGGGCTTGTGTGACTGGTGTGACTGCTGGGACAGTGCCGGTCAAGGCGCGCCCTCGGCCTGCCGACGTTCGAGGGTGGCCCGGCTGACCGAAGCAAGCCGAGCTGCCACCACACCGACCCCGGAGCCCCCGTGTCGCCCCGTCCCACCCGTCTGCGCATCAGGACCGCGCTGACCGCCCTGACCGGGCTGCTGGGCGCGCTCGCAGTCACCGTGGCGGTCGCGCCGCACGCCTTGGCCGAGGAGGTCTACGACCGGCCGGCCGACGGCGTCTTCAGCATCGAAGGCCACGGCTGGGGACACGGGCACGGCCTGTCCCAGTGGGGCGCCCAGGGGGCCGCATCGCTGGGCCGGACCAGCGACGAGATCACCGCCGCCTACTACCCGGGGACTGCTCGGGGCGTGCTCGCTGCCGGGCCGATCCGGGTGCTCCTGCAGGGCGACGACGACGCGGACACGACCGTCGTCGCGGCCGCTGGCCTCACCGTCACCGACCTCGCCAGCGGCGGGGCGGCGACCCTGCCGACCGGCCCGACCCGCTGGCGGGCCACAGCTGCCAGCGACGGACTGCACCTCGCCTCGTTGACGGGCAGCACCTGGACGCCGTACGGCTATGGCGGGAAGATGATCTTTGCGGGGCCGCTGCGCTTCGCGGGTCCGGCCGCGGTGCAGCTGGTCTTTCCGGACGGGTCGTCGCGCGACTACCGCGGCGCGGTGCAGGCCGTGCGGTCCGGCGCGAGCGGTCTGGTCAGCATCGCGGTGCTGGACCTCGAGGACTACCTGCTCGGGGTCGTCCCGCGCGAGTCGTCGTCGTCGTGGCAGCCGGCGGCGCTGCAGGCGCAGGCGATCGCGGCCCGCTCCTACAGCGCGTACAAGCGGGCGCACAGCTCCGGCGCCTGGGACATCTGCGACACCACTCAGTGCCAGGTCTTCGGCGGCAGCGCGCTGCACACCGCCGGCGGCAGCACCATCGCGCTCGAGCCGGCTTCGACGACCACCGCGGTGCACGCCACGACCGGGGTTGTCCGGACCTACGGCGGCGCTCCGGTCTTCGCCGAGTTCTCCAGCAGCAACGGCGGTTGGTCGACCGATGGCGGATCGCCCTACCTGGTCGCGGCCCGCGACGACTGGGACGGTGCGGTCGCCAACACCGTGCACTCCTGGACGGCGACGTTGGCCGTCAGCGACCTCGAGCGGCGCTACCCGGCCGTCGGCCGGCTGCAGCGGTTGCGGGTCACCCGGCGCGACGGCAACGGCGAGTGGGGCGGGCGGGTCAAGGAGGTCGTGCTGGAGGGCGTGTCCGCCGCGGGCGCCGCGACGAGCGTGACGACGACCGGCGTCGGCATCTACAACGCCCACACCTGGCCCGCCTCGGGCGACGGGCTGCGGTCGAGCTGGTGGCACGTCCATGCCTCGACCGCCAGCGGTGTCGTGTCGCAGTCGGCTGCGCCCCGGCTGGTGCTCCCGCCGGGCCTGCCGACCGGCCTGCTCACCGTCTCGCTCAAGAACACCGGGAGCACGCCGTGGCCGGTCCCGGGCCTGCACCTCGCCGTGGCGAGCCCTCCGGGCGAGGCAGATCCGCTGGTCGGTGGCAGCACCCGGCCGGGGGCGTTCGTCCGCAACGCCGGCCGGCCGGGGGCGAGCGACATCGCCCCCGGCGAGGTCGCCGAGTTCGCCTTCGCGCTCGACGCCACCGGCGCCCAGCCGGGCCTACAGGGCCGCGCCTACCGGTTGCGGAGCGGCACCGGCCCGCTGTTCGGCAGCACCGTTTCCTGGCAGATCCCCGTCGTCGCGGCGGTGCTCTCCGCCGGACCGGCCGCGAAGCCGACCGGACCGCCCGCCAGTGGCAGCGCCCCGCCACCGGTCTGGGCCGACGGCCGCACCGTGGTCGTCCCCGTGCACGGGAGCACCACCGTCCGGCTGACCGCTCGCAACACCGGCAACGTCACCTGGCCCGCCGGCGCTGCCACACCGGTGCAGCTCGGCACCAGCGGCCCGCGCGAGCGCACCAGCCCGTCGTACGGCGGGGACTGGCTCTCGCCGACCCGGCCGGCGCGGCTCGTGGCGGCCACGCCGCCTGGCGGGACCGGGAGCTTCGAGCTGGTGCTGCACGGTGCGGGACGCCCCGCGGGGGTCTCCACGGAGGCGTTCGAGCCGACCTGGGACGGCCAGCATTCCCTCGGCGGGGGGACCGTGCTGACCGTGGTCCGGGTCGACCCGTCGGTGCCGCACCTGCCGGCCGTCGCGACGGCGCCACCGGCCGTACTGCGGTTGACGAACGGCCCGACGGGGACTGCCACGGTCGTCGTCCGGTTGCGCAACCTGGGCGGCGTCGCCTGGCCAGTCGGACAGGAGTCACTCACGTCCGGTGCGGCGTCGTCGTTCTCGACCGCTGCGTGGCAAACGACGTCACGACCGCCGGCGCTCGCCGGCAATGCGAGCCGGCCCGGGGCCCGGGCGGTCTGGCCCGGCGAGGTCGGGGAGTGGCGGGTGCCGGTCTCGGCGTTCCACCGGGCGGTCGGCACCAGACCACTGGTGCTTCGGCCGGTCGGCGGCGGCCCGTCGATCACGACGTCGATCACCGTCACCGCGGCCACGTTCGCCGGTGTCCTGGTCGCCGTTCACCCGTCTGTCACGGTGCCCGTAACGGGTGTCACGACGAGCTGGTTCGATGTCCGCAACACCGGCAACGTCGCCTGGCCGGTCCGCGGCGCGGTCCGTTCGGCGGCGCTCACAGCCGGCGGGTCACCCGCGCGGGCAGCCGGCTGGCTCGCCTCGACCCGGCCCGGGACGGCGATCAACCTCGGCTCGCCGGCTGCCCGGTCGGTCGCGCCGGGTCAGGTCGCCCGGTTCGTCGTCGTCCTGGCGGGCAACCGGCGGACGCCCCGCGCGGTGAGCGAGCCGTTCGGTGTCGTCTGGGAGGGCTGGGGTCGGTTGGCCCTGGCGGCCGTCCTGCCCTACTCCCTGGACTGACGCGGCTCGCCCATCGGGTCTACGTTGCGCTCATCGCTCACGCCCCCCTCAGGAGATCCGATGCCAATGTCCCCCTCCTCGACGCGGCGCCGCCGCGCCGCTCTCGCCGGCCTCGCCGCAGGCGCCACCGCGCTCTCGCTGCTGCAGGCCCCGGCGACGGCCGCGACTCGCCCCGCGAAACCGCCGACCGACACCCGCCTCGGCCGGATCGACATGGACAAGGCAACGATCCCTCAACTCGAACGGTTGATGCGGTCCGGCCGGCTGAGCTCGGTGGCCATCACGACCTTCTACCTGAACCGGATTCGGCGGGTCGACCCGCTGCTGCACGCGGTGCTTCAGGTCAACCCCGACGCGCTCGCCGAGGCGCGGCTGTCCGACCGCGCCCGACGCACCCGGGGCAGCGCCCGGCTGCTCGAGGGCATTCCGGTGCTGGTCAAGGACAACGTCGGCACGCACGACCGCGAGCACACGACCGCCGGGTCCCTGGCCCTGCTCGGGGCCCGCCCCGCCGACGCCGCGCTCGTCACGAAGCTGCGCGCCGCGGGCGCCGTCATCATCGGTAAGGCCAACCTGTCGGAGTGGGCGAACTTCCGGTCGACCCAGTCCAGCAGCGGCTGGAGCGGTGTCGGCGGCCAGACCAACAATCCGTACGCCCTCGACCGCAACCCCTGCGGGTCGAGCAGCGGCTCGGGCGCCGGCATCGCAGCGACCCTCGCCCAGGTCGCGATCGGCACCGAGACCGACGGCTCGATCGTCTGCCCGTCGGCTGCCAACGGGCTCGTCGGCGTCAAGCCGACCCTGGGCCTGATCAGCCGCACCGGCGTCGTACCGCTGTCGGCGCAGCAGGACACCCCCGGCCCGATGGCTCGCAACACCGAGGACGCCGCGATCGTGCTGTCGGCCATCCACGGCGTCGACGCCGCCGACCCCGCGACCCGCGAACAGCTCGGGCACGTGCTGGCCCGATATCAGGACGGGCTGCGCGGCTCGACCCTTGCCGGCAAGCGGATCGGCCTCTACACCCAGGGTGTGCTGGGCCAGTCGCCCGAGGGTGACGCGGTCTTCAACGCCGCCGTCGCCAAGCTCAAGGCCCTCGGCGCGACCGTCGTGACGGGCGCCGACCCGGCCGGCGGCGACGCGATCAACGCCGCTGAGTTCCCGGCGCTGCTGCTGGAGTTCAAGCACGACATCAACGCCTACCTCGCCGCGCTCCCCGGGACGCACCCGCGCGACCTCGCCGGGCTCATCGCCTTCGACAAGGCCAACGCCCGCCGGGAGATGCCGTTCTTCGGCCAGGAGATCTTCGAGCTGGCCCAGGCGACGTCCGGCGACGAGACCGAGGCCGCCTACGTCAAGGCCCGCCAGGACGCCACCGGCGGCGCCCGCAAGGCCCTCGACGACGTCCTCGGCGGGATGAAGCTCGACGCCATCGTCAGCCTCACCAACGGGCCGGCCTGGACCACCGACCTCATCAACGGCGACCACTTCTCGACCGGCAGCTCGACCTTCGCAGCCGTGTCGGGCTACCCCAGCGTCACCGTGCCGGCCGGCTACACCAACGGCCTGCCGATCGGCATCTCCTTCACCGGTCGCCGGTGGAGCGAGGAGACGCTGCTGCGTCTTGCGTTCGCCTTCGAGAAGGGCAACCCCGTGCGCAAGGCCCCGACGTACGCCGCGACCTTGCCGGCCTCGGACGGCGTGCGCGCGCGACTGCAGCGGCGCGGCTTCGTCGGCAAGATGCAGGGCCGCATCGGCTGAGGCTTTGGTTGGCAGGGGGGTCGAAGGTCGGCGTCACCCGGGCTGGCTGTGGTCGACCCGGGTGGCGCTGGTAGGGGCTGCGCGGGTGTCGACGGTCGCGTCACGGCTCGGTTGCTCGCCGGTGAGCCGGGCGCGTCCGGTCGCGAGGTTCGGTGATGAGAGTCCCTGTGCAACAGGCGAACTCGTTGTCCACATGGAGAGTTTCGGGCGGTCCGGTGGGGTAAACTTCGCACATCAGTTCGAACCGATGGCGAGGAGGTGGGAGTGTGGCGGTCGCAGCGGCGCATCCTCGTCCCGCTCCGGTCGTCGAGTTGTGGGACGTGCTGGATCGGCTCCGTACGCTCGGCCCGACGGGTGATCCGCTGGTCTGCGCAGCGCTGCTGCAGGCCACGGCTGCGCTGGACGGGCTGGCGCTGCGGGAGGTCGCGGCGGTCGAGGCCCATGGCACCAGCACGGAGGTCGACCTGCCGTCGGCGGCCGCAGTCGTGCAGGCCGCGACGCGTTGCGCTGTCGGGGCAGCCCGTTCGACCGTGCGCCTGGCTGAGCGCCTGGACGGCGACCTGCAACCGCTGGGAGCGTTGCTGCTCGCCGGTCGGGTGACCCGGGCGCACTGCTTCGCTGTCGTCCACGGTCTGCGCGGCCTCGGGGCCGATGTCGTCGGAGACGCGATCGAGGCAGTTTGCCAGGTCGCGTTGCACGCAGATCCGGTGACCGTGGCCACCGAGCTCCGGCTGCGCGCGGAGGCGATCAGTCCCGAGCTCGCGGACGACGCCCGTCGGCGGCTGGAGGCACGGATCGGGTTGTCCTGCGACGAGTCTCCGGACGGCACAGGACATCTGTCGGCAACGCTGCACCCCGAGACGCTGGCGTTGTTCCGGGCGGTGCTGGACGCGCAGGTGCACGGTGCGCGGGAGTAGGGGGACACGCGCAGTGTCCCGCGTCGTCGGCATG
>JBKJOO010000156.1:0-5262 GCA_046595615.1 Mycobacteriales bacterium | reverse complement strand
CCGCAGCCTTTCCCGGAGCTGGGGCCAACCCACGTACCCCATGGGCGTGGCCCTTTCTGCCCGATTACGACCCTTTCGTTCCTGTCGTACGACGGGGTAAGTGGCGAGCCGGTGGGTTCAGCGGCCCCGGCCGATGGCGCTCACCCTCGCCACCGCCGCTGGCCACGCAAGAGGGGCATCGCCAGGAACGAGCGCGCCCAGTCGAGCCCCCACTTACCCCATGGGCGTGGCCCTTTCTGCCCGAGTACGACCCTTTCGTTCCTGTCGTACGACGGGGTACGTGGCGAGCCGGTGAGTCAGCGGGGCCCCAGCCGGTGGGTCAGCGGCCCGGCGCCGTCAGCGCGGCCGGCGGAGCAACCCGGCCCGGGCCTCGGCGGCCGCCCGCGCCGGCGACTCGGGAAGCTCGAACGACGGCTCCGGGTCGATCGCGGCCGCGATGGAGTCACCGACGACCAGCGCCGCGTCGTCCGGCACCTGCCGCTTGAGCAGCGCCAGGCAGAGCGGGCCGAGCTCGTGGTGCCGCACCGAGGTCCCCACCCGCCCGACCGTCCGCCCATCGAGCAGCACGTCCGATCCGACCTCCGGCAGCGCCGAGTCCGAGCCGTCGAGGTGCAGCAGGGCGAGTCGGCGCGGCGGCCGGCCGAGGTTGTGGACCCGCGCGACGGTCTCCTGCCCTCGGTAGCAGCCCTTGTCGAGGTGCACCGCCGACCCGAGCCAGCCGACCTCGTGCGGCAGGGTGCGGTGGTCGGTGTCCAGGCCGAGCCTGGGCCGGCGGGCCGCGACGCGCAGCGCCTCGAAGGCGAGCATCCCGGCCGGCTCGCCGACGACCGACGCGAGCGACCCGCGCGGCACGAAGCCGAACGCCCCGAAGCCGGTCGACTGGACGAGCCCCGCAGCGATCCCGGCAGCCGACCACACGACGGCCCACTGGTCGCTCACGTCGCTGACCTCGACCCGCAGCATGAAGCGCATCCGGTCCAGGAACTCCAGCAGCGCCCCAGACGTCCCCGGCTCGATGTGCGCGAGCAGCTGCTCGCCGTCGTCGACGAGCTGCAGGTGGTGCTCGACGTGCCCCTGCGGGCTCAGCACCAGCGTCTCGGTGGACCCGCCCGGTGCGAGCGCCGTGAGGTGCTGGCTGGTCAGGCTGTGCAGCCAGGAGAGCCGGTCGGGCCCGGCGATGCGTACGACGGGTCGATGCGACAGGTCGACGACGGCGCCCTCACCCAGTCGCCGCTGCTCGCGATAGGGGTCGCCGTAGTGCCCGGCGACGCCCTCGTCCGGCGGGTCGGCGGGCACGGCTCCTGGCCGGTCCAGCAGTGGGCTGCTCATGCTCGGTGCAGCCAACCGGGTCAGTCGGCTGTTCCCGCCGCGGCCGTGCAGTCCCGGCAACGGCCGAACAGCGCGAAGTGCCCGACGTCGACCGAGAACCCTTTCTCCTTGGCCAGCCGCGTCACGACGTTCGCGATCAGCGTGGGCGAGGCCTCCTCGACCTCCCCGCAGTCGCGGCAGACCAGGTGCACGTGGTCGTCGTCGCCGGCAACGCTGTAGGTCGGCGCCCCGTGCCCGAGGTGCGTGTGCCGGACCAGGCCGAGCTCTTCGAGCAGCTCGAGGGTCCGGTAGACGGTCGAGATGTTCACCCCGGACGCCGTACGGCGTACCGCGGTGACGATCTCCTCGGGAGTGCCGTGGCCGAGAGCGCCGACGGACTCCAGGACGAGCTGGCGCTGCGGCGTGAGCCGGTAGCCCTTGGCTCGCAGTTCCGCCTGCCAGTCGGCGCCCGTCACCCCACTGCGACCCATGTAATGAGGCTAACGTGCCAGGCCGTGCCTGATGCCGTGCTCATGCTGCTCGACGGGCTCCGCCTGGTCGACCCGACCGCGCCACTGCTGCGCGCCGACGACCTGGGGGTGCTGCGCGGCGAGTCGGTGTTCGAAACCCTCCGGATCGGCGCCGGCCGGCCCTATGTCCTCGACGCCCATCTGGCCCGGCTCGCCGTCAGTGCCGCCCGCCTGGCGATGCCGCTGCCGTCCGGCTGGGCTGAGCTGGCACTGGCCGCGACCCGCGCGTGGGGGCAACCGGACGGCGTCCTTCGCCTGGTGTGCACCAAGGGTGGCGTCGGGTTCGCCCTGATCACGCCGATCCCGGCCGAGACGGTCGATGCCCGGCAGGGGGTCCACGTCCTCACCCTGACCCTCGGTGTCGGCGCGGAGGCGCGGGCCACCGCCCCGTGGCTACTCGGCGGCGTCAAGAGCACGTCGTACGCCGTCAACATGGCCTCGCTGCGGCACGCGCGCGAGCTCGGGGCCGACGACGTCATCTGGCTCAGCAGCGACGGTGAGGTGCTGGAGGCGCCGACGTCGACCGTCTGCTGGGTGCGCGGCGGCCGGCTCGTCACACCGCCGACCAGCGTCGGCGTGCTGGCCGGGACGACGCTGCAAGCCGTGCTCGATCTCGGGCTGATCGAGGCGGACGTACGCCGGGGCACGGCCCAGGAGCTCCTGACCGCGGACGAGGTGCTGCTGCTGTCGAGCATCCGGGGGGTGGCGCCGGTGTTGTCCGTCGACGGGGTGGCGCGCGAGGCCGGACCGGTCGGCCGGCAACTGGCCGCGGCGCTGGAGGCCTCGATCACCAGCTGACCGTCACTCAGCCGCCCGGATGGACGGCCTCCAGACCTGCGGCCGAGGCGGCCTCGAGCAGCCGGCGGTCGTAGCAGACGAACGCTGCCAGGTCCGCCCCGATCGACAGTGCGCTCGCCAGATGGATGGCGTCCAGGCTGCGTAGCAGCGGTCCACCCACCTCGGCCGCTTGATCGACCACATCCGTCGTCAACGGGATCAGGTCCAGCTCGGCGAGCAACGCCGCGGCCGCCGGAAGGGCTTCGGCATTGAGGCGGCGACACGCGCGCAGCACCTCCACCTTGGCCAAGGTGGAGGTCACCATCGGCGCGCCCGCCTGGGCGGTGATCCAGATCTCGAGCGCTGCGCTCTCCTGCTCCTCGATGAGCACTTTCAACACGGCCGAGGAGTCGAGGTAGATCACAACCGTTCGTCGCGGAGACCGTCGAGCACGCCGCCCGTGTCAGGGGATCCGGGGTGCGCAGTGACCCGCATCGGCAACCGGAACTGCCGGGTAGCCGGGATGAGTCGACCGGCCGAGACGAGCCGCTCCCGCGCGCTCGTCGCGGGGCCCGGTGGGACGAGTAAGGCGATGAGGTGGCCCCGCTCGGTCACCTCGACGGTCTCCCCCGCCTTGACGCGTTGGAGATAGCGGCTGGCGTGCTGGCGCAACTCGCGTACCCCGATGCGTTCCATGCCTTAAAGTAGCAGGCAAGGTGCTACCTGCTGCTCGAGCCAACGGCTCTACCCTCGCCGGCATGAGCCGGCCGACCGGGGTGCTGCTGGTCGCCGCGGCATACGGCCGGCGGGCCCTTGCCGCCGGTCTGGCCATCGGGACCCGTGGCTCGCTGCTGCTCGCCTGCCTGCTCGCCGGCCCCGTCCCCAGCCGGCTGGGTGAGTTCACGGTTTCCCGGTGACAGATCGCGGTGCCCGTCGTACCGTCATCGGACACGTGAGAGGAGGTGGTCCAGAACTTGTGTAACTCTGGGACTCGTGAGGTGGCTGTCCGCTAGGACGCCGTTGCAAGGACGTCAGGATCCATCGCACGCCATGTGACGGCGTACGGCGAATCCACGACAGGCACCAGACCCCCGGGCGCCGACCCTCGTCCAGTCGGCCCGCGCACGCCGGCCCAATCCCCGGCAATGTGCGGAAGAGCCCGGGGGTTCGCCTTGCCCGGATGATGCTCGCGGTGTCTCACACGGTGATACGCTCGTCCGTGTGAGTGAGGTGTCCGTGCGCGAGCTCCGCAACAACGGGGGCCACGTCCTCGATCGGGTGGCCGCCGGGGAGCAGGTTGTGATCACCCGTGATGGCCAGCCGGTAGCGGAGCTGCGGCAATTAGGGCGGCCAGCCTTGCGCGCACATCAACTCCTCGAGCGGTGGCGGCACCTGCCGGTCCTGGACGGTCCACAGCTGCGCCGCGATGTCGATGACGCGGTTGCCGCAGACCTGTGAGCCGGCCGACCGGCGTCTTGGACACCAGCGCGGTCATCGCACTCCCGACGCTCGTTTCGAGCGAGGTGCTGCCTGATGTCCCACTCATCACCACGGTGACCCTCGCCGAGCTCTCCGTCAGCCCGCTCGTCGCCACGGACCCGACCGAGCGGGCCCGACGACAGGCCCTGCTGCAGCAGGTCGAAGCTGATTTCGAACCGCTGCCCTTCGATGCGGCTGCCGCGCGAGCCTTCGGTCTCGTCGCAGCCGACCTGCAGCGAGCGGGCCGCAAGACCTCGGCCCGCTCGTACGACGCCATGATTGCAGCCATCGCCTTGTCGCGAGGTCTGCCGGTCTACACCTGCAATCCCTCGGACTTCTCGTCGATCTCCGGACTCGATGTGGTGCCGGTCCCGTGAGAGCACAGGCACCGACCTACGGCCAGTCGATCTCGCTCGCTCGGCCCTGCCTCGCTGATCCACGCAAGCGGGGGCACCGCTGTGATCTTCGCGGAGGTCCCCAAGCTTCGGTGGATCTTGGGCTCAGCTGAGCAGCGACCACAACAGCAGTGAAGCTGATTCGTTCCTGATGCGGGCCACGCTCGATGGCGTTCGGTGTCGCCTTGAGGGTTGCGCCTTTGCTGCTGTTGTGGTCGTACTCGTCGGCACCATCCCCAGGTTGAACGCGCCGCTCGGGCGTAGGCCACGCGCCTTGGCCCGGGGCCCCAGGGCCGCACCGAGCTCGGCCTCGACGTTGGACACGCGTCCATCGTGATCGCCGGAGACGCGGCTGCCAACCTTGCCCCTGCCCTAACCTGCCCGCATGCGCACAGTCGTCACCGGCGGGGCCGGCTTCCTCGGATCACACCTGTGCGAGCGGCTGCTCGATGATGGCGATGAGGTCATCGCGCTCGACAACTTCCTGACCGGCACACCGAACAACGTCGAGCACCTGCTGGAGCGGGACGGCTTCCGGCTGATCCGCAGCGACGTGACGGAGTACATCCACGTCCCCGGCCCGGTCGACCAGGTGCTGCACTTCGCCTCGCCCGCCTCCCCGATCGACTACCTCCAACTGCCGATCGAGACCATGAAGGTCGGCGCCATCGGGACCCTGCACGCGCTGGGACTGGCCAAAGAGAAGGGCGCGCGGATCCTGCTGGCCTCGACCTCGGAGGTCTACGGCGACCCACAGGTCCACCCGCAGCCCG
>JBKJOO010000063.1:0-19665 GCA_046595615.1 Mycobacteriales bacterium | reverse complement strand
GCCGTGCTCGACACGAAGAAGCTCGAGTCGGCGACGTAGACGTTGTCGAGGTCGTGCATCTTGCAGTCGACGTCGAGGGCCGAGGTCGCCGGGTCGGTGCCGCAGCGGACGGTGCCGTTCTGGTGAGCCACGCCGTTGATGCCTAGCCGGCCGCCGCGGTAGGAGTAGTTCTCCAGCACCTCGTCGCTGCACTGGATCGCGTCCAGCAGGCCCTCGAACTTGGCCCGGAGCCGCCGGTGAGCCTCGAGATTGGTCGGTGTGTACGTGAGGCAGATCCCGCCCTCGGCGTCGAGGGTGACCCGGTTGTCAGGGAGGGGTAGGTCCTCGGTGGTCAGCCAGAAGTCGAGCGCGTGCCTGGCCAGCTCGGTCGGGTCCTCGGCCTCCGGTGCGTCACCGGCGATGAGCACCGCGTCGCTCTTGCCGAGCATCTGCATCGCGCCGAGCGGGTAGGGCCACTCGCCATCGCCGAAGTAGAAGTCGTTGATGCCCAGGGTCTTTTGGAACTTCGTCGGGTTCGGGACCTTGGAGAACGCAATGAGGGAGGAGTTGTTGTGCAGCATCAGGTGCCGCCCGACGACGCCGGAGCTGTTGCCCAGTCCCTCAGGGTGGTGCTCGTTGGCCGAGCGCAGCAGCAGGGCAGCAGTGTTGATGGCACCGGCGGCGACGACGACCACGTCGGCGGAGTACACCTCCCGTTGGCCGCCACGCTCGACGACGACGCCGGTGACCGAACGACCGGACTCGTCGGTCTCGAGCCGTGTGACGAGTGCGTTGGTGAGCAGCGTGACGTTGTCGTACTGCAGTGCGGGCTGAACCGCGATGATGTGCGCGTCGGCCTTGCCGTTGACAAGGCAGGGGTAACCGTCGCACGTGGCACAGCGGACGCATGCGGACAGCTGTGGCGACGTCTCGTCGAGCAGGATGCCGTTGGGCAGCGAGAATGGTTGCAGGCCCACCGAGCGCAGGTCGTCGGCCAGCTGGGCGACTCGCGGCTCGTCGCTGATCGCGGGGAACGGATAGGGGGCATCGGTCGGAGGCTCGTTCGGGTCGGACCCACGTTCGCCGTGCACCTGGTAGAGCTGCTCGGCCCGGGTGTAGTAGGGCTCGAGGTCGGCGTAGGAGATCGGCCAGGCAGGTGAGACACCGTCGACGTGGTCGACAGCCTCGAAGTCCCGTTCGCGGAAGCGGAACAGGACCGCGCCGTAAAACTTGGTGTTGCCGCCGACGTAGTAGCCCTGCTTGGGCGTGAACATCTTGTCGGCGCCGAGGTCTTTCCACTGTCCGGCGTTGGCGTAGCGGTGGTCGAGCCAGACCGCTTGGGAGTTCCAGTTCTCGGCCTCGCGGGGAAGGTAGTCGCCGCGCTCAAGGAGCAGGACGCGCTTGCCGGTCGGTGCGAGCGCGTGCGTGAGGGTGCCGCCACCGGCGCCGGACCCGATCACGATGACGTCGTAGTGGGTCTGGGCGGCAGGGTGCTCGGTGCTGGGTGACATGACGGGGTTCTCCTTCTAGAAGATGGCGAGAGGAGCGACCCACGCGCCGGTCGCGCCGCGGAGTTTGGCGTGCGAGACGACGAGTAGGAACTCGGTGACCGAGAGTTCGGCGGCCTCGGCGAGGCGCAGGTTCTCGACCACGACGACGCCGTGCTGGACATTGAGGGTCTGGGGTACCACGAAGGGGCGCTCGGGGTCCTCGGGCGGGTAGGCGCCGTAGGACCAGGTGTCGCAGCCGGTGAGGGCGACGCGCTGCTCGGCGAGCCAGCCGCCGAGGGCTATGCCCGGACCGGGTTCGCCGGCCGAGTAGGCCGCGTTGTCGACACCCCAGAGTCGACCCCAGCCGGTGTGGAAGAGCACGGCATCACCAGGCCGAACCGACAGCCCGGCCGCGGTGAGGGCCGCTTCGGTGTCGGCGACGGTGACAACCTCGCCGGCGCCCAGCCGGTCGACGCCCCGCAGCGCCGCGATGTCGAGGAGCAGCCCCCTGGTCACGACCTGCGGCAGGGTGTCGATCCCCAATTTGTTGGTGCCGTGATCCTCGACGATGTCAGCGAGGCGGTAGCCGTTGTAGGTGCGGTCACCGACCTGCAGGTGGTTGAGGCCGTCCATGTGCGTGCCCATCTGCTGGGTCGCGGTGATCTGCTCCACCACCCAGTTCACGTCGTTCTTGCCCAGACCGCCCTCCCCAGCACCGGGCTGGCGGCGATTGATCTGGTGGTAGTTCGTCGTGAGGTACTGCCGGAAGGTGCGACCGGGAAAGGCCGGGATGTCCTCGTGGAGCACGTGCGCGAGGTCGAGGACGACGCCTTGGCGGACCAGGCCGATGGCCTCCAGCACCTTGGCCGTGCCGATCAGGTTGAGCGCGCCAGCCTCGTCGCCCTCGCCGTACTGCGAGGGGAACCAGCCGTCGATCCCGGCGACCGACATTACTCGGAGGACCAGGTCGACTCGAACGACGGGTACAGGGTGAGTCCGCCGTCGACGAAGAGCGTCTGGCCGGTGATGTAGAGCGCCTCGTCGGAACAGAGGAACGTCGCGGCTGCGGCCATCTCCTCGGCGTCGCCGGCACGGCGCATTGGGATGTGGCTTTCGACCATGGCCCGCTTGACGGGGTCGTCGATCCACGACCGGTTGATCGGGGTGACAGTGGCACCGGGGCCGATGCCGTTGACCCGGATCCCGCGCGCCGCGTACTCGAGCGCGAGGGTGTGGGTCAGGTTCTGCATGCCGCCCTTGGAGACCGAGTAGCTGAGGAAACGCGGCTTGGGGATGAGCTGGTGGACACTGGAGACGTTGACGATCGAGCCGGGGTTGCCGGTCTCGATCCAGTGCTTGATCGCCTGCTGCGCGCACATGAACGACCCGCGCAGGTTGACCCCCAGCACCTTGTCGAAGTCGGCGACGGACAGCTCGTGTGACTCGGCGGCGATCTGGATGCCGGCGTTGTTGATGAGGTAGTCGAGGCGGCCGTAGTGGCTGATGACCTCGGCGAACATCGCCACCACTTCGGCCTCGTCGGACACGTCGGCCCGGACCAGGATTGGGTGCGTCCCTGCGGCGGCCATCTGCTGCATGCAGATGTCGACGCCCTGCTCGATGGTCTCCTTCGTGGCCTCGGCGCCGTCGGGACGACCGACGTAGTTGATCGCGACGTCGACACCCTCCTCGCCCAGACGGATCGCGATTGCCTGCCCGATACCCGAGCTACCGCCGGTGACGACGGCGACCTTGCCGGTCAAACCCTTCATGAGACCTGTCTCCTCGAGTCTTTGGTGCAGCCGGGATGTGAGTCATGGTCTTGCGAGGCGCCCAGGCGTTTCAGTGGATGAGCCGTCGCGTCCGGAGCACCTCGGCGACGGACCAGGCCTGGAAGGCGCAGCCGGTGCCGGCGTGCGGCGCGTCACCGTCGGCGGTCTCCGAGACGGAGCCGAGGCCCCACTCGCCGAGGTGCTGCTCGAGTCCGTCGAATACCCCCGCGATGTCCTGACCCGCACGCGCGGCAGCCTCGGCGTACGGGCCGATGAGCCAGGGCCAGACCGTGCCTTGGTGGTAGGCGCTGTCGCGCCTCTTGGAGTCGCCGCGGTGCTGGCCGCGGTACTCCGGCGAGCTCGGCGCCAGGCTGCGCAGGCCGACCGGTGTGAGTAGCTCGCGCGAGATGGCGGGCAGGTAGTCATCAGGCGCGAGCGGGGAGTTGGGGAGCGAGAAAGCGAGCAGCTGGTTGGGGCGGAGCGAGGCGTCGTCGCCGTAGGGCCCGTCGACGACGTCGTGCAGCCATCCGAATGGGGTCGGGAAGCGGGCCAGGAACGAGCTTTTTGCCCTGCTTTCGAGCATTGCCAGGTCGCCCACCTCGCTGTCGAGCGTGACTCCGATGGATCTCAGGGCGGCCAGGCCACGGATCCACAAAGCGTTGAGCTCGACGGCCTTGCCGGCGCGCGGGGTGATGCCGACACCGTCGACGCGGGCGTCCATCCAGGTCAGCGCGAAACCGTCCTGCCCCTGTGTGAGCAAACCGTCGTCGGGGTCGATCCGGATCCCGTAACGGGTGCCGCGGATGTGCGCCTCGACCACCCGGGCCAGCGGGGCAGCGAGCTGCGCGCCGAGGTCGAGGTCGCCGGTCACTTCGACGTGGCGGGCCACGGCGTGCAGGAACCACAGCGTTCCGTCCGCGGTGTTGTACTCGGTGGCGCCCGTATCGGCGGTGTTGGCGAGCATGCCCTCGGACAGGGTGGCGGCGTAGCGCTCGAGCAGCCGTCGGCCTTCCTCGGCCCGCCCCGTCTCGAGGAAGAGCCCCTCGTACGACGTCATGGTGTCTCTGGCCCAGGCGCCGAACCACGGGTAGCCGGCGACCACGTCGGGCCCGCTGGGCGTCGTGACGACGAAGCTGTCGGCCGCGAGCAGGAGCGTGGCGTCGGTCTCGTCGCGAGCCCGGCCGAGGGCGACTGCGCGCTGGCTGCGCTGCCTCGCCGCTGCGACGACGGCGGACGCGGGCGGCGGCTCGACCCCGAGGTCGCCCGCCCAGGCCGACACCTCCAGGGTGTCGCCGGGCGCCAGCTCGGCACTGAAGCGGCCCGCATACCAGAGGTCTTCTACGGCGGCGAGGCCACGAGCGGCCTCCGCGCGTGCGTGGACCCCGAGGTACCACTCGCCACCCGGCTCCCAGCCGGGACCACGCAGCCGGAAGGCGTTCTCGATGACCGCGCCGTTCGAGACCTGGTGGGAGAGCAAGGCGCCGTACGCGTGCCGCTCGCTGTGGACGTCACGCCAGGTGGTCAGCGCCTCGACCTCGAGCCGGACTGGGCCGCCGGCCAGAAGCGTGTGGACGACGGCCACCGATGGTGCCCCGTGCTGCATGGCGAGCGTGCGCTCGAGCACGACGTCGCCCACGCGCCAGCGCCAGCGGGGAAGGCCGTCGGTGAGGGCGAACGACTCGAGCAGGGTGTGACCGGTCGGGGCAAGGTGGCCGCCGGCCCACTCGTGGATGCCGAGCGGCACGCGTGCCCCCGAAGGCAGGACCAGGATCCCGTCGAGGGCAGCGAGGCCGAGCTGGCGCCCGAGCGGTGGGTCTGTGGCGACGACGAGCAGCCCGTGGTAGCGCCGCGTGCGAAGACCGGACACGGTGCCCATCGCGAATCCGCCCAGGCCGTCCGGGACCAGCCACTCGCGCTGTCCGCCCGCCGCGAGCGAGCCGCAGGTCTGGGGTCCGAAGGACAGGCGCAGTGGGGAGGTCACGGTGATGTGTCTGCTCGTCGGACCCGGCGTTACGCGCTCAGCTGAGGTGCGCGTCCTGTGTAACGCAGAGCGGCACTGGTCCGGCCGTCCGGGGTCAAATGCCACCTCGGCAGTCATTTCCCTCGCGTCAAATCATGATCAGGAGCGGTATTCAGGGTTCTCCCAGTCAAACCGAGCGCCGGCGTTCCACTCCGAGCGCTGATTGCCGTAGCCCGGCACCCCGCCGGCATCTTTCAGCATCTTCGCCAGGTGCATCAGGTTCCACGTCATGAAGGTGGTGTTCCGGTTGGTGAAGTCGTTCTCGGGGCCTCCGCTGCCCGGGTCGAGGTATGAGGGCCCGGGGCCAGCTTCACCTATCCAACCAGCGTCCGCGCTGGGCGGAATCGTGTAGCCGATGTGCTGCAAGGAATACAACACGTTCTGGGCGCAGTGCTTGATCCCGTCTTCGTTGCCCGTGATCAGGCAGCCAGCGACGCGCCCGTAGAACAGGTACTGCCCCTTGTCGTTCAACATCCCCGAAAGTGCATACAACCGTTCGATGATCAACTTTGTCTGGCTGGAGTTGTCGCCCAACCAGATCGGACCGGCGACGACCAAGATGTCCGCTGCCAGCAGGCGCGGATAGATCTGGGGCCACTCGTCGCTCGCCCACCCATGCTCGGTCATGTCTGGATACACCCCAGTGGCCAGGTCATGATCGATCGACCGGACCACCTCCACCACAACCCCGTGCTGACGCATGATCGCCGCACTCGCGTCCACAAGCCCTTGGGTGTGGCTCGGCTCAGGTGACCGCTTCAACGTGCAGTTGACGAACATCGCGCGCAAGCCGGTGAAGTCAGGGATTGCAGTCATGGCTGCCCCGTCTCCCTCCTCGTCGGAGCGTTACACCCGGGCGGGTCAGGCCCCGTGCGGCGGCGCAGCTGGTTCTCGACGTAACGTTTGAGGTCGCGAGGACGACCTGTGCGCATGGCCAACCGAAGCAAGCCCGCCGACTCCGCCGCGCCGGGAGCGGAACAGGCCCGACTCGCCGCCGCCGACACCGGCAGCGAACGCTGGCGCCGGTGGGGGCCGTACGTGTCCGAACGCGCCTGGGGCACCGTACGCGAGGACTACAGCGAGCACGGCGAGGCCTGGGACTACTTCCCCCACGACCACGCGCGGTCGCGGACATACCGCTGGAGCGAGGACGGGCTCGCGGCCGTCTGCGACCAGCAGCAGACGTTCGTGCTCGGTCTGGCGCTCTGGAACGGACGCGACCCGATCGTCAAGGAACGCATCTTCGGCCTGACCGGTCCCGAGGGGAACCACGGAGAAGACGCCAAGGAATACTGGTGGTACCTCGACTCGACGCCGACCCACTCCTGGATGAGTTGGCGTTATCACTACCCGCAGGCCGAGTTCCCGTACGCCGACCTGGTTGCCGAGAACGGCAGGCGCGGGCAGGACGTCGGTGAGTACGAGCTGGTCGACACCGGGGTCTTCGACGACGACCGCTACTGGGCCGTGAGTGTCGACTACGCCAAGGCAGGGCCGGACGACCTGCTCATGCGCATCACCTTCGCGAACCGCGGGCCGGAGTCGGCGACGCTGCACGTGCTTCCGCAGCTGTGGTTCCGCAACACCTGGTCCTGGGGCGACGAGGGCACGAGCGTGCCGGCGATCCGCGCCGTCGGTGACCGGATCGTCGCCACCCACGACGTGATCGGCACATTGTCGCTCGCCGGCGACGGGGCTCCGACGCCATTGTTCTGCGACAACGAGACCAACACCCAGCGGCTGTACGACGTCGACGGCAGGTCGGCCTTCCCCAAGGACGGCATCAACGACCACGTGATCTCCGGCGCCCAGACGGTCAACCCCGACCTGGTCGGCACCAAGGCCGCATTGCACTACGTGGTCGAGGTCCCTGCCGGCGAGAAGCGCGAGATCCGGGTGCGGCTCACCGCCGGCGACGAGCCGGCGCAGGACCTCACCGCTGGGTTCGCCAGCGTTGTTGGGGCTCGGAAAGCGGAGGCGGACGCGTTCTACGCCGCCCTGACCCCGGCCGGGCGGTCAGCCGACGAGGCGTCCGTTCTTCGGCAGGCGATTGCCGGCCTGATGTGGGGCAAGCAGTTCTTCCACTACGACGTCGAGCGCTGGCTCGCGGGTGACCCGGCCGGGCCGCAGCCGCCCGAAGGGCGCAAGCACGGCCGCAACGCCGAGTGGGCGCACCTCAACAACGCCGATGTCATCTCGATGCCGGACCCGTGGGAGTACCCCTGGTACGCCGCGTGGGATCTGGCGTTCCACTGCGTACCGATCGCCCACGTCGACCCGGCCTTCGCCAAGAGCCAGCTGATCTTGATGTTGCGCGAGTGGTACATGCATCCCAACGGTCAGATCCCCGCGTACGAGTGGGCCTTCGGCGACGTGAACCCTCCGGTGCACGCGTGGGCCGCGCTGCGTGTGTTCGAGATCGACGGCGCCGCGTCGGGGACCTACGACTACGAGTTCCTCAGCAGGGTCTTCACCAAGCTGGTGCTCAACTTCACCTGGTGGGTCAACCGCAAGGACGCGGCCGGCAACAACGTGTTCGAGGGTGGCTTCCTCGGCCTTGACAACATCGGCCCGATCGATCGGTCGGCGATGCTGCCGGTCGCTGCGCGGCTGGAGCAGAGCGACGGCACAGCGTGGATGGCGATGTACAGCCTGAACCTGCTGGAGATGGCGCTCGTCCTCGCCGAGCACGACGCGAGCTATGAGGACATGGCCACCAAGTTCTTCGAGCACTTCGCCTACATCGCCGACGCGATGCGTGTGCAGGGGCTGTGGGACGAACAGGACGGCTTTTTCTACGACGTCCTCAGGTTCGCCGACGGCACGCGTGAGCCGATGCGGGTCCGCTCGATGGTGGGGCTGCTGCCCCTGTGCGCCACGACGACATTGGGTCGGGCGACCCTCGAACGGTTGCCCGACTTCGCCGGCCGGTTCGCGTGGTTCCTGGAGAACAAGCCGCGCTACCGCGGCGTCGTGGGTGAGACGCACGTGCGCGATGGTGCCGAGGGCCGGTTACTGTCGATCGTCGACGCCGAACGGCTCGTGCGCATCCTGTCGACGATGCTGTCGGAGGACGAGTTCCTGTCACCGCACGGGTTGCGCGCACTGTCGCGGCGGCACAAGGACCAGCCGTTCTCGATCTCGCTGGGCGGGGAGTCGTTCTCGGTCGACTACGAGCCGGGGGAGTCCACGACCGGACTGTTCGGCGGCAACTCCAACTGGCGCGGGCCGGTCTGGTTCCCGGTCAACTTCCTGGTGGTCGAGGCGATCGGGCGGTTCGCGCGCTTCTACGGCGACGACCTGCTGGTCGAGCACCCGGCCGGCTCGGGGGTCAGGATGACCTTGGGCCGGGTCGCCGAGGACCTCTCGCGCCGGCTGGTCAGCATCTTCCTCGACGACGGGTCCGGACGACGGCCCGTCTTCGGTGACGTGGAGCTCTTCCAGACCCATCCCGACTGGCACGATCACGTGCCGTTCTACGAGTACTTCCACGGCGACACCGGCCGCGGGGTCGGTGCGTCGCACCAGACCGGCTGGACCGGGCTGGTCGTCGACCTCATCCTTCGCGGCTCGGCGGGTACCTCAGGCCCGGACCCGGTGCGTCGACGGCCCCGCCGGTGAGGAACCGGGCGTCAAGCGACACCTGGTGAAGGACCGGTCGAGGCGATGTGATCCTCGAGGACCTGCCGGACCCGGGCACGGCCGCGATGCAGCAGCACGTGCTGCTCGGTCTCGCCCATCGCCAGGTACTCGCACACCTCTGCGGCGGTGCAGCCCTGCTCGTCGCGCAGACTGACGACGACGCGCTGCGGCTCGGGCAGGGCCTCCAGCGCCGCGGCGACCAAGGCTGCCTTCTCGTCGAGCCCGGATGGCCACGTCGGGGGGGATGCCACCCAGTGGCCGGCCCACTGCTCACCCTGCGGCCGGAACCTGGCCGGGTCGACGGTGGGACCGGACACGCTGGTCCCCTCGACGGTCCGGTGCAAGGAGCCAGGCTTGCCGGTCGCCGCACAGGCCTCGTCGACCACCAGGCGCATGGCGGTGCCCCGCGGGTCTGAATCGCCGCTGCGGATGGTCCCGCGCCACGCTTCCCGCACGATGTCGACCGCGGCGTCGGCGTCGCGGGTGAACGCGAAGGCGATCCGCAACAGTTCGGGCGACAGGCTTTCGACGGCGACCCTGAACGCCTCCTCGTCCTCATGTTGCTGACTCACGCGGCCGAGCCTAGTCAGGGACCGGTCACTGCTGGTGAACGACGGGTGAACGGCACCCCCACCTGTAACGCGGGACCCGACCGGAGGACTGTGCCGTCACAAGGCAGCCGAGGATCGGTGGCGGGTCGGCACTGGTCCGGGTGTGTCACAGACCTCTCGAGGAGCGCGACGTGCAAGCTGTCAGCAGACGCACCCTGCATGCCATCGGCGAGACGATCCTCGCCGGGCCGCAGCACCGCTTGACCGGGACGATCCGGCTGTACGCGGCGCCCGGCGGCTTCCGTACCGGCCCGCTCGGAGCGCCTGACCACTTCCTCGCCGTACGCGGAATCGACCTGGTCGTGAGCGACGCGGCTGGCGAACGGGTCATCCCGCTGCGCGGCACGCTGCGCGACCTCGCCGAGCAGGCGGGCGTCGACTTCGGTGCGCCGGTCGGGGTCTACCCGCCGACGGCCAACTCGCCCGCAGCGACCGACCTGGTCCAGGTCGACCCTGACGTCGCGACCGCGATCGCTCGCGCCATCGCGATGGGGGACGATGCCGGCCGCCAGCTCAGCGCCTCGCACGCACCCGGCGGAGCTGTGACGCCGGTCCTGTGGCCCGAGCACTTCGACATCGGCGTCACCCTTGAGGACGTCAACTACGGGGTTTCGATGGGGGACGACCTGATCCCCACGCCCTACGCGTACGTCGGACCGCACCAGGCTCGACGGGGCTCGTTCTGGGATCAGCCCTTCGGGGCGATGCGCCTCGTCCGGGACCTCGATGGCGTGCCGGATCTGCTGGCCTTCTTCGAGCAGGGTCGTGCGCGGGCCGCGCAGGACCCGGCGATCTGATGGGGAAGCCATGAACCCCGAGCTTGTCCCTGGCGGCTTCCTTCCCGACCTCCAGCTGCCCGATCACAACAGCATCACGCGAAGCCTGACCGAGCTGGCCGAGGGCGACCCGCTGGTCGTCAACTTTTTCCGCGGCTGGTGGTGCCCCAAGGAGCAGACGGCGTTCCGGGCCCTGGTCCGGCTGCAGGACGAGGCCGAGGTGGCGTACGCCAGGCTCGTCTCGATCAGCATCGACGAGCCGGTTGCGTTGTCGGCATTTCGGGCCGGGTTGGGTGCGCGCTGGACCTTCCTGTCCGACAGCGAACGCATCTTCCAGAACCAACTCGGCCTGCTGGAGACCACTGACACGCTGTACCGACCGTACGTGCCGACGACGTTCACGCTCTTCCCGGACCTGCGGATCCATCGCGTCTACAACGGCTACTGGTACTGGGGCCGACCGTCGAACGACGAGCTGCACCGTGACCTTCGCGAGATCACCCGTGAGCTCCGCAGCGACTGGGAGGTCGGATGAGCCGCGGGGGCTGGTGCTGGTTCGCGGTCCTGAAGCCGGGGGACCCGGCTTCGGCCGTACCGCCGCTGGCCACCGCGACCGCGACCGTGGTCGACGGCGCGGCGTTCGGGGTGATGGCCGCCTGGCCGTCCGGTCGCAAGCCTGTCCCGGACGCCGTACGGATGGACGCCCGAGTCGTCGACCCCGCCGGAGCGGCGGCCTGGGTGTCGCTCGTCGAGGTCGCACCCGATCGGGCGCTGTTGTTCGACGACCCTGCCGTGTCCGGAGCGCTGCGAGCCGTGCTGTCGGGTCGTCCGCTCGATGTGGTCACGACGTTCGTCCGCGACTCCTCCCACTTCGCCGGCTCGATGTGCGTGAGTCGCCACGATCTGGGCCGGCTCAGGGACGACCCCTTCGCCCGGATCGGACGCGCGCTGCTGCTCCGGGTCGAGTCGGGCCTGCTCGCCAAGCTCGCGCCACCACCGGGTCCCGTGATTCAGAGGTACAGCGGCCTGCCCTGGCCGGCCGCCGGCTTCTGAGCGGCCACCTACCCACCGCGTCAACCTGAGGAGCCCAGCAGATGGGAGCGTCCGACCTGGCTGACTTCGATGTCATCGTGATCGGGGCTGGGCCGACCGGCGAGACTGCAGCCGGCCGCGTGGCCGATGGCGGCTTGTCGGTCGCCATCGTCGAGCGCGAGCTCATCGGCGGCGAGTGTTCCTACTGGGGCTGTGTCCCAAGCAAGACCCTGCTGCGCCCCGGCGACGTGCTGGCAGCGGCCCGCCGGGTACCGGGCGCTGCTGAGGCGGTCACGGGCTCGATCGACGCGGCGGCGGCGTTTGCGCAGCGGGACTACATGACCAGCGACTGGGATGACTCCGGTCAGGTCCCGTGGCTGGACAGCAAGCACATCGCGCTCGTTCGTGGTGCCGCTCGGCTGGCTGGCGAGCGCACCGTCGAGGTCACAGTCGCTGATGGGTCGGTACGCCTGCTCACCGCGCGCACGGCGGTCGTGCTCGCGACCGGCTCGTCGGCCCTGATGCCGCCCATTCCCGGGCTCGTGGAGGCGCACTGCTGGGACAACCGCGGGGTGACGTCGGCCAGGGAGCTGCCGCGCCGGCTGCTGGTTCTGGGCGGTGGCGCGATCGGGGCCGAGATGGCCCAGGGCTTCCGCCGGCTCGGATGCGAGGAGGTGACCGTCGTCGAGGGGTCGGAGCGGCTGCTGTCGCGCGAGGAGCCGTTCGCCGGCGACCAGGTGCGGGCCGCGTTCGAGAGTGAGGGCATGGCGGTCTTCACCGGCGTCGCGATGACCGGGGTGGCCCGCGAGGGCGTCGGCGGTCCGGTGACGGCGACCCTCGCCGACGGCCGGACGCTGGTCGCCGATGAGATCCTGGTGGCTGTCGGGCGGCGTCCCGCCACCGGCGACCTCGGCCTCGACACCGTGAGCCTGCCTCCGGGGCGCCCGGTCGAGGTCGACGACGCCTTGCGGTCGATCGGGGCCAACGGCGCCAACAGCCGGTGGCTCTATGCCGTCGGCGACTGCAACGGCCAGGCGCTGCTGACCCACGTCGGCAAGTACCAGGCGCGCATCGTCGGTGACGTCATCCTCGGCAAGGACGTCCGTGACGAGGTCAGCCGCGACGTCGTGCCGCGTGTCACCTTCACCGACCCGCAGGTCTGCGCCGTCGGGTTGACCGAGGCTCAGGCCCGCGAGCGCGGGTTCGACGTCAAGACGGCCTCGACCGAGACGGGCGGGGTCGCCGGTGCCTACACGCTGGGCAACGGCGTCCAGGGCACCAGCTTCCTCGTCGTCGACGAGCCGACTGGGCTCGTCCTCGGCGCCACGTTCACCGGCCCTGGCATCGCCGAGCTGCTGCACTCGGCGACCGTGGCCATCGCCGGCCAGGTTCCGGTGCAGCGGCTCTGGCACGCCGTCCCGTCCTTCCCGACGCTCAGCGAGGTCTGGCTGCGGCTGCTGGAGGCGTACGGGTTGTGATCCCCGGCGAGTGAAGCGTTGGTTGGTACGACGAGGAAGGGTTCACGGCTATGCCTGATGTCCGGTTCGAGAACCTGTTGATCATCGCCCTGGTGGCGGTGATCGCGCCGCTGGCGATCGGGTTCGCCCCGAGGCTGAGGATGCCGGCTGTGGTTCTTGAGATCGTGGCCGGTGTCATCGTCGGACCGTCCGTGCTCGGATGGGTGCACGTCGACCTGCCGGTGCAGATCCTCGCGCTCATCGGCCTGGCGTTCCTGCTCTTTCTGTCCGGGCTCGAGATCGACCTGCACCAGCTCGGTGGCGTCACCCTGCGCAAGTCGGTGTTTGGCTACCTGACCACGATCGTGCTTGGCGTCGGCGTCGGGCTCGCCTTCTCGGCGGCCGGTATCGTCAAGTCGCCGCTGCTGTTCGCGATCACCCTGTCGGCAACCTCGCTGGGGCTGGTCGTACCGGTGCTCAAGGACGCGCAGCAGATCGACGGTGCAGTCGGTCGTACGGCGGTGTCTGCGGCCACCGTCGCCGACTTCGTGGCCATCGTCCTGCTGTCGTTGCTGTTCTCGAGCTCGGGGGGCAGCCCGGGCGCCAAGGTCGTGCTGCTCGTGGCCTTCGCCGTTCTGGTCGCCGTCACCGCCGTCGTGATCGGCCGCGCCGGCCGGTCCATGTCCCTCGGTGGCGTCTTGGACCGACTGCAGGACACGACCGCCCAGATCCGCGTACGCCTGGCTGTCGTGCTGCTCATCGCGTTCGTGGCGCTGGCCGAGCGCTTCGGTCTCGAGAGCATCCTGGGCGCGTTCATGGCCGGGGCGGTCGTCTCGCTGCTCGACCGCGACTCGGCGTCGCACCCGAACTTCCGGCTCAAACTCGAGGCGATCGGCTTCGGCTTCCTTGTCCCGGTCTTCTTCGTCTCCAGCGGTGTGCGGCTCGATCTGAGCGGCCTGATCGCCCATCCGTCGGCGTTCCTGCGCGTGCCGCTGTTCCTGCTGACATTGCTGGTTCTGCGCGGCGTCCCCGCATTGTGGTTCTTCTCGGTCCTGGGTCGTCGCAACACCGTCGCCGTGGCGCTGCTGCAGGCGACGTCGCTGCCGTTCATCGTGACCGCCAGCCAGATCGGCGTTCTGACCGGTCGCATCTCCTCGATCACGGCGGCGGCGCTGGTTTGCGCCGGCCTGCTGTCGGTGCTGGTATTCCCTTCGGTCGCGCTGGGGCTCCTCAACACCGCAAACGACCAGGACGCGGAGCCGGCGGCCCCTCAACCGAGCACCCACGCACCGGGTAACTAGTGCCGTTTCGGGCAGCCCGTCGGGATCCACGCTGACGTGCCTTCCTGCGCCCGGCACGTCGGCGCGGCGCGGCGCTTTCGTGGCGCGCTGTGCCGGCGCCGACGTGAACGTCGTCGGCGACTGACCGAAGGGCATGGAAGACAGCCTGATCGCTCGCGGTGTGAAGCCCTGCTGCGCGGCCATCGACCGCGACACCGCCGTCGATACTTAGGACGAACCCGGCCCGCACGAAAGGATCATCGCCGGGGTCGTAGAGCTCTTCGAGACCGGCGGCAGGCAGCGGGGAATCCCGGGGCAACAGCAAACGCACCTGGCAGATGGTGTCGCGTGCAGGGCGCGTGTGGCCGTATGGCAGCCTGGCCCGGTGTCCGGTTCCGAGACGAGGCGCTCTCCGATCACGACGCTGGTGATGGACGTCGTGAACCGGACGCGTTTCTCTTCCCTCGTCAGGGGCCCCGCTGGCGCCGTCGGCCTCGCTGGTCCCGGCCCCGTCGCGGCCTGACCTGATGGCCCTGGTCGCAGCTGCCTTCGTACCGACCCCGCCGCTCCTGGTGCCCGAGGTCGGCGGTGGTAGTGCGGCCCAGGACGAGTCGCTCCGATCAGCCTGCCGGCAGGCCGTCGCGGACGTCGTCGCGGCGGCCGATCAGGTGGTGGTCATCGGTGCGGCGCCGACGACGCGGGACTACGACGGTGGATGGGACTGGCGTGGCTTCGGCGTCGCACATCCGACCGAGCCGGCGGCGGTGCGTCTGCCCCTCGCCCTGGCGATCGGGTCATGGCTGCTTTCCCCGCGTCGCGCGGACCGGCTGCTCGGCGTGCGCTCCGATGAGTCACCTGAGCGCTGCCGACTGCTGGGCGAGGGGCTGGGGTCGGGCGGCGCGCGAGTGGCCGCGATCGTCTGCGGCGACGGGACCGCTCGGCGGACGGACAAGGCGCCCGGTCACTTCGACGTACGCGCGGCCGGCTTCGATGCATCCGTGCGGTCAGCTGTCGAGACGGCGGACGTGGCCGCGCTGCTCGACCTGGACCCGGAACTCGCCGCCGATCTCATGGCGACTGGCCGCGCCCCTTGGCAGGTGCTCGCAGGCGCCGCGGGAGGGGTCAGGTGGTCGGCGGAGCTGCTGGCAGCCGACGCGCCGTACGGCGTCTTCTACGCGGTCGCCAGGTGGTTCGACCCGCGGTAGGCGGCTGTTTTCGATCAGTGTGGAGGTGCGCAGGCAGAGACCGTCCGCGGCAGTCAGCGCACAACGGTGGGCGTAGCTCCGCCCCGAACCAACGGCTGATTGGGCGGGCGAGACGAAAGGACATCCCGAATTCGTCAGCCCAGGCACCCGACACGTGTAACGCGACGACCGACTCGCCCCACTGCAAGGGTACGACGACCAATCGGAGCCTGTGATGTCCTCGACGCCCATCGCCGACCACGCCCTTCTGTCCGATCGCCATTCCAGCGCGCTGGTCGACCGGTCCGGCTCGGTGGAGTGGCTGAGCTTCCCCCGGTTCGACAGCCCGTCGGTGTTCGGTCGGCTGCTCGGTGCTGAGGCGGGGCACTGGCGGGTCGGCCCGCCGGACGGCTGGTCGAGCACCCGCAGGTACCTCGACCAGACGCTCGTCCTGGAGACCACCTTCAGCACTGCGTCGGGCACCCTGGTGCTCACCGACGCGCTGGCCATGGGGCCGGACAACGGGGGCCATCGCCTGGGTCGAGACGTGCCGCACCTGCTGGTACGGCGGGTTGCGTGCACCGCCGGCGAGGTCGAGGTCGAGGTGTCCTACGAGCCGCGGCCGGAGTACGGACTCGTCGTTCCACTGCTTGGTGACGTCCCCGGCGGCGTGACCGCTCGCGGCGGCGCGGAGTGGCTGGTGCTGTCGACCCCGGTCCCGCTCACGTTGGGCGCCGGCCGCGGCCACGGGCGAACGGTGCTCCACGCGGGCGAGTCGGTGTACCTAGGTCTGCACCGCTCGACCCTCGAGCAGACACCGGCGCGCGTGTGGTCGCAGGCCGAGCTCGCGGCGGTGCTCGACAACACGGTCGACGCGTGGCGATCCTGGAGCGACCTCCACCAGGCGTACGAGGGACCATGGGCGGACCTGGTGCACCACAGTGGCCGGGTTCTCCAGGGTCTGTCCTACCAGCCGAGCGGGGCGATCGTCGCGGCGCCCACGACGTCGTTGCCCGAGGGCGTCGGTGGCGAGCGCAACTGGGACTACCGGTACTCCTGGGTCCGTGACGCCAGCTTCACGATGGAGGCGCTCTGGGTGGCGGCCTGCCCGGACGAGGCTGACGACTTCTTCGCTTTCATGACCACGGCAGCCGCGTCCGGGATCGGCGTCGGGCAGTCCTTGCAGATCATGTTCGGGATCGGCGGCGAGCACGACCTCACCGAACGCGAGCTGCCGCACCTGGAGGGTTGGCGGGGCAGCCGACCGGTCCGGGTCGGCAACGGCGCCTGGAACCAGCAGCAGATCGACGTGTACGGCGAGCTGCTCGGCGCGGCGCTCCGGCTGGCCGACCAGCTGGGCTCGATGGACGAGGACACCAAGCGTTTCCTCGTTGGCTGTGCGGACACGGCGGGCGAGCGTTGGGTAGAGAAGGACCAGGGCATCTGGGAGGTTCGCGGCGACCCGCAACACTTCTTGTACTCGAAGGTCATGTGCTGGGTCGCCTTGGACCGCGCCGTCGCCCTCGCGGACCGTCTCGAAGCCGCTGACCGCGTCGCCGGCTGGATCAAGACGCGAGATCAGATTCGGGAGGCAGTGGAGCGGGATGGCTGGAGCGATCAAGCCGGGGCGTTCACCCAGTACGTCGGGTCGACCGAGCTGGACGCATCCAACTTGATGATGGCCATCGTCGGCTTCCTGCCCGCCGACGACCCGCGGATGCTGGCCACCATCGACGCCACTGAACAGCGCCTCACCGACGACAAGGGGCTGGTCTACAGGTATCGCACCGAGGTCGGCGTCGATGGCCTCGCCGGCGAGGAAGGCACCTTCCTGCTCTGTACGTTCTGGTTGGCGCAGGCGCTGGCCCTCGCCGGGAAGGTCGACCGGGCCCGGGCGGTGTTCGAGCGGGCGGTCGCGTACAGCAACGACGTCGGGCTGCTCGCCGAGGAGGTCGACCCCGCCACCGGTGAGCTGCTCGGCAACTTCCCGCAGGCGTTCAGTCACATCGGCCTGGTCAACGCCGCGTGGGCCATCTCCGAGGCGGAGCGGCTTGCTCGCGGATGACCGCGTCGATCGCTCGTCGAGTTCGAGCGGACCTGGGAGCAGCCTGACGAGGGCATCTGGCTCGTTCAACACACCCCTGCCCTCGCACTACCAGCGGATCTCGGTCTCACGGCATGCTCACCGTGGGCTGTCGCGTCGGTGGGCGTTGACACTGGCGTACAACGAGAAGGAGACCGACAAGCGTAGCCGCGGCCGTCGGCACAACGAGCCCTGACGAGCGGCTTACTGGTTTCTCGGCACCTTGGCGGACGACGAGGGACGCGCGGCTGGTCGCGGCCGCTGGCTCGCTCATGACCGAGAAGTCGTCCGTCGGACACCGAATGCGCGTCCGCGCGGGTGGCCCGAGTTGCCAGCAGTGCCGATCAGCGACCGCCGGCCGGACGTCCTGAAGCGCGTGTGAGCGGTTTGGGCGGCGCGGTCAGCTGAGCTTGTCCCACAGGTCGTGCTCGGTGCAGCAGCGGTCGACCTCACCGAGCTCGACGTCGGCCAGCTCGGCTGTCATAGCGGCGTGGCCAGCGACCCAAAAGTCAGCTCCGGGGAGCCCGGCTGAGAGGTAGGCCCGGGTTCCTGGTTGCCGCTGCTGCTGGACGTGGCGGGGTGTGGCGAGGATTTCGCCGTGGGTGGGTTCCCACATCCGGACCTGGTCGCCCGCTGCTCCGAGCGCGACGGCGGCACCCTCATCTGGGTCTTTCGACAGACCTGCCGGTACCGTTGTGATGAGGGGCAATAAAGGCGGGCTACGTACCTGAGGCGGCGGTGGGGAAATGACCGCTGAACTGCGTGATCGCCAGCTTCGCCGGTGTTGTGATGCGCTCGACCAGGTCGCCGCGGACGCTCCCACCTTGTGCGAGGAATGGGCGGCACACGATCTCGCGGTCCACCTGTGGACGCTCAAGCGCGATCCGCTCGGGTGGCCCGGCATCGTCGTTCCCGCGCTGGCCACTACGGCATCGCGACGCGCCGATCACCTGAGAGGCCGTTGGTCGTATGCCGAACTCGTCGCGCGGCTGCGCGCGGAGCGAGGCGGGATCGCGTGCATGCCGCTCGACCGGTTCGAGGGCCACCGACACGCACTTGGCGAGTACTTCGTGCACACCCAAGATGTCGTTCGCGCGAATGGGCTCGATCAGGACAGACCAGCCGATGAGCTCGAGGACGCGCTGTGGTTGCGGGTTCAGGTTGCCGCCCGGCACCTGCATCGTCGGCGCACACCGGGCCTCGTGCTGGAACGCCCGGACGGGCGCTCCGTACAAGTGACCGGCCGAGCCCCTCGGACCGTTGTCAAGGGTGCACCGTCCGAGCTCATGTGCTGGGTGTTCGGGCGCGAGGCCGTCGCTCAGGTGACCGTTCAGCGTTGACGGCTAGGGCCCTCGGCAGGCCTTCTCCCTGCTGGCGGCGCGAGGCTGTGGCGGCATCCGCTCGACCGACTCCGCCCCTTGAGGATCGGCTACTGGGAGACGGCGCGGCACGCAGGTTGTCGAAGTAGCCGCCCGCGTTCTCCTCCAGGAGGAAGGGAGCGGCCGTGTCGGAGGGACCGTCCCGTCGACCTACGGCCGGGCGACGGGCGGCTCGAGCCGCGGGCCCGGTGACGTCGTTGAGCCAACTTCGGCTGCCTTGCAGGTGTGGTTTTCAGCGCGAGGAGGCGGTCACCGTGATCTCGCTGTTGCTGCGGCCCGAGGTCCGGTCGGCAACAGCGCGAGCAGTTGTTCGGTGTGGCGTGGCAGGTGGTCGTCCGCCAGGCCGGTGAGGATGGCTGTCAGCGGCACCGGCTGGTCGACGAGGACTCCGCCGTCGGACAGCAGCAGCGTTGGGACCGCCGTGCCGAGCTCGGCTTCGCTCAGCGCTGTCGCCAGGTCGCACAGCGCCGCGCCCTGGCGCCGGATGCGGTCCTGCAGCCCGGCGTTCCCGCCGGTGTGGGCACGGACGCGGCTGGTGGTCCAATCGTCGTGTGAGAGGCGGTTGTCGTAGGTCGCACCTGCGCCTGACGCGACGGTGGCGGCGGTGGCCAGGGTGGCTGCGTCGACGAGCGCGATGTGGGCCAGGATTCGGTCTGCGTCCCATCCGCCGTCCGTTGGGGCGGGCGTGTCGTCGGCTCGCTGAGCCACGTGAGCAGCAGCGTCGAGAAGCGTTGCGTAGGCGTCTTGCAAGCGTGTGGTGTCCATGGTCTTCCTCCAGGTGTGAGCAGGGGGGCGGGTAGGGCGCGCCGCGGGCTCTGTCGAGTACCGATCAGTGGTGCACCGGCGACATCTCCCACGGCGCTTGCGGGAGGACCTCGCCGGTCTCGAGCAGCGACTTCAGGTTGGCGAGCACGGCCGGCCAGCCGTGCGAGATCTCGTGGAGCGCGGTCGGGTCGGCGA
>JBKJOO010000417.1:0-2546 GCA_046595615.1 Mycobacteriales bacterium | reverse complement strand
GACCGCACCACAGGCGGCCAGGGGGACAGCCATCACGAGGTCGCCGAGCAACGAGCGGGCAACCACGATCCCCACGGTGGTGGCCATCGCGGCGGCGAGCCCAGCGGCCCGGACCACGCTCACCAGCACGCGGGGTCGCAGGGGCAGATGGTCGGCGAGGGCGACGGCCACCTCGACGACGACGGCCGCGGTGGTGCTGCTGATCACGGTCGCAGCGAGCAAGGCAAGCCAGCCGAACGCGCCGACCGGTGAGCTGCCATCGAGCAGGAAGGCGACGACGAACAGTCCGGCGCAGGCCTCCCAGGCGGCGAGGGCCAGGTTGAAGCCGAGCTTGATGGGTCGGATCCGCCGGATCACGCCGTACAGCAGAGCCGGTGCGAGGACCCGCGCGATGATGAGGTCGGTCGGGCTGCTGTAGACGAGCGCGAGGACGAAGGGGATCTCGGAGAGGAAGACGACCCGCGACTCACGCTGGTCCTGCAGGACCAACCCGTACGCCTGGCTGAGGCTGAACAAGACGAGCAGGACCGGCCAGGAAAGGTGCGGATGGGCCTGCTCGTAGACCGGCAAACGTACGGTCCCCAGGAAGGCGGCGAGCGCCGCAGCGAGCAGCAGCAACGACAGCGCGACGATCCGCTGCGCCGTCGACAGGCGCCAGGGTGTCGCGCGTTCCGGCATCGGGCCCCCCAGGTCGGCGCCGTGCCACCACGTCGCCCCTTGGGTATCGGCACCGACCCGGGCGTCTGGAGCATGGGGAGGGAGGCAGACCCATTGGGCCGACCGGAGGCCCCCATCAGGGCCGGGTGGCCTCTGCCGCCGGCCCCTCGCTGCCTCGATGCTCAAGGGGTCACGCACCATCCCCGACGAGGAGGCTCGATGTCCCCCACCGGTCACGGCTCATGGACGAGCCGGCTGCCGTTCCGCGACAACGCGGAGCCGGCGACCACCGGCCCGCAGCCCATGCACTCCCGCGCCTGGCTGTCGGTGGCCCGGCCGGCCCGGCGCCGGGCCGGTCTCGGTGCGGTCCTGGCCACCGCGCTGCTCAGCCCGTTCGCTGGGATGATGCCGGCCTCGGCCGCCCCGGCGAGCGGCGCCGGCAGCTATGTAGTCCGCGCGTCGGCCGGCGGGCTCGGGCTGGCTACGGCGGGGGTCGCCCGCGCCGGTGGCCACGTCGAGCGTCGGTTGGGCATCATCAATGGCCTGAGCGTCCGGCTCCCGGCCGGTGCCGCCGATGCCCTCCGGTCTGCGCCGGGGGTGCTGAGCGTCACCGGCAACGGCGCCGTGCGGCTGTTGAGCTCGGTCGCCGAACCGTACCGCCCGGAGACCGACGGCTACTCCCTCGCTGCGCAGGAGGCCACCGCGGGGGTACGGCGGGCCTGGGCGCGCGGCTACACCGGCCAGGGGATCGACGTGGCGGTGCTGGACTCCGGTGTCGCACCGGTCGACGGCCTGATCACGCCCGGCAAGGTGGTCCTCGGGCCCGACCTCACCCCGGAGAGCCAGGATCCCGCGACTCGCCAGCTGGACACCTTCGGACACGGCACGCACATGGCCGGCATCATCGCCGGCCGCGACACGGCGGCTGCTGACGAGACCGGCCCGGCCCTGGTCGACGACGTGACCAACTTCCTCGGGGTCGCCCCGGACGCGCGGGTGGTCTCGGTCAAGGCCGCCGACCGGCACGGCAGCACCGATGTGTCGCAGGTCATCGCGGGCATCGACTGGGTGGTACAGCACGCCCACGACGAGGGCCGGAACATCCGGGTGCTCAACCTCAGCTTCGGCACCAACTCCGCTCAGTCCTACCTGGTCGACCCCCTGGCGTACGCCGCCGAGCAGGCCTGGCTGCACGGCATCGTGGTCGTCACCAGCGCGGGCAACAGCGGCAGCCTGGACGGGCGGCTCACCGACCCGGCGATCGATCCCCTCGTCATCGCGGTCGGTGCTGACGACACCAACGGCACGCTCGGCACGACCGACGACTCGATCCCGAGCTTCTCCAGCACCGGCACCTACAGTCGTCGTCCGGACCTGGTCGCACCCGGCACGCACGTGCAGAGCCTGCGGGCGCCCGGCAGCGAGATCGACATCGAGCACGGCAAGACAGGCCGGGTCGGCGACCGGTTCTTCCGCGGCAGCGGTACGAGCCAGGCGGCTGCCTTCACCTCCGGCGCGGTGGCGCTGCTGCTGTCCCAGCGACCCGACGCGACCCCGGACGAGATCAAGGCCCTGCTGCGGTCCTCGAGTGCGAGATTGCCGAAGGTGCGCAGCCGCGCCCAGGGCCGGGGGGTCCTGTCGGTCAGCAAGGCGCTCGGCCTGGCGCTCCCGTACGACGCGACGCAGTTCGCCGCCCGGGCCACCGGCAGCGGCACGCTGGAGGGGTCGCGCGGCAGCCTGCATCTGGTCAGCCACGGGGTGACGCTGTCGGGTGAGCAGGACATCTTCGGCCAGCCCTTCGACGCCGAGGCGATGGCGGCGCTGGAGGCACAGGCCGGCGCCTGGAACGGTGGGGACTGGAACTCCTCAGCCTGGGCCGGCGACAGCTG
>JBKJOO010000267.1:0-2620 GCA_046595615.1 Mycobacteriales bacterium | reverse complement strand
CCGCCGACCGCGAACGCCGTCATCGAGGACCGTCCGGCGCGGACCACCCCGAAGATCACGATCAGCAGCCCGAAGGTCGCGACGACCTCGCCGAGCCACAGACCGCCCGATGACCGGTGGTGCCCACTGACGTCTACGGCAGACACCCCGAACATCACGTTCGCCAGCATCACCCCGAGGCAGCAGCCGACGATCTGGGCGACGACGAACACAGCGGCGGCCAGGGCGGTGATGGCCCCGAGCGCGCGCTGCGCGAGGGTGACCGCCGGGTTGAACGCCGCCGACACCGAGCCGAGCGCGAGGATCAGAGCAACCAGGACCGCGCCGGTGATCAGGCTGTTCTCCAGCAACTCCAGCCCGCGGTCGTTCGGGGAGAGCCGTTGGGCGGCGATGCCGGACCCGACGACGGTCGCGGCGAGCAGTGCGCTCCCGAGGAGCTCCGCGAACGCCTTGCGCCACAGCGCTATCAGGGGCATCAGCAGGAGGCCGGGTCGATGACCCGGCACAGCGCGCCCAGGCCGTCGGCGTTCGGGCGGTAGTAGGTGTTGGTGCCCTTGCGGGTCCCCACGACCAGGCCCGCGTCCCGGAGCTGCTTCATGTGGTGGCTGACGGTCGCCTCGGTGACGCCGACCGCGGGAGCGAGGTCGCAAGTGCAGACCCCGGTGTCGGCCTCGGCGAGGATCATCGACATGAGCCGGACTCGGACCGGGTCGGCCAGGGCCTTGAGTCGCAGCGCGATCTCCAGGGCGTCCGCCTCGCCGATCGGGCCGGACGCGAGAGTCGCGCAGCAGAGCGGGGAGGTGGTGTCGAGCACGGGCAGGGCCTTCGGCATAGCCTCATCGTAGACGAACGTCGAGCAACTCCTTGACGAATATCGAGTGACATCCGTAAGGTCGCTAGACATTCATCGAATGAAGGAGCTGACATGACCGTCACGAACGACAGCCCGACCCTCGACGCCGCGCCCGCGCCCACCCCGGAGCCGGGCAGGGTCCAGCTCGCCCTCAACGTCGACGACCTCGGCGCCGCCGTCGCCTTCTACTCGAAGCTCTTCGGCGCCCCGCCGGCGAAGCTCCGGCCCGGTTACGCGAACTTCGCGGTCGCCAGCCCACCGCTCAAGCTCGTCCTGCTGCAGAACCCAGGCAAGGGCGGCACGATCAACCACCTCGGCGTTGAAGTCACCGACAGCGCGACCGTCCACTCCGAGATCGGCCGGCTGACCGGCGTGGGCCTGTTCACCGACGAGGAGATCGGCACCACGTGCTGCTTCGCCACCCAGGACAAGGTCTGGGTCACCGGCCCGGCCGGCGAGCGGTGGGAGATCTACACCGTTCTCGCCGACAGCGACACCTTCGGCGTCAGCCCGAAGACCCTCGCCGCGGGGGCGGCCGACAGCTGCGGACCCGGGGTCTGCTGCGGAACAGCCAGCCAGTCCGGCGGGGCTCCCGCCAGCGGCTCCTGCTGCTGACTGCGGGCCCTCTCGGGCACTTTGCATGCTTTCCGCTCCTCGAACGGCAACCGGCTACCGCTCGCACAGCCGAAGAAGCGGATGTTGTTGGGCAACGCACCAGGATCTCGATGGCGTGCGAGGCCTCGGCCTTGGCCACCGACGTTCTGATGGCGCTTGACTGGCGAGGACCTGGCTACCCGATGGGCGTACGTCGCGGTGGCAGTCGACCGCGCGCGGCTGATGCCGACATGAGCCGTGCGGCTCTACTGGGCCCCTGCGGGCGAGTCAGGCAGCCCCCGACGCAGCGTTAGGTCGGGATGATGTGGCAGACCTCGCCGGAGCCGCAGGCTGCCGGGTCCAGCGTGCTGGCCCGGTCTCTCAGGTGGGTGATGTCCTGCCGCAGCAGGGTGAGTTCCGCGATGCGCCGGTCGAGGTCGGTGGCGTGGGCGTCGAGCAGGCCGGTGACGTGCTGGCACGGCGGTCCGTCGTTGTCGCGGACGGCGATGACCTGCCTGATCTCGGTGAGGGTGAGGCCGGCGGCCTGCGCGGCCTTCACGAACCGTAGACGGGCCAGGGCCGTCTGGTCGTAGTCGCGGTAGCCCGACGGGAGCCTCGCGGCTGCGGGTAGGACACCGGCCTGTTCGTAGAACCGGAGGGTCTTGACCGTCAGCCCGGCGCGGCTGGCGAGGTCCCCGATGCGCATCGGGCGAGCGTACGGCTTGACCTTCCAGTGCAGGGGAGGCTTTACCGTCCGGGGATGAGCAACCACCTGGATCTGGTCGTCGTCGGTACGGGGGGCGCGGCGATGTCTGCGGGCATCCACGCCAGATCGCAGGGCCGCTCCGTCGTTCTGGTCGAGCGGGGCGCCGTCGGCGGGACCTGCCTGAACGTCGGGTGCGTCCCGAGCAAAACACTGCTCGCGGCGAGCGGCCAGCGTGAGCACGCCCTGCACAGCCCATTCGGCGGGGTGCCGACCAGCGCCGGGCCGGTCGACCTCGCATCGGTCGTCGCGCAGAAGGACCGGCTCGTCGGGGCGATGCGGCAGGCGAAGTACGTCGACGTCGCGGCCGCGCACGGCTTCGGGGTCCGCACCGGACAGGCGAGCTTCGCCAGCCCGGAGCTGTTGCTGGTCGATGGGGAACCTCTCCCGGCGGCCGCGTATCTGATCGC
>JBKJOO010000160.1:0-3635 GCA_046595615.1 Mycobacteriales bacterium | reverse complement strand
GTCGCCGCAAGGCGCACGTCGATGGGCCCAGGCATGAGCCGACGATAGCGCCGGAACTACGCAGTCTCGAAGGTGAGGAAGGCTCTCTGCTCGCAGGCGCTGTAGGGGCTAGCGCCTGTTCGTGATCAGGAGCTGGGCCGGCCCGAGCAGCGATAGTTCGTCGCTCTTCACCTCACAGGTGCCCCGTTCAACCGAGGTCGACGGCCGTGAGGGTCCGGTGGCGTCGCGGTGTAGACGAACGGTCCTGACTGGTCCGCGAGGTCCTCGATCGCTTGCAGTGCTTCATCATCACCTCGAAGGCCAGTTGGTCGAACCCTGGCCGCCCGACGCTGCCGGCGTCGCCATCCCCGGCAGCGCGGACGAACATCGCAGCGGTGCGGGGCTCGAGGTCCGGCCTCCTGCACCAGGACATCGTGCCGAGTCGATGCGGCTTGACGGCAAAGCAGCATTGCCGCATTGTGGGGGGATGACGAAGCCGGCTCGGTACCACGAGTTCCTCACCCTCCAGAGCCGAGGAGTGCTCGCGCTCCCACCCGAGTTGCGCAAGCGCTACCAGCTCGATCGACCTGGTGCCCAGGTGGAGGTCACCGAACGCGAAGACGGAGTGCTCGAGCTTCGTCCGCAGGTGGCCGTGCCGGCAAGTCAGACCTGGTTCTGGACGAAGGAGTGGCAGGAACGCGAGCGAGCCGCCGACGCGGACCTGGCTGCCGGTCGCGTGATCGTCACCGATGACGCCGAGTCGTTCCTGGCCGAACTCGACACGTGAGATACCGCCGCACCGACGAATTCAAGCGGGACTACAAGAAACTCAAGCCCAAGCATCAGATGGCGTTCCGCGACGTCGTGCTCGAGAAGTTCGCTCCCGCGTGCGATGCCTGGGCCACGGCCGCCGCGAACCACATGCCGTACGTCTGGCCGGCTTCGCTCCGCGTTTCTGAGCTAAAGAACACAGCTCGGATCATGGAAATGACCTGGAGCTTCGCGTCGCCAGACGGTCGAGCGACATTTCAGTTCGAGCACCACGACGAGGAATGGTTCTGCCTGTGGCGCCGGATAGGCGATCACGGCGTCTACGTGTCCCCCTGAAGATCCTGAGGCCAGGCACGAGGTCAGGGATGTTATCCACGCCGACGGGCTTCCCTGACTGACATGAGGTAACGGCTCCCCTCGATCGCCCTGCTGGCATTATGACCAGGTGTCCAGGGATCTGAAGCGGGGATTGGAGTGGGTCGCCCCGGCCGACTGGCCCGCCGCACCCAGAGGTTTCTGTCCCCCGCCCGGCTGGGAGCCGGAGCCCGGCTGGCCAGTGGCATCCCCGTCACACGTCTTCTGGCAGCGGACGAAGCGTGGCGTCCGGATGCGACGTCTCCGGTTCCTGCTGGTCGCCTTCGCCGTCCTCATCCCCGGCGCTTGTACGGTCGCTGCCGCCGTCGGTCCACCGTGCTTCTTCGATCCCCCGCCTGGCGATCAACTCTCCGTCGAGGTGCTGAACGACTCGAAAGCCCAAGTGGCTGTTGTGGACTGCCTCAACGACCGCTGTTCCACAGCGCAGAGTCGTACGCTCGTGCCTGCCGGAGCCAAGGCTGCGATGCCACTGGAGGGCTGCCAAGGCGGGACGATGGGCGTCCTTGACCCAGGCACGGAGAGTCTCAGGGGTTGCATCACCGAGCCCGACAACTCCGACTTCCGCTTACCGCCCGTGTCAATCTCGAAGGCCCGGGTCTGCACGAAGTCCGTGCCGGGCCAGCACGTCAAGCCGGCAACGACGCCATGAACCTTGGGGATATTGCTCCCAAGGGCGTCTGAGCCTCCGTGTCGAGAAGGCCGGTTCCTCACCTCGGGAAGCGGCGGCACCTACCCTCGGGGTCGAGGCGTTGTCTCGATGGCGGCGCAGATGTGATCGGTGATCGTCGCCGCGAGCCACATCCAGTCCTCGGGCGACTGCGGCGGGTCATCCAGCACACCCTTGTCCGCGACGCTAGCGGCTCCCCTCGCCGGGTGCCGTGAGCAGAGAACGGCACTTCCTCGCTGGCGGTCATCGACCAGAGGTGTCCCTAGCGGCGGCCATGATTTGCAGAGCCATTCTGTCCGCGCCGGACTCGGTCCTTCGCGACCACTCGTGCTTCTGTCCGATGCCCCAGGGACCTAGGACCGTCTTGCCCGCTTTGGTCGTGACGGCTAGGCCGTTTCGGTAAGGCTCGACGCGCTCCAGGTCAGCGAGCCGCAACTGCTGCGTGCGCACAACACCTCGGAACTCCAGCGCGTCGTGGGCGAGCCGTACCCGAGGCCGGAGGACCGACCACACCAAGGCGACCGCAAGTGCCCCCAAGGCAAGGCGGGTTTCGACAGAGCCCGTGTAGGTCGCATCCGAGTAAGGGACCAGCGATGCAAAGGCACAGAACGTCGCGAAGCCCAGGAACAGAAGCCGGAAAGCGCGATTGGCCCGCCAAGTGACTTGACCCCGCATAGGCGCAGCGTAGGTGCAGGTCGGACATGGTGCTGATAACGCCGCCTGATCGTCCTTGACCGCTCGACGCCGAGGGAGCGACACCTACACGCGGTCAGTGGGGTGGCTTTCGCGCGCCCGGCCTAGCGCAAGGAACCGATCCGGTGAAGTGTGCGTCTCATGAGCATGAAGCCCGTCGGTTGCGTGGCCCTGTTGGCGCTAATCGCGGCCTGCACCTCGGGAACGCACAAAGCATCCCAGCCCAACGGTCATACACCCATGCGGATCGTCAAGAGTTCTGCTGGGTTCTACTGCATCCACGGAAAGGGTTTGAAGGCCCCGATCGGCACCAGATGGGCGGCCGATCGCGGCGCTTCCTTCGGATGCGGGAGCGTGCCGTGGACATCAGTGACGGGTTCAGCCACGGACCGCACGATCTCGGTGCAAGTTAGCAACAGGTTATGTCTCGGTTCACCCGCGGTCGCGGTTGAGACCTCTGACTCGGTCACCGTGGGCGTGCTCGCCGTCAACCTGTCAGGGGCGCATGGATGCCTGCTTATGACCTCTGGCTCACACCCGGAAAAAATTCAGCTCCGTCAGGCGTTGGGCACCCGGCGCATCCTCCACGCGCCCGTGCTCGCAGCATGACTCAGTGAGATCGCAGCCGCCTAGCGGGTTTCGTCGGCAGTAAATAACGCCGCCTGCTCGCAATTATCAGCGAGGTCGCATGCTGGTGACCAGAAGCTGGACTGGACCGCGGACCCAAAGCGCGAGGGCGGCTTGGCGTCCCGCTTGGAGGTCCTGATGTCCGACTTCGTGCTGGTGTCGCGTTCGACCGATCCCAGTGTCACCGACTACGCGTTGGCGAGCTTCCTTGCTCGCTACCGCGGAGCGACGCTGCGCGCCTACCAGCAGGACCTGCTGGCGTTCCTGCGCTGGTGCGCTGCTCGGCAGCTCGAGCCGCTGCAGGTCCAGCGACCGCATCTAGAGCTATACCTGCGTTGGATGGAGCAGCAGGAACTCGCGCCAGCCACGATCGGGCGCCGGTTCGGCACGGTCGCTGGCTTCTTCCGGTACGCCGTGCTCGACGGTCACCTGCACGACAACCCGGCCGCAGCGGTGACCCGACCCCGGGTTAGTTGGGAAGGCCAGCGCCGCACCGTGTGTTGAGCGACACCTTGGATAAGCA
>JBKJOO010000080.1:0-3465 GCA_046595615.1 Mycobacteriales bacterium | reverse complement strand
GGTGTTGGGCGCCACCGAGGGTGAGGATGACGGCGTCATCGTGAGTGAGGACGTGACGGCATGACGAAGGCCCCGTCCCGGGTGGGGGCGGGGCCTTGATCGTCAGCATGACGGTCTGATCTTCAGCGTGGCGTGGTGCTGTTCAGCGGCTTGTCCTGGGGCTGTGACCGTCCGGGCCGCGGTGCGGCTGGGCTATTCGGCGGTGACCTCGGTGACGGCGGCGCGGGCTGCTGACTCGTCCACGATGGTCTTGTTCGCGGCGAACGTCGCGATGAGGGCTTGCAGGGCGAGGTTGTTGACGGCGCGGGGTAGTCCTCGGCTGGCTTGGTGGATCAGGGCTGCGGCGTCGTCGCTGAAGAGGGGGTCGCTGCGGCCGGCGAGTTTGAGGTGGTGGTTGAGGTACTCCTTGGTCTCAGCCTCGGTCATCCCGGGGAGGGCGTAGCGGATCATGATCCGCTGATCGAGGGCGGCGAAGCTCCCGAGCTTGATCCGGCGGCGCAGGGTCGGCTGACCCAGGAGCAGGCCAGCGAACGGCGCGACGCTGTCCATCTCACTGTTCGTCAGCAGCCTGAGCTCTTCGAGCTGGGCCGCGGACAGCAGGTGCGCTTCGTCGACGGCGACGATGACGGCCCGGCCGCGTTCGTTCTTCTCAGCGGCGAGGTGGTCCATCGTCTGCGCGATCAGGCTGCTGGTGTGGAAGCGCGGGACACCACCGAGGCCGGTGACCAGCGCCGCGTAGAGGCCACGGGCTCCGACTGCAGGGTTGGGTAGGTAGATCACGGTGTGCCGGGAGGCGTCGAGCTCAGCGAGGGCGGCGCGCAGGGCGACGGTCTTCCCGGCCCCGACCTCACCGGTGATGACACCGAGGCTGTTCTCGCTGATGCACCAGCGGATCCGGGCGACCGCCTCGGCGTGGCCGGCGTGCCGGTGGAGCATCGACGGCGCAAGGTCGCGGCGGAAGGGGGTCCGGGTGAACCCGAAGTAGGAAGCCAGGTCCAGGCTCATCACAAGCCCTCCAATGCAGTCGCGTCAGTGGGGTTGTGGGCGAGGGCCAGCAGATCGGTGTCGTACTCAAGCCCGGCAGCATCAGCTGGCGGATCGGCGCGATCGGCGGGATGGGCGGGATGGGCGGGATGGGTGAGATGGGCGTACTGGAGTCGCTCGCCGAGCGATTGGGTGTGCCGGTCCTGGATGAGCCGCAGGTAGTCGATCCCGGTCGGCGTCACCGGAGCAGGGACGTCTGAGAACGCCTTGGAGTGGACGTGCTTGCCGATCCGGAACGGGATGGCCTTCCCGACGCTGCGGCCGTGGTGACGGACGTCGATGTCGGTCAGGTCGAACGGGTCGAAGACGAGCTCGACCTTGTAGCCGGCCAGCGCCGGGTCGACCTCGTAGTGGTTGCCCTGCAAGCTGACCGTCCCGGTTTTCGTCACGGTCCGCCACTCACCCCACCGGAACGCCTCGGCTAGCAGGTCGGCCGGGACCGGCGCTGGCGGTCCGGCAGCCAGGAACCTCGCGAGCGGAGGCTGCCCGGTCTCGGAGTGGATCCGCTGGTGGTAAACCTGCTCGACCCACGCTGTGAACAGGCTGTTCAGCTCCGACAGACTCGTGACGGTCGTGCCGATGGCGCTCGCCACGCCACTTCCCACTCCGGCGAGATCGCCTGGTGCGTCGGTGTTCTCGGTGATTTCGACGAGGAACTGGTCGCGGACGGTCCGGAAGAACCGCTCGATCTTCCCCCGCCCGGCCGGGCGTCCCGGTTGGCTGTGGGTGAGGCGGATCCCGAGGACGGCGCAGGCCCGCCGCAGTCCGCTGTCGATGAACATCGCGCCGTTGTCGACGTAGCACTGGCCGGGTCGGCCGCGGGCTGCCAGGGCGACCCGGAGGGTCTCGCGGAGCGCGATGGCGTTCTCCGCGTAGCCCCAGCGGGCCGCGACGACCGCGCGGGAGTGGTCGTCCAGGAACGCGATCAGGATTGCCTTCCTCCCGGCGACCAGCGGGCCATGGAGCGCATCACCGACCCAGCGGGCGTTGGGGCGTTCAGCCTCGAACCGACCGAACACCGCCAGCGGCGCCCCATCGGGACGCACGCGAGTCAGGCCAGCGGCGGCGAAGTGCCGCTGCAACGTCCGCGCGGACGGCGCATACCCGCCCTGAGCTGCGAGAACAGCAGCGACCTGCGCAGCGGTGCGGTCCGGCGCCTCGGTCTTCAACGCGACTGCGAGCTCCAGCACCGCGGGCGGCGTGCCGGGCAGGACCCGGCGGGGCGTCGGGACCAGCGCCGCGAACCCTCCACTGCGGTAGTCCCGAATCCAACGGTCCAACGTCGCCCGGGACACCCGCACCGGCACCCCGAACGGCCCATCGTGCGTCTGCCCGGCGACCTGCCGGACGAGCCGGCCGCGCTGCTTGGTGCTCAGCTCCCCGTTCAAGGCCTCGCTGATCAACCGGAAACGGAACAGCCCGACCTGCTGCGCCTTGCCCCTGCGGGCGTCCTGTTCGTCCTGCTCCTTGCTCACGACCTGCTCACCGTGCTGCCCCTCCCGGCCCGCGCTGCTGCGGGCGATCGGGACAGCCCATCGCCTTACCTGGTCGCCGCCCAGAGCGAACTCGTGTTGCGACCCGCTGGCAGGTCAGGGCCGGCAGGGGTGAGCAGCCGACCACCGGTCAGGACCGCAGCCAGCCGCCATGGTGAGCACGACCCACCAAGACGACGACCCACCGAAGCGGCCAGCGCCCCGAGCAGCTCGACCACCGCCTGGACTGGACCGGCTGTGACCGCCGGTGCGATGAAGTCAGACCCGAGCCCGGAAGCTGCCGCGACCACGACTGCCAGCACCCTGACAGCGACCACGACGATCCGTCGCAGCCAGCCCCTAACGGTGGACTCCGGAACCCCGAGCTCCGCCGCGATCGGCCGGTGCCCCCGGCCTTCGGCCTTGGCCAGCAGCGCAGTGCCGATCACGGTCACCGCGTCCGCGCGGCGCAGCAGCACGCTCGCCGGCAGCAGCACTTGCGTGCCCCTGCACCCACGACACCGGGCTCGGCGCGGACGGACCCTGCCCACGCCACGGACCACTCGGGCCCGGCCCCAGCCCCACGGCCCAAGGGCCGCCTCGCAACCCGCTGCCGGACATGCCAGATGTCCAGCTTGTAGATCGTTCTCGACCACGCCAGCGTCCAGCCCTACCGTCAACATCGGGTGCACTCCAAGCACCAAGACGGCCCTTCCGTGTCCGCCAAGACATGCGGGAGGGCCGTCGCCTACTTCACGACATCCTCACCATGGCGTCGCACACGAGCCACAGCAAGAACCCCAGCCGCCGGCCAGTCGTCTCACCCCACGATGACGCGGTCATCCTCACGCGGCCTGGCGGTCAACAGCTCGCAGCCGATGAGGCAGGCATCTTGTTCTCCCTCCCGCGGAACCAGGATCGTCATTTCAGCGTGCAGATCGTCGAGATC
>JBKJOO010000076.1:0-8986 GCA_046595615.1 Mycobacteriales bacterium | reverse complement strand
ACCCTGCTGATCCTGGCCGAACCGGCGCTCGGCATCGCACTCGTCCTCGCCGCGATCGGCGTCACGCTGCTGGCCCTGTCAGGAGCGTGACGCCGATCGCGGCGAGGACGAGTGCGATGCCGAGCGCCGGTTCAGCCAGGATCAGCAGGGTGGGTAGGCCCGTCAGAAGCAGAGCGGCCAGCACATCGCGGCGGTGCGGAGAGCTCTCGCGGTCGCGTCGCTCGCTCAGCAGCACAGCGAGCAGGACGATGACGATGAGCTTGCTGAACTCGCTTGGCTCGAGTTGCACCGGACCGAATGAGAACCACGCGTGAGCACCGTTGATCGTCGAGCCGAGCGGGGTCAAGACGAGCAGCAGCAGCACGATCATCGCGGCGTAGGCGAACGGCGCGACGGCCCGCAACTGCCGGTAGTCCACCAGCAGGGCCGGTAGGGCCAGCACGAGCCCGACCACCAGGTTCAACAGGTCCCGCTTGAGGTAGGCGGTACCGGAGCCCCCGGTCATCAGCAGGTGGTTGCGGGTCGCGGCGTACACGCTGACCGCGCCGATCACCGTCAGCACGAAGGTAGCCAGCGCCAGCGGCACGTCGACCGTCGTCGGGGTGCGGCGGTCGGTGCGCCGGCGGCCCATGGCTCGCTGCGCCAACAGCGCCATCTCGGTCATGACCGCCAGGCTACGACGAGCAACCCAGTAGGTGCATCAGCCAGCGACCGAGGGCGCCCCCGGCCGCGACCCGATGACCCGCAGCCCCGGTGACATCCGAAACGCAGCCGTAGGTGCCTGCGCAGTTCGCCCACGCGACCCCTACGCGGGGTGGCGGCGGCGCGCAGACAAGATGACCCTGGTCGTGGCTTTGTTGGCAACGCGGCTCGCCGAGCCAGTGGGACGAGGCGCGCTGCGAGCGGTGGTCCGTGGAATGCGACGACGACGTGCGGCTTCTCGACCACGCCCCCTCCTGGGGGAGTCGGATCAGACGCATGCTCGGTAAGCTCCGAGACGTAGTCAGAGAACCGCTTGGAGCACCCCCGCCCGGTAGGCACCCACGCGCAGCCCTTCGGGATAGGAACAGGCCGGACCGGCCAAAAACGGTCTCACCTGCGTGTTCAATCATCAGTTTGGCGAACCGGGCTTGGTTCATGCCCGCTTAGCCGGAGCCGACAGCACTGGTTGGCCGGCGAACACAGAAGCGGCACCCGCGTTTCCCCCATCGAGAGGTACTGACACCCGAAAGCCAAAGACATTCCGCCGCTGTCACCGGGTGATTGCGGTCCTACAAAGAGAACCGGCAGGATCAGCCGACCGCACCGAAGGATCCCAGCCGATGCTTGGTGGACGGTCTACACGCGGCTGCGGTGGCGTCAGGTCAGGAAGTGGGCGGCCAGGACCACGACGGCCACGATCAGCAGCACGCGGGTGCGAAGGCGGTGACGTGGAATCCCACGACTCGCAGGACCACGGCGAGTACGGCGGTGATGATCAGCAACCTGGAGACCACCTCGAGGGCCTGATCGGGCCGCAGTGATGCCCGCAGGAACTAGTTTGAGCGTGTCAACCCCCGGAAGTACCCAGCGGTGTCAACGGCAGAGTCAGGCCGCGGGATGGCTTGGTCGTGCGCGGCGGTGTTGGATTGGCAACCTGGTGGTTGCGGGCACGGCGACTTGTCAAGGCGTAGGAGGCCGTGGTGGCAGACCAAGCAGCGGTTCCACCGAGCGGCCGCGGACACCCCACGGTGGTGCATGGTCACGCGTTGCCCGCATGGCGTCGACCGACGCAGGGAGAGCCGCGCTGGCCGGTCGCGTTGACCGTCCTGGCGGCGGTGGCGTTGCAGTTGCTGCTGCCGAGTCGTTTGGGGATCCACCCGAAGTACCTGATCCCGAGCCTCGAGGCAGCGCTGCTGGTCGCGTTGACCATCGCCAACCCCGGCAGGTTCACCCAGCGCAGCACCTTACTGCGGGCCGGCGGGCTCGTGCTGTTGGTCTTGGTTATTGTGGCGAACGCCGTCTCCGCAGCGTTGTTGATCAATGATCTGCTGCACCATCGCGGCCCGAGTACCGACGCGACCCAACTGCTGACGACCGCCGGAGACATCTACCTGACCAACGTGCTGGCGTTCGGGTTGTTGTACTGGGAGATCGACCGCGGTGGTCCGGTCGCACGAACCCACGCCGATGAGCTACATCCCGACTTCATGTTCCCGCAGATGACAAATCCTGATCTTGCGCCGGCGCACTGGGAGCCAGCGATCTTGGATTACCTCTACCTGAGCCTGACCAACGCCACCGCATTCAGTCCAACGGACACCATGCCGATGACTCGTCCGGCGAAGGCCGCGATGGGTCTGCAGGCCTCCATCGCCCTGCTCACAGTCGGACTCGCCATCGCCCGCGTCACCAACATTTTGAAGTAGCGGACCATAGAGAAGTTGGTCGCAGGAGTGACCTGAGGTGCTTTCTTGGGCCGGTGGAGGCGCGTCTTGGGCAGCGTGGTGTGCTGGCTCAGTACCGCCGGTCCAGAGAGGGGACTGATGTGCTCTTTGGTGGGTTGGGCATGCCTGAAGTCGGGATGCTCATGGTGCTGGGTCTGTTCCTGTTCGGGCCGGACCGGTTGCCCGGTATCGCCGCCGACGCTGGTAAGAACCTCCGGAAGCTCCGGGTCTACCTCAAGGCGTTGACCGAGGAGCTGAGAAGCGAGCTCGGTCCGGAGGTTGGTGAGCTCGATCTCCGCTCGCTACATCCGAAGGAGTTCGTCCGCAGACATCTCTTCGAAGACGAACCGGAACCGGTCGCGGTGGGACCGGCACGGCGGCCCGTGCTGAGTCCGGGTGAACCCGCGCCGTGGGACCCCGACACCACCTGATCCCACAGCGTGGACGCCTGACGCGGCCAGTGAGTGAGCCTTCGACGGGGGCATCGTCCAGTGCTGACGGGGGCGGGTGCCCGCGCGAGTAGCCATAGGACCCCGTGTCGGTAACCGGTGATGGCCTCGCGTTGCGGGAGATTGTGGCATGTCGGAGCGGCGGGTCGTTGAACATTTGGTGCTGATGAACCTCGAGGCTGATGCTGCCGGCTCGAGGCGGCCGAACGGCCGGTGGAGAAGACGTTCCGCACCTATGACCAGGATCAGCCGATGTTGCTGGCGCCTGGCATTCGGGACTGGCTGGCTGGGTCGTATCCGGCCTTGCATGTCTGCCGCGCAGACATGCCCTCATGCGTGGTGAGTGGCAGGGCGACGGATCTCCCGTCGTGCTGCTGCACGGCCAACCCGGCGGGGCAGCCGACTGGCAAACTGTGCCCCCGTTTCTGCAGGACATGCGGCTGCTGGTGCCCGACCGCCCTGGCTACGACGGGACCACGGCCGGCGGTTTCGCGTGGAACGCAGATGCCCTGGCGAGGCTGCTCGACCAGACCGAAGATGGCTCGCCAGGGCACGGCCCGGTCGCAGTGGGTGGAACAAGCCGCTCTGGTCCAGGAGGCCGCGCGGCTCAGCGAACGACTGCATGATGTCAGGACCCGTTGTCTGGTGCTGTCGGGCGACGCGGACCGCAGCGTGCCGCAAGTCGCAGCAGCCGACCTCGCCACCCGACTGCCCTACGCCGTCCTGCAAACCGTCGCTGGCGGCTAGCTGCTGCCGCTGGAATGCCCACGGGCGGTCGCGGACGCGGTCCGGCTCACCGTTGCCATGGCGGTCTGGTAAAGCCGCTGCCGACCCCGAACCAGCTACGCAAACATCACCAAGACCGGGTCACGACGCACAAGGTTGTCGGGTGGCTGGCGAACCAGGCTGACCACCGACGCGGCGTCCAGGTCACGGCTTGCTCGCGCTCCGGCGAGCTGTCGGTGGCTGGTTGTCGCGAACGTGGCCGTCGGCGGCGGGTTTGCGCGGGTCGTGGCAGCTCAGCCGGGCACGTCGTGGGAGCCTGGACAGGTGACTGGGATGCGGCCGGCGGGGCCGCTGACCGGGCCGCGGCTGAGGCAGAACGCGCCGAACGCGGAGCTGAGCGGGCTGCCAGCCGGGCGCAGGTGTCGGCGGACACCGCCCGGCGAGAAGTCGGCGCCGTCCGGCAGGAGGCCGATCGGGTGGAACAGGCCGCCGATGTGGCGGTCCAGGCCGCCCAGCGTTCCGACGTCCTGCTGCTCGATGAGCAGGCACGGCGGTTGGCAGCGCAAGTCAGCGACGAACAGCCATTCGGAGTGCCAGGCGCACCGCTCGGGCGGCGTTCGGACCTGCGTCGAGGTTTCACCGTGACGACCGGCGCGTTGCTCGCCGTGCTGCTCGCGTTCATGCTGCACGCCGTCCGTCATGAGCTGGTGCTGCTGCTGGTCGCGGTCTTCGTCGCGATCGGGCTGGATCCGGCGGTCCGCTGGCTGGTCCGCCGTGGACTGTCCCGGCCCCGGGCGGTGGCCCTGATCGCGGTCGTTGCCCTGCTGCTGCTCGGGGCGTTCCTGGCGGCTGCCTTACCGCCGCTGGCGCGGGAGGCGACGCAGCTGGTCAATGCCGCGCCGCGGTATGCCCGGGAGCTGCAGGATCAGCACAACGCGTTCGGCCGGCTCAACGCGAAGTACCACGTCGCCCGGCAGGTGCAGCAGAGCCTGAGCAAGGGCCTGACGGTCGGTGCTGCCGGCGGGTTGCTGTCGGCCGGCACGGCGGTGCTGTCGTTCACCCTGCAGCTGCTGCTCACCCTGGTGCTGATCATCTACTTCTTGGCTGACCTGCCGCGGATCAAAGACGCGGTCTACCGGCTGGTCCCGCTGCACCGCCGGCCGCGATTCGGGTTGCTGGCCGATGAGGTCACCGTCCGGGTCGGCGGCTACGTCCTGGGCAACTTCGCCACCTCCGTCGTGGCGGTGGTGACCTCCTACGTCCTGCTGCTGATCCTCGGGGTGCCCTACGCGCTGGTGTTGTCGGTGCTCACCGGGGTGCTGGACCTGGTCCCGCTGGTCGGCTCGTCGATCGCCGGTGTGCTGGTCGCGTTGGTGGCGTTGGCGACCGTCTCACCGACCGCCGCGCTGATCACGGTGGCCTTTCACGTCGTCTACCGATTGTTCGAGGACTATCTGCTCAACCCGCGGGTGCTGCGCAAGACCGTCGATGTGTCCCCGCTCGTCACGATCGTCGCGGTCATCCTGGGTGGTTCCCTGCTCGGCATCGTCGGCGCGCTCATCGCGGTCCCTGCCGCAGCGGCGGTGCAGCTGGTCCTGGTCGAGGTGGTCTATCCGGCCCGGGACCAGGCGACCTCCTGACCGGGGGGGTCATTGCTTGTTTTTGTCGAAGGTGACGTCGATCTATTCGAAGCCTTTGCTGCGTTGGGCTTTGGCCTGGTCGGTGTAGGTGCGTTCGTCACCGGCGGTGAGCTCGACGTTGTCGGTGAGTGGGGTGAGCAGCGCGCGGGGGTAGAGCTTCTCGACGCGTACGACGTTGGCTTCGGCGCACAGCACCAGCGCCGCCGAGGCGAGGTAGAGCAAGCCGATCAGCCCCAGCACGAGCGCGAAGACGCCGTTGGTGGCGCTGGCGTTCTTCACCACATGCTTGACGTACGTCGCGCCGAAGGACTGAAGCAGCTGCCAGATGATTGCGGCGGCCAACGCGCCGGGTGCGACCTCGCGGGCCGACAGCTGCCGGGCGGTCGCGAGCCGGAAGACCAGGACGAACACGGCGGCGTTCAGGGCGACCGAGCCGACCACAGCCAGCACCCGCAGTCCCGCGCCGAGGGCGCCGGCGCCACCGCCCAGCGCGGACAGCACGGTGGTCCCAACGACTGCGAGCCCGGCTGTGCCGAGCAGCAGCAGGGCCTTGCCGCGGGCCTTGATCGGGTTCGGTCGGTTGTTCTTCGGCACCGCCCAGATCGTGTTCATCGTGTGCTGCACCGCTAGTGCCACCCCGAGGCCGCCATACAGCGCGCCGAGACCGCCGATCAGCAGCCCCGCGGTGCCGCCGCCGAGCCGGGCCGGTTGCTGCAGTTGCTGGCCGATCACCGGGAACTGGCTGAGCGCCGAGTGCAGCACGGCGTGCTGCGCCTGCGGGTCGCCAGACAGCACGATGCCAAGGACCGTCGAGGCCAGCAGCAGCAGCGGGAACAGCGACAGGAACCCGTAGTAGGTGATCAGCGCGGCGAGGTGACCGCCAGTGTCGTCGACGTACTTATACAGCACCGCGATCGGGTACCCCGCGGCCCGATGGCGCCGCTGGAAGCCGTCCAGCCGGGTCGTCACCGACATGCCCGGTCCTCTCGTTGCGTGATCACCGTCGTGTCATGCCGCTCAGGCCGGGCCACCGGACGCCGATGGAACAGCAAGTGTGGCAGTGACTCCGGCCTGTCAGGGTCTGCCCTGCCGTACGCGCTCTTACTGCGCCGACAGCCCCCGCGACACGTTTGGGCCGCCGAGCCCGGGCGAGGACCAAGATCATGCCATCCTGACAGGAGGACCCGTGTTGCTACCCAAGCTGCCGCTGGCCGCCGCGCTGCTGTTGTTCGTGCTCTCGGCGGTCGCGATCTGGCTCGCCGGTATCCGGTTGTCGAACTACACCGACGTGTTGGCTGATCGGCTGCACCTCGGGAAGGCCTTGGGCGGGCTGATCCTGCTCGCGGTGGCGACCAACCTGCCGGAGATCGCAATCACCGTCGCGGCCGCGCTGAACGGCCAGATCGATGTGGCCGTCAGCAACATCTTAGGCGGCATCGCCATCCAGACGGTGGTGCTGGTGGCTCTGGACGCCTTCGGGGTCCGGGAGAGACGCCCCCTCACCTACCAGGCCGCCAGCCTGGCTTTGGTGCTCGAGGGAGCGGTGGTCATCGCGGTGCTGGCAACCGTCGTCATGGGCACCCAACTCCCAAGCAGGTTGATCGCCTTCCGGCTCGACCCCGGTTCGGTCGCCGTTGCAACCGTCTGGGTCGTCGGTCTGATCCTGACCCAGCGAGCCAGTCGAAGCCTGCCCTGGCACAACGCCGGCCAGCCCCCCGATGGGCAACCCGAACCACGCGGTCACTCGGTCACCAAACGGTCAAAGCAGGCCGCCGCCCAGGGCGTCAGCACCACAAAGGCCGCAGCGGTCTTTGGCGCCGCCGCCTTGGTCACCCTGGTCGCCGGCGCGGTCCTGGAAGACAGCGGGAGCCAGGCCGCCAGCAGCATCGGGCTGTCCGGGGTGCTGTTCGGGGCGACGTTCCTGGCCGCCGCGACCGCCCTGCCTGAGCTGTCCACTGGACTGACTGCCGCCAAAGCTGACGACTATCAACTGGCCTTCGGTGACATCTTCGGCGGCAACGCCTTCCTGCCGGTGCTGTTCTTGTTGGCCACGGTCATCAGCGGTAAGGCAGTGCTGCCCGCGGCCCACCACAGCGACCTATACCTGACCGCCCTCGGCGCCCTGCTAACCGTCATCTACATGACCGGCTTGGTGTTCCGACCCGCCAGGCAGCGGGCCCGGCTCGGACCGGACAGCATCGCAGTCCTCGCCGTCTACCTCATCGCCATCGCCGGCCTCGTCGCCCTCCCAAACAACTGAGCCACAGCCAGACGCCACGCGACCCGGCCCCGCCGTGGCGAGCCCACACGCTGGTGGGTTGCGTTCGCCCTGTCACCGCCGACCCGTCGCCATCTTGCACGCCCGCCCGGGTAGGCGCGGCCCACCCCGGTACGAGCCAACGTCTGCTCAGCGGCCATCGCCCACGTGCGGCCGTGACAGGCAGCTGGACGCGTCCCGATGGGCATTGGCAAGCCCGCGATCCAGCCTTCGTGGTGTGATGGCAACAAGCCGTTCGGGAGGTCTTTGTGGAGTTCGACCAAATGAACCGCAGACGCCGGATAATTCACCGGTTCACGCGTCAGTCGGTCCCCGAGGACCATCTCCGAGACGTGCTGTGATCGCCCCCGCCCGGCTCCGCAAGGGCTCAACCAACAGCGCCAAGGGCGCCCACCGGTTCGTCGCCGACACCCTGATCACCGCCCGCTCGTGCGGCGCGACCGGGACGTTGGTGCTGCGGGCCGACTCGGCGTTCTATCAGTCCGACGTGATCGCCGCGGCGCTGCGCCGCAAGGCTTGCTTCTCGATCACCGCCCGGCAACTTCCCCCGGTCCGCAAAGCGATCGAGAGCATCGCTGCGGACGCCTGGACGCCGATCAAGTACACCAATGCCATCTGGGACGACGAGCAGCAGCGCTGGATCAGCGGCGCTGAAGTCGCCGAGATCGCCTTCACCGCGTTCACCTCCAAAGCCAAAGCCAAGCAGGTCACCGCCCGGCTGATCGTGCGGCGCCTCCCGGACGTCAACCCGGCGAACCAAAACCCGCTGTTCACCGTCTACCGCTACCACGCGGTGTTCACCAATAGATTAATCACAGCTCCAATTCGAGGATGTCCCGCCAACTGGGTGGTGAGGAGTGACAGGGAGGTCCCTGCGGTGCCGGTTGTCCCGAAGGGAGTAGCCAGCAATGACGACCAACTCGACCCGGATCTCCGACGCGCGCTTGCGCTGGTCCAGCTACACGGCCGGGCAATCGCTGGTCGTCAGGCATGCACCGCACCCTGCCTCATCCAGCTGTCAACGTCCTCGGTAGGGGCTGTTGAACGGCTGACCAGCGCAAGCGCGCGTCGGAGATCCAGGTCGAGTTGGTCGTCATTGCTGGCTACTCCCTTCGGGATAACCGGCACCGCAGGGACCTCCCTGTCACTCCTCACCACCCAGTTGGCGGGACATCCTCGAATTGGAGCAGTGATTAATCTGTTGGTAAACACCGCGTGGTGGCGGTAGACGGTGAACAGCGGGTTTTGGTTCGCCGGGTTGACGTCCGGGAGGCGCCGCACGATCAGCCGGGTGGTGACCTGCTTGGCTTTGGCTTTGGAGGTGAACGCGGTGAAGGCGATCTCGGCGACTTCAGCGCCGCTGATCCAGCGCTGCTGCTCGTCGTCCTAGATGGCATTGGTGTACTTGATCGGCGTCCAGGCGTCCGCAGCGATGCTCTCGATCGCTTTGCGGACCGGGGGAAGTTG
>JBKJOO010000359.1:0-16507 GCA_046595615.1 Mycobacteriales bacterium | reverse complement strand
GCGCAGACCAGCGGGTCCCCCGTCGGGCCGAGCGAACCCAGGCCGCGCAGGGCGTCGTACAGGGCGGTGACCTGCGACGGGACCGGCGGGGCGGTGATCGTCATCGCCGCGCCTCCTCTGGTATCGAACGTGTGTTCGAAGCCTAGCTCAAGGAGGTCGGCATGGCAAGGGTTGTGGACAACGAGACCGGCGGCCCTGCAGGGGAACTCGCGGATAGTGCGAACAGCGGCTTCGCCCGGGCTCGCCGGCACGTCCATTCCGCGCTGTGTCTGCTGACAGCTGGCCTGGCTCAGCAGCAGGGGCGCCCCGGTCTCCCGGAGCGCCCCTGGCGTCCTGCTAGAAGGCAGCCAGGCTGCCCTTCGGCGTGCCGTTCCCGGTCGGACCGTCGTACCCGGACACGCCCGTGCACAGGTAGGCCGAGCCGGTCGTCCGGTGGTTCGTGCAGCGGCCGTTGCTGCCGCTCGTGACGTCAAACAAGCTGCCGGCCGCGCTGTAGAGCAGCGCCGCGGGCGTCCCTGCCGTGTTGCCGGACAGGCCGTAGATGCCGCCGATGATCGGGGCGGCCACCGAGGTGCCACCGAAGACGTACCAGTTGGCGCCACCGGTGGAGCCGTAGCTGTCGTAGACCGCGACGCCGGTGGCCGGATCGGCCACCGCTGCCACGTCGGCGATGGTGCGACGCGCGCAGCCGGTGTCGTGCTGCCACGTCGGCTTGGTGATGTACGCCGAGCAGCCGCTGCCCGCGCCGGACCAGACGGTCTCGCTCGCCCGCGTGCCGTCGGCGTTGAGCTTGAGGTTGGTCCCGCCGACGGCGGTCACCGTGTTGAAGGCCGCGGGTGACTGGGCGCCGTAGCCGCTGTCGCCGGAGCTGACCGTGATGGCCACGCCCGGGATCGTGTAATAGCTCGACTGGATCGAGGTCTCGCTGGGGGACTCCGAGCCGCCGTAGGAGTTCGAGATGACCTTGGCGCCCTTGGCGGCGGCTGTCTTGACCGCGGTGCCGAGGTCGGTGAAGGAGGCGGAGCTGGCCCCGACGTAGATGATCGGGCAGGTCGGGCAGATGGCCGAGACCATCTCCAGGTCGAGCATCTCCTCCTGCCCCCAGCCGGTGTTCCCGGCCGGGAGCGTCGAGCCGCCAGTCTGGTTGACCTGCGTCAGGTTCGCCGGGCGCAGCCCGAACTGCGTGCGGTAGACGGCCAGGTCGGCGGCCGCGGCCGGGTGCGCATAGGCGTCGACGATGGCGATCGTCGTCGTCCCGCTCAGCGTGCCCAGGCCGTAAGCCGTGCGGAGTTGCGCCGGGCTGTAGCCGGATTGATAGGACGTGGTGGCGTTCGGGGTGACGTTGCCACCCTTGGTGACGACGTGGGCGTGACAGTGCGCGTAGCCGACCGACGCCTGGGCGCAGACGGCCTTTTCACCGCGCAGGGCGCCAGTGGGTGATGGGGCCGCACTGGCGGTGACGGAGGGGGCGAGGGCGGTGGCCGCGAGGGCCAGGACCGCCAAGCCGAGGATGCGACGACTCATGCAGGATGCTCCGGAGCGTGAGGGGACGCCCCCGGTCTGGGGGTCTGCCGAGCACTCTGGACCCCCATCCGACATTTGTCACGATGTGTGGCCGACGCGTCACGTGAGCTGTCGCCGCTTGCTCACCTCGTCGACCGGTTGGGCCGGGCGGGACGGCAGGGACAGCTTGGCGATGCGGCGCAGGACCGTGCCGTACTGGTGCGACAGCGTGCCGCTTGTGTACGGGAGGTCGTAGCGCTCGCACAGGTCCTTGACCCGCGGGGCGATCTCGCCGTAGCGGTTGCTCGGCAGGTCGGGGAACAGGTGGTGTTCGATTTGGTAGGAGAGCCGGCCGGTCATGACATGGAACAGTTCGCTGCCCTCGAGGTTGGCCGAACCGAGCAGCTGCCGGACGTAGCACCCGCCGCGGGTCTCGTCCTCGAGCTGGTCCTCGGTGAACTGGCTGACGCCGTCCGGGAAGTGCCCGCAGAAGATCACGGTGTGCGTCCAGACGTTACGGGCGAGGTTCGAGGTGGCGTTCGCGGCCAGCGTGCTCAGCGCCGAGGGGCCGGACAGCAGCGGCCACATGACGTAGTCCTTGACGAGCTGCGGGCGGACCTTCTTCCACAGCTTGCCGAGCCGGCCGGCTGCCTGCTTGACGCTCATCTCGCCGCGCGGCACCTTCTCCAGCTCGATGTCGTAGATCGCGATGCCGTACTGGAAGAACGCCGACAGCAGCGCGTTGATCCCGAGCTGACCAAGGTGGTAGGGCTTCCACTCCTGCTCCTCGGACAGCCGCATCACGCTGTAACCCAGGTCGCGGTCCTTACCGATGATGTTGGTGAAGGTGTGGTGCAGGTAGTTGTGGCTGTGCTTCCAGTCCTCGGCGGGGGTGGCGTTGTCCCAGTCCCAGGTCGTCGAGTGGATCTCCGGGTCGCGCATCCAGTCCCACTGGCCGTGCATGATGTTGTGGCCGAGTTCCATGTTTTCCAGGATCTTCGCGGTGCTCAGCATCGCGGTCCCGGCCAGCCAGGCGGGCGGCAGGATCGAGGCGAGCAGGGTCACCCGGCCGCCGCTCTCGAGATAGCGGTGGATCTTCACGACCTTCCTGATGTACGCCGCGTCGGCGGCCCCCCGGCTGGCCAGGATCTCCTCCCGAATGGCGTCGAGCTCGACCCCGATCGCCTCGACGTCGTCATCGCTGAGGTGGGCCAAGGCGTCCGACCCGGCGACGATTGGGTCGTTGGACCGGATGTTCAAGGCAGCGGCGGTGGTCATGGTGGCTCCTTTTCGCTCGGGCGTGGTCATCGGTCGATAGCGCAGTCGCCGGCCGGAGCCGAGACGCAGGTCTGGATGAGATCGCCGGGCTCACCGTGGATGTCGCCGGTGCGCAGGTCGCGCACCTGACCCTGCAGCAGCGGTACGACGCAGCCGTAGCAGATGCCCATCCGGCAGCCGCTCGGCATCAGGACGCCGGCTGCCTCGCCGGCGTCGAGCAGGGTCCCAGTCACCGGGGTGGTCACCCCGGAGCGACTGAAGGTTGCGCTGCCGGAGGTGAGGTCGGCTCCGGGAAGGACCTTGGGGGCGAACCGCTCGACGTGCAGCAGCTGCGACAGCCCGGCGTCGGCCCAATGCTGCTCGGCCGCGTCGAGCAGGCCGGCCGGGCCGCACACCCAGGTCTCCCGCTCGCGCCAGTCGGGCACGACTCGGTCGAGATCGGTCATCGTCAGCTGGCCGTCGCTGTCGGTGTGCTGCTCGATCAGCCGCAGGCGCGGGTGTCGCGCAGCCATGGCGCGCAACTCGTCGCCGAAGATCACCTCGTTGCGGGTGAGCGCGGAGTGGTGATGGACGGCGTCCGGCAGCTCGCCGAGCCCGTCGAGCGACCGCAGCATGCCCATCACCGGGGTGATCCCGCTGCCGGCGGTGATCCACAGCAGCCGCCGGCTGATCGTGGCCGGCAGGGTGAACGCACCGTCGGCCTGGCGCAGCTGCAGGTAACTGGTGACCGGCGTGCGATGCGACAGATGCTGCGACACGAGCCCGGCGGCCTTGACCGTGATGGTGATCAGGCCGTCGGCCCGGGGCGGTCCGGTCAGCGAGTACGACCGCCAGTGCCGCACCCCGGCGACCTCGACGCCGATCCCGACGTACTGCCCTGCGGTGTGGGTGGTCCAGCCGCGCCCGGGCCGGATGGTCAGGCTCGTCGCGCCGCCGGCCTCGCGCTGCACGTGTTCGACCCGGCCGCGCAACTCGCGGGCCGACCAGAGCGGATTGACCAGGCCGAGGTAGTCATCTGGCAGGAAGGGGGTCGTCAGCGCTGCGCTGACCGCGGCTGCGCGGTCGAGCAGGCGGTTGGTGATCGCCATGCAAGCTCCTTCCGGCAAGGCTACGTCTGCGTAGGTTACGAGACCGTAGGTTACTCGACCGTCGGGTGGCCCGCCAGAGGGTGTGGGGTGTGATGCCGACGACAGCTGGCCCTGCCTGGGCAGGTCCGGTGGCTCCGACGGAGCCGCCGCGCCAGCATGGGGCCGGTGACAGCCACCCCGCCCCCCAAGACCTGCGCCTCGTGCGGCCGGGAGATCACTTGGCGCAAGAAGTGGGCCCGCGACTGGGCGGCCGTTCGGTTCTGCTCCGACGGCTGCCGACGCCGGCGTACGACGAGCACCGATGAGGCCCTCGAGGCGGCCGTACGTTCACTGCTGGCCGGTCGCGCCTCCGGCGCGACGATCTGCCCGTCCGAGGCCGCTCGCGCTGTCAGCCCGGAGGCGTGGCGCCACTTGCTGGAGCCGGCCCGGGCCGCGGCCCGCCGGCTCGTTGCGGCCGGCGAGATCGACATCGTCCAGGGCGGCCGGGTCGTCGACCCGTCGACCGCCAAGGGTCCGATCCGGCTCCGCCGCCGGCCGACAGGTGGCTAGCCGTGGCGCGTCTCTCAGCCGCCGCTGACGGCGGTGATACCGGTCCTGGTCGGCACGAGGACCAGGCCTCCGGACAGGGCCGGGGTGGCGAAGCGGACGGTCGAGCCGACCGCGAGGCTGCTGAAGACCCGGCCGCTGCCCTCGCCGAGGGCGTAGAGCACGCCGGCGGCCGGGTCGAGGGCCCAGACCAGACCGGCCCCGATCACGGGACTGCCGGTGACCGCCGAAGGCGCCCGCCAGCCGGCGACGATGCTGCCGTCGGAGCGCAACACCAGCTGACGAAGGCCGTCGGTGCACGGGGCGATCACGACATTGTTGTGCACCGCCGGGCCACCGAACTGGGTGGCGCAGGCGCCACGCAGGGTGCGCAGCGGGTGGCCGATGCCACCCAGGGCCCCTTGCCGGAGCAGGTAGCCGGTGCCGGTCTTGCCCTGCACCCACACCTTGTCGCCCACCAGCGCGGCGCCGCTGCTGCCGAGGTCGAGGTCCCTGGCGTTCTCCGCCGCCCAGCCGCTGGGCGCGAACCGGGACAGCAGCCGACCCGTTGCCGGGTCGACCTTGTTGACCGAGTCGCTGCCGTCGTAGGCGCCGCCGGTGGCGCTGCCGTTGCCGGCCACGACGTAGGCGTTGCCGAACCGGTCGACCGACGGGCCGGACGGTTGCCACAGCCCGGCCTCGCGGCCGGTGCCGATGCGCAAGACGGTGGCCGGACTGCTGCCGACGGCCGGCACGCTGACCAGGTAGCCGTGGTAGTTGCCGCAGTCGCCGGCGTGGCCGCCGTAGGTGACCAGGACGCGGCCCTTCGCCAGCCCGAGCGCGCCGCGCTGGTTCTGCACCCGGGGGTCCGAGCCGGCCGGGTCGACGTTGCGACGGAAGCTCTGGACGCCGGTGCGGTAGTCGAGCCCCACCAGATCGTGCCGGACGCCGTTGCCGCTCGGTGTGGTCGTGACGGCGAAGACCCGCCCGCTGACGCTGTCGAAGACCGGCGTCCCGGTGATCCCGACCACCGGGGTGATGTTGCCGCAGGGCAGCGAGGACGCCGGCACCGGCGCCCCGAGGTGACGGCTCCAGACCACCCGGCCGGTCGTGCGGCGCAGCCCGTAGACGGTGTTGTGCTCGGTCGCGGCGATGACGAGGTCACCGACGACCAGCGGGCTGGCCTGGACGACGCCGTCGAGCGTGGCCCGCCAGGCCGGCCGCAGCGCGGACGGCGCGGGCAGGCCGGGTTGGTAGCCGCTGTGCCCGGCGTCATGGTGATAGGCGTGCCACTGAGTGCTGTCGACCGCGGCGCCGGCCGCGGCGGGTTCGACGAGCCGGCTCGGACCACTCCCACATGCGGCAACCAGGCTCAGCAGCAGCGCCGAAACGGCGCAGGTCCGGGTGCGTCCCATCGATGGTGCCTCCCGGTTGGGATCGGACGTGCGGTGCTACAGGTTGCCGGTCTTCCACTGCGAGAAGGGCATGTTCCAGTCCTGCATGCCGGCGTCGTCCTCGTTCGGGCCGACCGCCGCATGGATCACGTCGACGACGTCGCCGCGTCGGGTGACGTCGAAGTACCAGGCGGCATCAGCCAAGGAGAGGTTGACGCAACCGTGGCTGACGTTGAGCCGGCCCTGGAACCGCACGGTGGCCGGATTGGCGTGCACGAAGGCACCGCCGTTGGAGATCCGGACGCTCCAGGGCAGCGTCTCGAGGTAGCCGTCCGGGCTCTTGATCGGGATGCCGACGGTGGAGGAGTCGTAGAGATGCTTCTTCTCCTTGAGCAGCACGATGTGCACGCCGCCCTTGGTGGGGTACTTGTCCCGGCCGGTCGAGACGTTCACCGTCTTGAGCAGCGCGCCATTGCGCCGGACCGTCATCGTGTGTGCGGTGACGTCGACGGTGCTGACGACCGCGTCGCCGATGGAGAACGATGCGGTCCGCTTGGTCATCGTCCCCCAAGTGCCGGTGCCGGGCAGGTTCAGCCGGCGCAGATCGGCGTTGACCGTCACCTTCGAGCCGGCGGCCCAGTACGACGGACCGCGGTAGTGCACCTCGTAGTTGTCCATCCAGCGCCAGGCACCCGCCACGGCCGGCACGGCGGTGACCGTGAGGCCCTTGAGGACCGCGGCCCTCGCCGCACTGCTCTTCACGGCGTGATCGAACGTCACGATCACCGGCGCGCCGACCCCCACGACGTCGCCGTTGGGCGAGAGCGTCGCGTGCAGGACATTGACCGGGGGCTGGGTGGTGGCGGTCCGGGTCACGCTGGTCGCCTTGCCGTCGGCGTCGACGACGACGCTGGTCAGCCGGTAGGTCGTCGAGGGGAACAGCCGCCCGGTCGAGGTCCAGCCGGTCGCGGTCATCCGGCCGGGCAGCGGGCCGTCCGGCCCGGCGGCCAGCACGCTGCGCAACGTGCCGTCGGCGACGGCGAGGGTCAGCGGCCTGGACCAGGGGACCCCGGTGCGGGTCCGCAGCGCCACCGAGACGACGGCGGGCGGGGACTGCTGCTGGGAACCCCCGACAGCCGTCAGTGGCCGGGCCGCATCGTTGCCCGCGAACGCGCCGCCGATGGCCAGTGCCGAGATGCTGCCGGCGAGGACCGCCCCGGCCACCGCGATGATGACGGTGCCCTGGGCCAGGCCGAGGTCGCCGCGCATCGGTCGTGCCTGACGGGTCATGGCCACCCTCACCTGTTCACGATCACGGCGCAGCCACGACCGGGGCAGCGCATCTATTGTGCCCCGTCGTGCCGCGTTGCGCCGACGCTTGGTGTCAAACCGTTACCTGGCCGATCGCTGGCCCAGGGTCAGCGTCGCAGCGGGCTCCGGTGCCGGCTGGACGCGAGCGCCACCAGGGCTGCAGCGACAGCGATCTCGAGCAGCAGCGTGCCGAGGCCGCCGGTGTCCAGCCCTCGTCCGAGCAGGCGGCCCAGCACCGAACCCAGCAGCCCGATGGCGATCGTCGCCAGTACCCCGAGCCGGTGGCGCCCCGGCACGACCAGCCGCCCCAACGCGCCGATCACCAAGCCGGTGACCGCCGTCGACACCAGCGAGACGAGCGCGAACCCGGCGAGCGGCAGCCCGACGAAGATCACCAGCAGGATGACGAGCAACGCAACCACCCACTGAGCCTACGGCCGACCGGGCCGGCCCGGGCCCGTCAGCCGAGCGCACGACGCTGCTCCACCGCGGGTTCGCCGAGCCGGGCGAGCCGGCCGTCACGGTGTCCGGCCGAGAACGCCTCGCCGGAGCTCTGATGGCTGGCCCGTGCGCCCCGCCAGGAGCCCCGGGCCTGCGACGCATGGTCGTGGAACGCACGCACCCGTTCGGCCTTGGCCCGCAGCACTAGCTCACCCGGACGCTGCTCCGACGCCCCACCGTCGTCGGGCGCCGTGTCGACGGCCCGCAGGGCCCGGTCGCGGGCGGTGCTGAGCCGCTCCTGGACGGCGACCAGCCAGCCGTCGTAGAACGACAGCCGCCAGGACACCGCGGGGACGCCGCCCGCCCGGTGCTCGCCACCGCGCAGCCGGCGGCCGGCGGCACCAGCCATCTGAGTCGCCAACGAGGCCCACAGCTGCTCAACCACATCCAGGTCGGCTGGGTAGCCGAACCCCACGACGAAGGTGCTGTCGTGCGCCACGTTGACCATCACCTCGTTGGCGCGGGCCACGATGACATACAGCAGCACCAGCTGGCGGTTGCCGCGCTTGGCCCGCTCGCCCACCGTCACGGTGCGTTGCTCGAAGCTGTCGGCGGCGCCCGCTCGACCGCGCCGGGCCGTCTGCCGGGCCCGCGCCTGCTCCAGATCCACGGCGTACGACGTGGCCAGCTCCTGGGCGCGGGTGACGAAGGCGTCCGCCTCGTGCTCGTTGTCGGTGCCCTCGGCCTGCGCCAGGAGCTTGCCGATCCGGTCCAGGACCCGCTCGTCAGCCAAGGGAGACCGCCACCTGGTGCTCGGCGTAGTCGACGCCCAGCACAAACGCCGCCTGTTCGCCGAGCGCCGCGTCGACCAGCTCGAGCAGCCGGGCCGGGAACGCCGGCCCGTGCCCCTGCTCGTCGTCGAGGTGGAAGGCCAGGTGGTGCGCGAGTTCGTGCAGCACGACGGCCTCGCGCATGGCCCAGGTCTCGCCCCGCTCCGGCCATGGCAGCGCGATCGTGCCGGGCGATTCCCAATGCGCCCTGCTCTGCCCGCGCCGGGCCCGCACGACGACCGGTGGGACCTCCCACCGGGTCAGCAGGTCATCGGCATACCGGGCGGCGGCGTCGAGCGAGCCGAAGCGCAGCTCGACGGGCAGCACGATGCTGCTCCCGGCCACCTCGGCCCGGCGGGCCCCGAGCCGGGCGGCATCCAGCCGCAGCGCCCAGGCCTGCTCAGCGGCGTAGACCCTGGCCCGCTGCCGGTCAGGTGGATGGGCTTGGATCGTGGGGGCGGGTTGGCTGATGGGCATGCGGCAGTCCTACCAGCCGGGTCCGACAGATCGGCCCCGGCGCGGCCGGACCCGTCGTACCGGCTGCTCGCGGGGTTGCCCCGAGGCACGGACATGCAACGGTGCAGGCGGGAAGGGACCGGGCATAGCCACGCCATGGTGATGGAGCGCAGGGCCGGCCGGCCCGCCGGAGAAGTCGCCGTCGGGAATGACCTGCTGTGCGTCGAGCGCCGCTTCGAGGTGCACCCCGGCGCTGTCCGGGTGGCCCGCGGGGTCGTGCGGCTGCTGTGCCGGGCCTGGCAGCTCGGTGAGGTGTGCGAGTCGGCGGTCCTGGTGATCAGCGAGCTCAGTGCCAACGCCGTCCGGCACGGCGCGACCGGCATGATGATCCTGCGGCTGCGGCTGAGCACCCGTCGGCTCCGGATCGAGCTGGCTGACAACAGCCCCGGCCGACCCAAGGTCCGCCGGCCGCCGGACGAGGCGGAGTCCGGCCGGGGGATGTGGCTGGTGAGCGTGCTGAGCGTGCGCTGGGGGGTCGAGCCGGATCCGATCGGCAAGCGGACCTGGGCCGAGCTGAGCATCCCGGCGTGAGAGGTGCCTCACTGGCCGGCCTGGAACACTGATCGCGTAGGCGGGCGTTGTGCGGGGGAGGCAGGCACGCTGCCCCGGAGTCGAGGAGACGGTGTGACGGGCGTGGACACGATCCAAGGCCGGGCCCTGCGGGTCGCGGTGATCGGGGCCGGACCGGCGGGCATCTACGTCGCGGACGTGCTGATGAAATCGGGCACGGACGTGTCGATCGACCTGTTCGAACGCCAGCCCGCGCCGTTCGGTCTGATCCGCTACGGCGTGGCGCCGGACCACCCGCGCATCAAGGGCATCGTGACCGCCCTGAACCAGGTGCTGGACAAGCCGCAGGTGCGGCTGCTCGGCAACGTCGAGTACGGCGTCGATGTCAAACTCGAGGACCTGCGGCGCTACTTCGACGCGGTCGTCTTCACCACCGGCGCCGAGAAGGACCGCGACCTCGACATCCCGGGCATCGACCTGCCCGGCAGCGTCGGTGGCGCCGATTTCGTGTCCTGGTTCGACGGCCATCCGGACGTGCCGCGCACCTGGCCGCTCGAGGCTCGCTCGATCGCTATCATCGGCGCCGGCAACGTGGCGCTGGACGTGTCCCGGATGCTGTCCAAGACCGCCGACGAGCTGCTGGTCACCGAGATCCCCGACAACGTCTACGAGGGCCTCAAGGCCTCACCGGTCGAGGAGGTACACGTCTTCGCCCGCCGCGGCCCGGCGCAGGCCAAGTTCACCCCACTCGAGTTGCGCGAGCTCGACCATTCGCCCAACGTCGAGGTCATCGTCGACCCACGCGACATCGAGTACGACGACGGCAGTATCGCCGCCATCAACGCCGACAACCAGACCCGCCTGGTGGTGCGCGAGCTCGAGCGCTACGCCATGCGCGACGTCGGTGACCGGCCGCGCCGGCTGCACCTGCACTTCTTCGAGAGCCCGGTCGAGGTGCTCGGAGACGGCGCAGTCGAGGGGCTGCGCACCGAGCGCACCGAACTGACCGGAGACGGCAACGTCAAGGGCACCGGCGAGCTCACCGACTGGCCGGTGCAGGCGGTCTACCGCTGCGTCGGTTACCGGTCCACCGAGCTGCCGGGCCTGCCGTGGGATCCGCGCCACCACGTGGTGCCGCACGCTGCCGGCCGGGTGATCGACATCGACGGCGCCCCGCTGCCCGGCGTCTACGTCAACGGCTGGGTCAAGCGCGGGCCGGTCGGCCTGATCGGGCACACCAAGGGCGACGCGATCGAGACCGTCGGCAGCCTGCTAGACGACCTGTCCACCCTGGTGCCTGCGCCGGAGCCGACGCCCGAGGCCGTCACGGAGTTCCTCGAGCAACGCGGCGTCCGCTTCACCACCTGGGACGGCTGGCACCGCCTCGACGCGCACGAGCGGGTGCTCGGCGAGCCGCACGACCGCGCCCGGATCAAGGTCGTCGACCGCGAGACGATGATCGAGGTTTCCCGGGGCAGCTAGGGCCGCTGCGGGAACAGCGGGGCCGGCTCACCGAGGGCGGCCCGCAGGTCGTCGGGCACCGGTCGTTTGCCGCTGCCATCGGTCGCCACGACCACGTAGACCGTACGGATCCAGCAGGTCGGCGAGCCGTCCCGGCGTACCTCGAAGTCCAGGGTGAAGCTCGTCCTGCCCCAGGCTGCGACGCTGACCGCGACGGTGACGTTGTCGCCCCAGCCCACGCCGGCGGTCCAGGTGAGCTGGCTGCTAACCACCTGGGTGTCGAGGCCGCTGGCGATCAGCTGCGGATAGGGCAGCCCGCGGTGGGCCAGGAACGCCGTCATCGCGTCATCGGTGTAGGCGAGGTACCACATGTTGAACACGACGCCCTGGCCGTCGACCTCGAGGTAGCGGACGCTGACAGGGTGGGTGAACATCGTCCGAGGCTAGGAGCAGCCGTGCAGGACCTCATGCCGGACCCGGCGACGCTCGAACCGATCGAGCTCGCGGACCGCGAGGTGCTCGCCGCGGTACAACTCGAGCGGATGCGCTGGAGCCTGCAGCACGCCTACGACAACGTCCCGCACTACCGGGCCGCGTTCGACCTGGCCGGGATCGGGCCGGCCGATCTGCGCGAACTCACCGACCTGCGGCACTTCCCGTTCACCACCAAGGCCGACCTGCGCGCCGGCTACCCGTTCGGGATGTTCGCCGTCCCCCGCCGCCAGGTCGCCCGCATCCACGCCTCCAGCGGTACGACGGGACAGCCCACCGTCGTCGGCTACACCGCCCGCGACATCTCCACCTGGGCCGACGTGATGGCCAGGTCGATGCGGGCCGGCGGCGCGCGGCCTGGCGACCTGGTGCACATCGCCTACGGCTACGGGCTGTTCACCGGCGGGCTCGGGGCGCACTACGGCGCCGAGCGGCTGGGCTGCACCGTCGTGCCGGTCTCGGGTGGCATGACCGAGCGGCAGGTCCGGCTGATCCGGGACTTCCAACCGGACGTCATCATGGTCACCCCGTCGTACGTCCTGGCGATCATCGACGAGTTGGAGCGGCAGGGCGTCGACCCGAGGTCGACGTCGCTGAAGGTCGGCATCTTCGGCGCCGAACCCTGGACCGAGGACATGCGCCTGGAGGTGCAGGGGCGCACCGACATGCATGCCGTCGACATCTACGGGCTGTCGGAGGTGATGGGGCCGGGTGTCGCGATGGAGTGCGTCGAGACCAAGGACGGCCTGCACATCTGGGAGGACCACTTCTATCCGGAGATCGTCGATCCACTGTCGGGCGAGGTGCTGCCGGACGGCGAGCACGGCGAGCTGGTGCTGACCTCGCTGACCAAGGAAGCAATGCCGGTCGTGCGGTACCGGACCCGCGACCTGACCCGGCTGCTGCCAGGGACCGCCCGGACGATGCGCCGGATGGAGAAGGTCACCGGGCGATCCGACGACATGATCATCCTGCGTGGCGTCAACGTCTTCCCGTCGCAGGTGGAGGAGCTGCTCCTGCGGGTGGACGGGCTGGCGCCGCACTACCAGCTGGTGCTGACCCGGCCCCGCCGGCTCGACGAGTTGACCGTGCGGGTGGAGTCCCGGGCGGGGCGTTCGGCGCAGGACCGGGCCGAGCTCGGGCTCGCGCTGGCGCACCTGGTGAAGCAGCAGATCGGCGTGACGGCGACCTGCGACGTCGTCGAACCAGGGGTGCTCGAGCGGTCCCAGGGTAAGGCGCAGCGGGTGCTGGACCTGCGCGGCTGATCGCCGTCCGCGGCGATGGTCAGCTGCTGCGGACCGGGCCCGCTCCCGTCGTACGTGCGCCGGCAGCCGGGGGCTTCGCGGCCCGCCTCGAAAGGCCCCGCGGCGATCCCTCCCCCTGAAGCGATCCCTCCCCCGCGGCGATCTTGACGATGTGGTCGGCGACACGCCGAGACAGGCGGCCAGAACGTCAAGATCGGCAGCCATGAGGGGGCTGCAGGACTCGACCGACCACGTCCCCCGTCGTACGACGGATCCGAAGCGGTCATCTCATCCCAAAAAGTGTCAAGGGGATGGGGGAAGTAGGCGCACGTTCCTCATCGCCACCCCCTTCTGCGCCGATCATGGAGTTTGTGCTGCCCTCTCACGCTCGGCCGGACGGCAGAAAGTCCATGATCGGCGGCGGTGGAGGCGGGAGCGCCGGCGGCGGTGGAGGAGGGAGCGCCGGCGGCGGTGGGGGAAGTGGGCTCACGTCGGCAGGCGGCGGAGGCCGCTGAAGGCCAGCGCCACCAGGGCGTCCGCCACCTCGGACACGTCGTGGACGCCGGGGCGGTACCACTCGACGAGGCTGTTGACCATGCCGAACAGCAGCCGCGTCACCAGCCGCGGATCGAGGTCGCCGCGGACGTCGCCCTCGTCGATGGCCGCCTGCACGAGCGCGCTGAGCCGGGTGTCGAACTCCCGCCGCCTGGACAGTGCCCACCGCTCGGCCTCGGTGTTGCCGCGTACCCGCAGCAGCAGCGTGACGTAGGGCAGCAGCTCGACGAGCACGTCAGCGCTGCGCCGAAGCACGTGCTCGAGCCGGTCGACGGCCTGACCACTGCTGCTTGCGGGCTCGTCGAGTACGGCGAACAGTGCGTCGACGGCTCGGGCCACCGCGAGCCGGAGCAGCTCCTCTTTGCCTGCGACGTGGTGGTAGAAGGTCGACTTGGTCAGGCCGGTGGCCCGGCCGAGGTCGTCCATGCTGGTGGCGTCGTAGCCACGGGCGAGGAACTCCCGGGCGACCACCGCGAGCAGCTCGTCCGGGGTGAACCGGGCTGGCCGGCCCGGCCGACGGGCCGACGGCGAGGTCTCGGTCACCCCCCGACGCTAGCGGCCCGACCTTGACAGCGGGCACCACCCGGCGCAGTATTCGACCAACCGTTCGGGATTAGGGAGGCCGCTGTGATGTCCGAAGAGCAGACGTTCCAGGAGCGGATCGACGCCGACGGCCGGGTCGAGCCCCGGGACTGGATGCCGGCGGGCTACCGGCGCACCCTGATCCGGCAGATCGCCCAGCACGCCCACTCGGAGATCATCGGCATGCAGCCTGAAGGCGCGTGGATCACCCGCGCACCGTCATTGCGGCGCAAGTGCATCCTGGTGGCCAAGGTCCAGGACGAGGCCGGCCATGGGCTCTATCTCTACAGCGCCGCCGAGACCCTCGCCGTCGACCGCGCCGAGCTGCTCGACCTGCTGCACGCGGGCAAGCAGAAGTACTCGACGATCTTCAACTACCCCACCACCAGCTGGGCCGACGTCGCCGCGATCGGCTGGCTCGTCGACGGGGCCGCGATCGTCAACCAGGTCCCCCTCACCCGCTGCTCGTACGGCCCCTACGCCCGGGCGATGACCCGGGTCTGCAAGGAGGAGAGCTTCCACCAGCGGCAAGGTTTCGAGGCGATGACCGTGCTCGCGGGCGGTACCCCTGAGCAGCGCCGGATGGCCCAGGCGGCCCTCGACCGCTGGTGGTGGCCGGCGCTGATGATGTTCGGGCCCAGCGACACCGAGAGCCCCAACAGTGCCCAGTCGATGGCCTGGGGCATCAAGCGCTTCTCCAACGACGAGCTGCGGCAGCGCTTCGTCGACGCGACCGTCCCGCAGGCCGAGCATCTCGGCCTGATCATCCCCGATCCCGAGCTGGCCCTGGACGGCGGGCACTACCGGTTCGGCGAGCTGGACTGGGCGGAGTTCTTCGCCGTGATGCGTGGCGACGGCCCCTGCAACCGCGAGCGCCTCGCCACCCGGGTCGCTGCCCACGACGAGGGCGCCTGGGTGCGCGAGGCCGCGCAGGCGTACGCCCGGAAACAGCTGGTCCGGCGGGCAGCATGAGCTCGGAGCCGTTGTGGGAGGTGTTCGTGCGGCCCAAGCGCGGGCTCGCCCACACCCACGTCGGCAGCCTGCACGCCCCTGACGCGCACATGGCCCTGCGCAACGCCCGCGACGTCTACACCCGGCGGCAGGAGGGCGTCAGCATCTGGGTCATCCCCGCGGCCGAGGTGGTCGCGAGCAGCCCGGAGGAGAAGGACGCCTTCTTCGACCCCGCCGGCGACAAGGCCTACCGCCATCCGACCTTTTACGACGTCCCGGAGGGGCTGACCCACCTGTGACCGAGACGCTTGTCGATCACGATGTCGCTGCCTACGCGCTCCGGCTCGGTGACGACGCGCTGGTGCTGGGCCAGCGGCTGTGCGAGTGGGCGGCGCACTCCCCGCAGCTCGAGGAGGACGTTGCGCTGCTCAACATCGCGCTCGACCTGCTCGGCGCGGCCCGCACCCTGCTGACGCGGGCCGGGGAGCTCGAGGGCCGGGGTCGCGACGAGGACGCCCTGGCGTTCCTGCGGCACGAGCCGGAGTTCACCAACTGCCAGCTCGTCGAGCTCGACGGTGGCGACTTCGGGCGGACGATGGCCCGGCAGCTGCTCGTCAGCGCCTACCAGCTGCCACTCTGGGCGGCGCTGTCGACGTCCGCCGACGAGGTGCTGGCCGGGGTGGCCGGCAAGGCGGTCAAGGAATCGGCCTATCACCTCGACCATGCGCGGAGCTGGGTCGTCCGGCTCGGTGACGGGACAACGGAATCGCACCGCCGGGTGCAGGCCGGGCTCGACGAGGTGTGGCCCTACGCCTTCGAGTTGTTCGAGCGAGACCCGCTGCTGGACCGCCTTGTGGCGCGCGGTGTCGCTGCCGACCCCGACCTGCTCGAACCGCAGTGGCGGGCAACGATCGAGGGGGTCCTCGAGGAGGCCACGCTCACGATGCCCCAGACGGCCTGGCGACCGACCGGTGGACGGCGCGGCGAGCACACCACCGGCTTCGGATTCCTGCTCGCCGAGCTGCAGCATCTGCACCGGTCCCACCCGGGGGCGAGCTGGTGACCAGCACCGCCGAGGTCCGCGCGGTCCTGGCCGCCGTCACCGATCCCGAGATCCCGGTCATCACCATCGAGGACCTGGGGATCCTGCGCGGCGTCGAGGTCGACGGCGGGTCCATCACGGTGACCATCACCCCGACGTACTCCGGATGCCCTGCGATGCAGGAGATCCGGGCCGACATCGACGCTGCACTGGCCGCACACGGCTGGTACGACGTGACGGTGCGCACCGTGCTCGCGCCGGCCTGGACGACCGACTGGATGACCGAGACCGGTCGCGCGCGGCTGCGCGAGCACGGCATCGCGCCGCCGACCCGCACGGCCGGCGGTCCAGTGCCGGTGACGCTGGGCCGGCGGCCGGTCATCGACTGCCCGCACTGCGGGGCGACCGACACCGAGGAACTCACCCGCTTCTCCTCGACCTCTTGCAAGGCGCTGTGGCGGTGCCGGGTGTGCCGCGAGCCCTTCGACTGGTTCAAGGACCACTGAGTGCCTGTTGCTCCGGGCTTCTCGCTCTTGCGGGTCGCCTCGGTCGACCGGCTGACGGTGGACGCGGTGGCGGTGACCTTCGAGGTACCAGCCGATCTCGAGCAGACCTACCGCTTCACGCCGGGTCAGCACCTCACGCTGCGCCGGATGATCGACGGACAGGACCTGCGGCGCACCTACTCGGTCTGTTCGAGTGCCGTGGCCGGGCCGCTTCGGGTGGCGGTCAAGCGGCTCGACGGCGGTGCGTTCTCGTCCTGGGTCACCGGAGCGCTGCAGGT
>JBKJOO010000310.1:0-6656 GCA_046595615.1 Mycobacteriales bacterium | reverse complement strand
GGTAGCGGACTTTCCACGTCACGGAACCGTCCTGTGCGCGATGCTCGCTGGGCTTCCTCACGCATTCAGGGTACGCCGTGGGGACATACAAAAACCGCAGGCCCGCCAATCTTCGGCGTGACCTGCGGTTTCTTTGTGGGTGAGTAACGGGACTTGAATACGTTACGCCTTGCCGTTTGACCTGCACATATGCGGATGAGGGATGCGACAAGTTGCGCCTAGTGGAAAGTAGAGGAACGGCGGCGGCGCCGTCAGGGTACCGCGTACCCCCGTGCGGGAGCGTGTGGAGGCGCGCGACTTCCCCAACTCCTAGCGCCACGGCGACGCCCACGCCTACGCTCCGCTCATGAACACCTTCCTGGTCATCGCCATCTTCGTCTTCGTCGCGTTCGCCATGTACCGCGCGAGCAACAGTCCGGCGGCCGTCGCGCGTCGTGAGAAGGAAGCCGAGCAGCAGGCGCGGATCATGTGCCCTCACTGTGGCGAGCGTGGCGGGGTGACGGCTCGTGCGGTCCAGCGGAAGAAGGGGGTCAGTGGCGGGAAGGCGACGGGCGCGATCCTGACTGGCGGGGTGTCGATGTTCGCCACTGGCCTGTCCCGCAAGGAAACGACCCGCGAGCTGGCGTGCTCGAACTGCGGCATGACGTGGGACGTCTGACCCACCCCCAAACACCAAACGCCCCGCCGCCACCACGAGGGCGACGACGGGGCTGACGGGGCGCGGATCGGGGCGTGCTGGGTCTAGGCTGCGGCGCTATGGCTTGGTATCTGACGCTCGGGCACTACCCCTCCTCGTGGATGCTGGCCGAGGAAGAAGACCCCACAGAAGTCGGCGAGCGCCTCGCGGAAGCGCAAGAGCACGGACGAAGTGCGTCGGTGCGGTGGGTGCCGACTGACCAGCTCGACGCGGCGACTCTGTGGGTGAACCCTGCGCAGGTGCCGTTCTGGCAGATAGTTCAGGTTGTGCCGCAGGACCCGCACTAGCGGCGTTCGCGGCCCATGCTCTGATGTCGGCGGTGTTGATGGCTGAGGCCGCGCTCGCGGCAGCGGTGACAGTGGGCATCACGGAATCTCCTTGTGTCGGTGGTGGGGGCGGGGTGTCGACGGGGCGAGTTCGCGTGCTGGGTGAGCAGGTCTTAACCGGCAAAGGGTGGTGCTGGCCCGTGCGAGGTCTACGATCCTGACCCATGCACTGGTTTCTCCTCGTTGGCGCATTCATCGCGGCCGGAGTGTGGGCGGTGCTCGCTCTCATGCACGCGCGCGGACGGTCGGTGACTCTGCGCGGCGAGGGTGTGACGCCTGTGCTTCTCGCGGTACTGCTGAGCGGTGGGGCACTCCACACGGCCCCACCATTCGATCGGCTACCGATAGACCTGGTGCTGTTGCTTCTGGCGGCCATCGGTCTCGCGGCCGGGAATCGTCTCCTCTGGTGCCTGCGCAACGGCCATCTTTCGGTTGCGCCGACGCTGGCAGTGGGTGCGATCTTGGTGCTGGGGCTGTTCGCTGGCCTTGACTCGGACTACCGGGACGTCAAGGTGCGCAACCTCGTTGTGACGGTCGCCGTTGTCTTCGCGACAACGTTGCTTCTACATAGCAGTGAGCGCCGCGTCCGGTTCTTGCAGGGGACCATTGGCGTCGGGGTGCTCGCCTTGATGATCAGTCGGTACGCCCCATCTACTGACGTGGCCCTTGGGCGGCTGTCGGCCGAGGGTGCGACGACGAGCGCAACGGGGCGCATGGCGGGTGCGGCTGTCGTCGTCCTGGTCGCCTGGGTGGCGACCCGTCAACTCAACACGGCTGCGGGACTAGTTGGCGCGGCCACCTTGAGTGCTCTCATGGTGGCGACGGGCTCGCGTGGGCCACTTGCTGCCGCTGGGGTGGCTGCGGTGATCGTGCTCCTTGCTGCCTTCGGTCGCCGCCCGTTGCGCACCGCTGTGGTGAGTGTTGGCCTCGGGCTCGCGGGGTGGTGGGCATGGGGTCAGGCGTCGGGGGTGGCGCAGTCGAGGATCAATCAGGCGTTGTCCTCAGACCGTGGCGCCAGCGTGTCCCAGCGTGAGTTCATGTGGGCTCGGTCCTACGACATCGTTCAGCACCAGTTCTGGGGCAGCGGTTGGGGGAGCCTGTCCGGTGGTCAGCTCGTAGTTGACAAGTACCCGCACGACATCGTGCTCGAGGTCTGGGTCGAGGCTGGTTGGCTTGCTGCTGGGGTCTTGGTCGGGGTCTTGGTCGCCGGAGCAGTCCGCGCCGCCCGTGCTGGCCGCATTGACCCGACCGCGGTCCCCCTGTTGGCGCTGCTCGTGTTCTGGGTGGCGAACGCACTGGTGTCCGGCGATGTCACCGACAACCGGGGCGTGTTCGTTCTGATGGCCGCCTGCCTGACCTTGCCAGGCAGGCGGCCGGGGTCAGAACCTCTCGACGATCTCGACGTACCCGGGGCCACCAGCACCGCCGGCACCGGACGCGTTGCCGTTGGGGGACGCACCTCCACCGCCACCGCCTGCACCGTTGCCGCCCGCGCCGCCAATTCCGCCAGCGCCCGAGGCGTTTGATCCGCCACCGCCCCCGCCGGAGCCGTTGCCGAGGCCGGGCGGGTTGCCGCCCGCCGCGCCAGCGCCACCGCCTGCGGTTCCTGCGGCGGGGGATGAGCCGAACCGGCCCGACGCCGCGCCACCGGCACCGCCTGCGGACTGTACGTCGGCGGCCGTGAGTCCACCGCCGCCACCGGCACCTCCGGGTACGGACGTGGAGGAGGACCCGGCGACACCAGCCGTGCCGGTACTGGACCCCGCACCGCCCGCGACACTGGGCCAACGACCACCAGCCGCGGTCCCAGCCGTGCCGGTCGTCGCGGTGCCGCCCTGTCCGCCGTGACCACCGAAGGCGTAGCAGAGGACGTTGCCGATCGCACTGGTGCTGGTCGAGGTCTTCACGAACGAGTCAGCCGCATTGGTACCGGCGGCGCCTCCGGTGTCATCCGTGGCGACCGAAGCACCCGGAGTGCCGAGCGCACCGACCGTGACGTACAGGGTCGCGGGGAGGTCGGAGACGGGGCACTCCCACTCGCTGTACCCGCCCGCTGAGCCGCCGCCGCCGCCACATCGGATCGTCGCGGCAGCACCACGGCGACCCGAGCCGCCCGGACCGCCCGGACCTTGGACGCGCAGCAGCACGCTCTTGCAGCCCGGCGCGAGGGCGTGGGGCGTGTCGGTCTGGGCGGTCGTGTAGCGGGTGATCTTCTCGGAGTTCGACACCCCGGAGAACGAGACGGACGACCCGCCGATGTACTCGAGCGCGGTGAGCTTGGAGAACGAGGTGCCCTCGAGCCAGCCGCCCGCGATCCCGGCGTCGATCTTGGAGAGGAAGTAGGCCCACTCGGTGGGCGTCATGTCGTTCGCGCCGCCGGTGGCGCCGTCTACGTGGATGCCGTGGACGTAGGCCACGAACAGGCCGTGGGTGACTTGGAGGCTGGCGAAGATGGCGTCGACGAACGCGGTGGAGCGGGCGTGCATCCCGGTCCGGGGGATGTTCCATCGGTCGGGCGGGGGCCAGCAGGTCTCGGAGGAGACGTTGCTCGGGGTGGCGTAGGCCGTGTAGTAGGGCTTCGCGGCGGCGGCGTTCGCTGCGGTGTTCTGGACCCACGCGGCCCGCACGGAACCGCCCCGGTCGTAGCCCCGATCCTGAATCCACTGTGCCGCGCGCAGGGTGTCCTCAACGATCTCCTTGGCCGTCTTGGTGGCCGTGGCGGTGCCGTCGTAGGAGTGGATCGAGATGTCATCCCCGGCGGCGTAGAAGGTGGCAACGTCGGCATCGCTGATGGCCTCAGCCTTGGTGCCCGCGTTGGACCCATTGAGTGCCGGGTCGAGCGCCCACACGACGGGGATGCCACGGGCGCGGAGGTCGGGGAGCCCGCTGTCCTCGAACGTCTTGTAGCCGCGGTCGGCGATGATGACGATGCGGGCCTTGGGCGGCGACTCGACCCACAGGGCACCGAGGTTGATCGTGGTCGCGGCACTGGTGGTTGCGACCAGCCGGAAGCGGTAGACCGAGCCCCAGCCGGTGGTGGTGCTCTCGGCGGCAGGCCAGCGCACGAGGTTCCACCCGGCCTTGAGGCCAGTCAGGGTGCGGGACCACTTCACGGATGCGCCGGAGTCGGAGTAGAGCTCGATCGACGACGTCGTGAGCTTGGCCGGGTCCTCCACGAATACCCGCACGCCGACGAGCGAGGCGGCCGGGAAGGTGAGAGGGTCGACGGCCGGGGACGGGAACACCGGGTCGAGCGAGGCGGTCATGGTGACCGCGCCCGCCGTGGTGAACCTGACCGACTGGGAGCCCTCCATTATGCGGGAGGTGTCGTTGCTCTTGGTGCAGTTCGTCAGCGACCACACCTGTGTGCCCTGGCCGTCCACGATGGTGCTGCGGGTGCGTCCGTCGTTCAGCAGTTCGCCGGGGCGAGGTATCGCCAGGGCCGGGTTGCGGGAGATCGCGGCGGCCGACGACGATTCCGACGCGGCGCGCCCCAGGGCCGGGGGAAGGGCCGCCTCCATTGAGGCATTTAGTTCTGCATCGAACGTGCCGCCAGACCCGAGCACGGAGGTCATCAGACCCTCGGTCGTGGTCGGGACAGCCTCGGCCGCGTTCTTCGCAGCGATCGCAGCATCCCGCGCCGTCTCAGCACCGGTCTTCGCGGTCCCGGCTGACGTAGACGAGCCCGCCGCGGAGGTTGCAGAACCAGCAGCGGCCGTTGCCGAGCTCGCTGCAGCGGTTGCCGATCCGGCCGCAGAGCTCGCGGAGCTGGCCGCTTCCCCCGCCTTGGTCGTGGCTGTCGAGGCGGACGTCGATGCCTCACCGGCCTTCGTGGTCGCCGTGGTCGCCGACGTGGACGCCGAGGTAGCCGACCCCGCGGCCGCCGTAGCGGACGTGGACGCCGCCGACGCCGACCCCGAAGCCGACGTCGCAGACCCGGCCGCGGCCGTAGCTGAACCAGCCGCGGCAGCCTGGGCAGTCTCCGCAGCAGTTACCAGAGCCTGAACCGACACGATCGTCCCCGGATCGATCACCGTCACGTCAATCTCGACGAGGTCGGCGAGGTCCACGGTGCCGGTGCCGGTGACGGAGTAGAACCCCAAGGTCCATGCCTTCGGCAACCCCGGCCGCTTGTCGATCGGGGTCGCTACGACCTTCCACATGACCGCCGTCTCGGCCTGGCTCGTCGGGATGGTGAGGCCCGGCGTGAGGACGCCCGCTGCGTTCGTTGTCGTGGTGACCGGCCCCCACGAGATCGTGTCGTCGGTGGGGAACGTGAGCGCGGAGGCGGTCGTCATGGGCGTGGCCGACACGGTGGTGTGGATGCCGGTCGCGGTGCCGGGGATGACGATCTTGCCTGTCACGGTCTTGGTGGTGATGGCCACGGCTCAGGTCTCCTTGCAGATGTGGCGCCGGATGACGGCGGTGCCGCCGAGGAGCGCGATGGTGAAGGCGGCGCGGCCGCGGGGTGTGTGGACGGCGAAGACGTGTCGGATGACCTCGGAGAGGGTGTCTCCGTCTGGTTCGCCGCGGTCGCGTAGGTAGTCGATGAGGCCGAGGTAGCCGATGCCGAGGGCCCACTCGATCCGCGGCGACTGCATGGGCTCAGACGGCGCTTGGGTCGTCGGACGGGCCCGTGCCGGACGTCGCGATCGACGTGAGCAGCGACAGGACGAACCCGCCGGCCGCGAACCCGCCGACGTCGGCCCACGACGCGCTGAGCGCGTTGACCTGGTCGGCACCGAACACGAGGATCGCGGACTGTGCAGCGGTCTTCACGGCACGCTCAGCGGCCTTGGTCCAGAAGATGCGAGTGAACATTCAGGGCTCCTCGGGGTAGTCAGCGACCGCGGCGTCGTGGTCGCTGGGGGTGCGGATCGTGCGTGCTGCGCCGGCCTTGGAGCGGGCGTAGATGTTGTCGATCGATCGACCGTGCAGCGTCCCGGGGTGGCGGTTCCCGACCCAGCACGACACCAACGGCGGCAGGTCCATCAGGTCCTTGTTCGTGTCGCCCATGACCAGGGCGTCGAACCCGGCCCAGGACTCGACCCAGTCGATCGCGGACTGGCGGCCCTCGGCCCAGCCGGCGGCGTGGTCGGGGTCGTCGTGGTGGGCCAGGAGGTGCAGGTTCAGCACGGGCCGCAGCTGCCCGGTCGCGTGGACCCGGATCAGGACCTCGGTGCCGTAGGTCGCCCGCACCTTGCCCCGCCGCTTGGCCAGCAGGATCCGGCGGGCGGAGAGGATCTCGCCGTACCCGGCGTCGACCCCGACGGGCTGCCCACCGAGGGCGGGGTAGGCGAACACCATCCCGGCGGCCGGGTACGCCCGGGCCAAGCCCCGTTTGCGCAGATGCCGGGCGGTGGCCGGGAAGAGCACCACCCGGGCCTTCTTCCGCAGGATCTTGCGGCGGCTGCGGGACCACTCCTGCAGTCCGAGGATCTGCGGGTCGGTGGCGAGTACCTGATCGAGGGCCTTGGCGGCGCCGGCGTTGTCGAGCTCGACGTAGACGTTCGAGGTCGCGATACGGACGGTCATCGCTTCGGGAGCTTCTTGAGGGCGTCACGGATCCGGGAGGAGCGCCTGGGGCGCCCGGCCTTGTCGGCGCGGCCCAGGACGGTTGCCAGCTGCTCACG
>JBKJOO010000157.1:0-3159 GCA_046595615.1 Mycobacteriales bacterium | reverse complement strand
GTCCGTGACCGCGGCGCCGGTCCAGGCCGCCCCCGTCCCCCAGGCGACGCCGACCTACAAGACTCCGCAGACCCAGGCAACATCGCTCGGACACCCCGACCACCTGCCCGGACTCGTCGTCGGTGGCGTGCTCCTGCTGGCCGGTGTCGCACTGCTCCTGCGCGAGCACCGCCGCCGGCGACAGCCCGGCGTCGAACCGATTTCATGACGAGAGTGCTGCTGTAGTAACCTCGATCCTCGTTGCGCCGCTAGCTCAATGGCAGAGCAAGTGACTCTTAATCACTGGGTTCGGGGTTCGAATCCCTGGCGGCGCACCAACCAAGCACCACGAGAGAGGCCCCGGCGACCGAGCCGGGGCCTCTCCCATTCTTCACTCATACAAAACGCGTCGAGCGGTCAGAAATCCAGCGCCCCTTCCAGTGCCTGAGCAGCACGAGCGTCCACCGCCTTACGGCCCATGCACACGTCCTGCGTCAACGACGGTCGCGCGTGCCCGAGCTGGTCCGCGATGAGCCGAGCCGACAGTCCAGCATCGGTCGAGCAGGGTCGCCGTCGTCTTGCGGAAGTTGTGAGACGTCACCCACTCAAACCCGGCCCGGTCCAGAGCCTTCCGCAGGCGACGCCGAGTGTTACTGGGATCTCGCGGACCACCGCTCGTGTCTGGGAACACCGGGGAGTCGAGGCGGACACCCACAGCGTGACGTCCCCTCAGATCCGCTACCGCCCACGACGGCAGCAAGAGCGTCCGCTCGCCACACGCGGTCTTCGTTCCCTTCCGCGGGAGGCCATGACCCTTGACCCGAATCACCGTGTGGTCGACGAACAATCGACCGTTGTCCAGGTCGACGTCCAACCAGTTGCCAGCCAAGCACTCGCCGATTCGCTGGCCGGTTGCGAGCAGGAATCGCGTCAGGTCCACAGGGTCCTGGCGCTGCGCGACGAGGTCGGACCCAACGCAGCGAATAACCTTTGCCGCTCGTCCGAGGTCAGAGCGCGCGGACTCCTTTCCGCCATCCCTTCAAGTCGTGTCGCGTCGCGGATCGGGTTTGATCGGAGCACGCCGTACCGGACCGCCAGCCCGAGCACACCCGAGAGCACGGAACGGCAGCTCTTTGCCGTCGAGCGACCGACCGAGCGACGAAGCGCCACCAGGAAGCGGTCGATCAACGGCACCGTGATCTCACCGAGCCGGACACCACGGAACGCCGGTAGGACATGCCTCGATTCCTCGGGGTCGCGACCCGAACCCAGCCACCGCGGGCCCACCGCGGGCCCACCTCGAGCCGCTCCTAAAAGTTCCACGGCAGGGAGCCGGGACGTAGTCCCTCTCCCGCGGTGTTCTCCTTGCCGCAGCGAACGCACGCGTCATAAGGCTTGTTGTCGGGAGTGAGCTTCCGGATCCACTTGTGCAAACCCACCCAGCACCGCCATCGACTGGACATCTCTTCCTCCTTCACGTCACACGGCGTTCACAGCACGGGACGCCCGACACCATGGGCGGCCATTTCTGGGTTTTCGGCTTGACGGCCCACCGGGACCTCCTCCAGACCCATCGATTTTGGATGGTGAGTCGGCAGACGAGCGTCGACCGCGACCGCGGGCGGGTGTGCGGCAGCGTGCTGCTCACGTACCGGACCTGCGGCAAGGTCGATGCTGCTCGGCATGACCTTCCCCTCGATGGCTCGACGTGGATGGGCTGAGCGTGGGGCCGATGGTGTCAGATTGAGGGGGTCATTCAGCCGATTGAGGCCCACCTGATGCCGCGGCCACCCATGTCGGAGTCGATCAGCGGACACGCTTCACGAGAACCTCCTCGTGGTGCGGTTCCCTGCGTCTCCACAGTCCTCGTGCCGGGAAGGAGAGTCAAGATGTGGGCGAGCCGGATCCCCCGCCACGGTCGTGGTCCGTATCGGCACGACTGTCATCTGAGGCGGCTCGGCCGTTGCCCACTACGTGCCCAAGGCAGCGCGGCAGTAGGGGTCTGAGGGGGCGGCAGCAGGCCCGTGGCTGCGCGTGAAACGCCGCCCTACGCGGGCGCCGGCCGACTTCCCAAGCTGGACGCTCAACCGTGCCCCCGTGGTGCCCCCGGTCGACTCGGTGCAGCCCTCAGCGCCCGTCACTGCATGGGCGTCGACGAACCTATCCGCCAAGCCTGCAAACGTGGGTCGCGCGGACGACCCGAACTCGTAATGAGTGCGTCAGCCGCCCCCACTGAGCCAGGTTCCGAGTGACCCACTGAGTGACAATCGCGCCCGAGACACACGGATAGCCGTGGACTCCGAGACACCGTTTGAGTGCTCGGACGACCAGCAAGCCCGCTCGCAAGTCTGCTTCGTGACAAAGCGGCTCACGGTGCTCTTTGCCCAAACGATCACCATCCTGGAGGTCGATGCGTGACACTTTCCGCATGACGTCGTGGATTTCAGGTCGACTCGTTCTCCCACATGATCAGCGCGTCGAGCTCGCGTCACCGCTTGCTGCCGACGCTGCCGCTCTAGCCCTCTCTCACAGGGGGTCACAGCGTTCGGGGAAGCCCTCTGGCTGGGGAACAGTGATCGAACATCCAAGCGCGTCGTCAGGGGAAGAGTCACCCCCGACAGGATCAGACTGTCCGCCGGCCTCCCAAACGTTCGGAACTCATGGAGGCCAATCCTTCGAGCCCAACTACTCCCCACGGATGACGGATGCCAACTGGTCGGCACCCTCGGCCTGCACCCCGTTATCCGCGTCTTCATCCTGATCTTCATCTGCAACTGGTGCCTGATCACCGGCGTGGGACTGCTGGGAACCGTCGCGATGTGGGGCAAGGCGGGGCCGAGTTCGCTCTGGTTCGTCGGGGGCGCATGCGTCATGGCAGCTGCCTACATCGGCCTCTCTTCACTCGGCAACCATCTGGGCCGGCGGGATGCCGACTACCTGCAGTCCTGGCCGGCCGCCAGGCTCGAGGTCCAGTGCGCCACAGCGAACCACTGACCTGGCTCAGCCCTCGTCCATGCTTTACGCCACGCCTTTTCGAATCCCCGGCGGCGCACCAACCAAGCGCAACGGGATGGGCTCCGACCTCCAGGTCTGGGCCCATCCACCATTTTCCTTCCCAGCACGTGATCGGCACGCGCATCTACCGCTTCGCGGCCGAGCAGGCATCATGCGTCTTCGTGG
>JBKJOO010000039.1:0-8024 GCA_046595615.1 Mycobacteriales bacterium | reverse complement strand
TACGTCGCCGGGCCGGCACCGGCGTTCACCCTGGCGCTGGTCTCGGCGGTCGCCGTGCTGATCATCGCCTGCCCCTGCGCGCTCGGGCTCGCCACACCGATGTCGATCATGGTTGGGACGGGTAAGGGCGCTCAGGCGGGCATCCTCATCCGGTCGGCGGCGGCGCTGGAGACCGCGCACAAGCTCGACACGATCGTGCTCGACAAGACCGGCACGCTCACCGTTGGCGCACCCAGGTTGACCGACATCGTCGCCAGGTCGCCGTTCACGGAGTCTGAATTGCTCGCGCTGGTTGCCGCGGCCGAGTCCCGGTCCGAGCACCCGCTGGCCAGCGCACTGGTCAAGGCCGCCCAGCAGCGTGAGCTGGTACTCGAGGGCGTTGAGGAGTTCTCGTCAGTCACCGGACGGGGGGTGCGAGCACGCATCGGCGGTCAGCGCGTCCTGGTCGGCACCGCACGGCTGCTCACCGAAAACCAGATCGATTGCAGCGGCGTTCAGGGTGACGCCGACCGGCTGGCGGGTGAGGGCAAGACCGCCATTCTCGTGGCGGTCGAGGGAGCCGCCGCGGGGGTCGTCGCGGTCGCCGACACCCTCAAGCCCGAAGCGCCCGCAGCGGTGGCTGCCCTGCAGGCGATGGGTCTGTCGGTGCATATGCTGACCGGTGACAACCCCCGCACCGCCGCCGCGATCGCCCGGCAGGTCGGCATCGATCAGGTGCTGGCCGAGGTCCTGCCCGAGCACAAGGCCGCCGAGGTGCAACGACTGCAAGCCGCGGGGCACCGGGTCGGGATGGTCGGAGACGGCATTAACGATGCCCCCGCGCTGGCCGCCGCCGACGTCGGTTTTGCCATCGGCACGGGCACCGACGTCGCGATCGAGTCCTCAGACATCACCCTGATCTCCGGCGCCCTATCGGGGGTGGTCACAGCCATCTCGCTGAGCCGCGCGACGATGCGCAACATCCGGCAGAACCTGTTCTTCGCCCTCGTGTACAACGGCGTCGGCATCCCGATCGCCGCCGGTGCGCTCTACCCGGCATTCGGCTGGCGGCTGTCGCCGATGATTGCTGCCGCCGCGATGGCACTGAGCTCGCTGTCCGTGGTCGGCAACGCCAGTCGCCTACGTCGCTACCAACCCCCCCAGCGCTCCACAGTTGACATCCCCAGCACGCCGAGCGACGTTGTCGAACCGGTCCCGGCCGTGCTGGCCAGCAGGTGATCTACTCCTCGAACGAAGCTGGCAGCGCCGTGCTCGGCCCATTCCCTTCAGGTGATGTCGCCACGCCCGCGTTGGTAGCAATGAGGCGCCCTGGGTCGTCTCGGCTACAGGAGCCAGGCGTCCATGGGTGACGTCGGCGTTGGGCAAGTGGATGCGGATGCGCTGGCGTTCTTCGGCGCGACAGGAGACCTCGCCCGCAAGAAGATCTTCCCGGCCTTGTACCGCATGGTGAAGCGCGGGACATTGGCGGTGCCCGTGGTCGGAGTTGCCCACTCTGGATGGGACCTCAGCCAGTTTCGTGCGCACGCGCAAGGCTGTGTGGCGCAGGCCAGCGGTGGCGCGGACGACCAAACAGCCCTAGCCCGGCTGCTGTCCCTACTGAAGTACGTCGATGGCGATTACCACAACCCGGACACGTTCAATGGCCTTCGGACGGAGTTGGGCAGCGCCGTCCGCCCAGCGCACTATCTCGCCATCCCTCCCGAGCTGTTCCCAGTCGTCACTGAGGGCCTCCGCGGTGCGGGACTCACCCACGGTGCCCGGGTCATCGTGGAGAAGCCGTTCGGGCGCGACCTCGCGTCTGCACAAGCGCTGAACCAGGTACTGAGCTCGGAGTTCCCCACCGAGGCGATCTTCCGTATTGATCACTTCCTGGGGAAGGAGGAGATCATGAACCTGCTCTACTTCCGCTTCGCGAACTCCTTCCTCGAACCCATCTGGAACCGCAACCACATCGCCTCCGTGCAAATCACCCTTGCCGAGGACTTCGGGGTACAGGGTCGAGGCGCCTTCTACGAGACGGTCGGTGCTCTACGCGACGTGATCGAGAACCACCTCTTCCAAGTTGTGTCACTGCTCGCCATGGAACCGCCCGCCTACCAGGGTTACGGAGCCGTACAGAGCCAGAAGCTCAATGTCTTCAAGGCCATGCGCCCACCAGGGCCGGAGGACGTGGTGCGGGGACAGTACGACGGCTACCGCGACGAAGCAGGGGTCGCGAAGGACTCGGATGTGGAGACCTTCTACGCGTTGCGCCTGTTCATCGATGCCTGGCGCTGGGCAGGGGTGCCCTGGTACCTGCGTTCCGGAAAGCGCTTGAGCACGACGGCGTCCGAGGTGCTGGTGGAGCTGAAGCGGCCACCCCAACAGCTGTTCGATGACGTTTCAGCCGGGGAGGGCCGAACTAATTACCTGCGCTTCCGACTTTCTCCTAATCCCGAAATTGCGCTCGCGGCCCGCGTCAAGCGCTCCGGCGAACAATTCATTGGGCACCAACGTGAGCTCCTACTCCTCAACGGGGACCCAAACGAGGAGGAACCCTACGAACGCCTTCTCGGTGACGCGCTCGCCGGCGACGGCGCACTGTTCACCCGCGAGGACACAGTTGAGGCGGCCTGGGCTGTCGTCGACCCGCTCCTGAGCGACCCCAGCCCCCTGCACCACTACCCGCCAGGAGGCTGGGGCCCCGCGCAAGCCGATGCCCTCATCGCCCCGAATGGACCGTGGCACAACCCCACCGCCACCGAGGTCGATTAGGACCTGGACCCTGCATGGCGGGATGTGCTTCCTGTTCTTGACATCTGTATTCGCCGAACATGCTCTCGCACAAGGACGTGGGTACGTCGAAGAGGTTCCTCGACGTCGGCTAGAGCCGAGCGAGGAGCGGCGGAAGCCTGACTGCCTGGCTCAGCCAGTCGGTTTGGCGAAGCGGACGCTCGTCCGCAGGACTCCGCCATGGCGAGGAACCCGTACCTGCGAGCCCGAAGGCGGTCTGTGCCACGACGGCCGACTGGAGCGCAGCCGGTGGCGGTGTCCTTGTCGGTACTCGCGGTCGATCGTTCACCCTGGTCGTCATCGCTCCGGACCTAGAGCGCGACGCAGTGGTTGTGCGCCAGCATGGTCAGGGCGTCGCCCGGCGCCGCCTGGTGCTGTCGCCCAGTGCGCACCGTCGTCCTGGAGTCGTTCGACCGTCCGAATGTTGCGTAGCCCATCTCCCCGGCGAGCCACGCCAGAGCACAGACGACAACCGCGCGGTGTTGACGCTGAGCGGTGTGACGTCTCAGATGACGACCTCGCGGGGCATGGTCGCGAGCAGTTCGCGGGCGCTAGCGGCCTGCTTGTGTTCAACGAGGACTTCGTATTTGGTGGCGACGACCTGGCTGATCGAGGCGAAGTCGCGGTTGCCGTGCCGGGTAGCGGTACTGTAGCCGATTTGACTCCATGCCAGCCCGAACGCAGCCCCCAGCAGCGGAGTAGTGACCAGGAACCCGAGCTGGTTCTGGCCACTGAACAGGCTGAAAGCGATCCCGACGAACAGCCCGATCCAGAGCCCAGACAGGGTGCCCGCGGCAGCAATCTTGCTTCGGGTCAGGCGCCCGGTGACGCGTTCGATGGACCGCAGCTCCGTTCCGACGATCTCCAGGTTCTGTACTGGAAAGCCCTGATCGGCAAGGAAGTCGACCGCCTGCTGTGCCACGACGTAGCGCTCGTACACGCCCAAGGACAGGGGGTACTCCAGCTCCATAGCTGTGGCGTTGAACATCTGGCTCTGTGTCATGCGAGGGTCCTTTTCGGTGATGGTGCGCGACGGACGTCGATCAGGGGCTGGTCAGTCACCGTGCCCCGATGTCGGGACCTGCTTGTTGTTCCGCTCGACGAGGCTGACTTCGAAGCCGGCTCGAGGGCGGTGACATCGAGGATTGGGCGGATGTCCATCTCGTCCACGCCGGGACCGAAGGGTGTGGTCGAACGGCTCCGGTGGCCTCATTGTCGTGTCGCTCCGCGATCGTCATGTGGCTGCCTCGTCGGGGACGCCTGCCATCGCTTCCCGAAGCGTCTTCTCAGAGGGATGTGCTGCGCGAGGTGAGCCGCAGGGGCGGCACAGATCAGCCAATCGTTAGCGTCGGCTTGAAGGCGCAGCGCCCAATCTCGCCTGCAGGACCGGCACTGATGGGCCAATGCCGCGCGCCGCCAATTCTGGACGTGCCCGATTGCGGTGGTCGTCACGGTACGAAACGTGGGGTCGAGGAGGGGCGGTTCGGCGCGGCCATGGACGTGCCTTTACGGGAGCGTCACCGTCGCGACCGGCGCTGAGCGGTGCTCATGGGGCCGCGACACATGCGGCGACCCCGTTCCGGTCGAGCTGGTTCTCAGCAATCAAAACCCTACCCAGCGCGGGTGGCATGTCAATGTGGCGTCAGTCATCAGCCCCGGCCTGCTCAGCGCAGGTCCTCACGCACCCAGATCGCCGGACGGTTAGTCGGCGGTCGTCTCGGTGTGTCGCGCCCTGGCCCGCCGGACCGCTTGCCCGACCACTTCCCGTGCGACCTCGGTGAGCTTGAGCGACCGGTTCTGGCTCATCACGCGGAGCTTGTCGAATGCTTCCTGGGCGGATGCACCGGTCCGGCTCATCATCACGCCGAGGGCCTGGTCAATCTCGGCCCGGCTCAGCAGGGCCTGCTGAAGCTGGGCGACGAGGCGCTCGGCCTGATCCAGCAGCTGCGCGTTGTGGACACTGACCGCGGCCTGCGGCGAAAACGCTTCGCCCATCGCCACGGCGTGCTCGTCGAAGACGTCCCGACCGTGGGCGTACACGTTCAGCGCACCCAGGACCTGACCGGGCAGGAGCAAGGGGAGTGATAGGGCGCTGTGCACCCCCAACCGGCCCACTCTCGGCCCGAAGTGCGGCCATTGCGGCTCGCCGCCCAGGTTGCCCGACACGAAGGTCCGGCCCTGCGTGACGGCGCTGACGCACGGGCCCTCGCCGAGCCCGTACTGGATGTCGTCGACTGCGGATACAAACCCATCGGTCGCCACGACGGTCTGGGGCCGGTCCGCCTCCAGCAGCGTCAGGCCGGCGCCGTCAGCGCCCGGGATCGCGCGCACCGCGAACTCTGCCACCCGGACCAGACCCTGCTCAAGGGAGCGGTGGCCGCTCAACAGCCCTGACAGGCCGGTCAGGCTCGCCGCTAATTCGTCGTCGTCATGCACGCAGGCTCCTGATGTGTCGATCGCACGCCAGGGTCCCGCGCAGATCTCACTTGAACATTACTGCCCTTGACAGTCTCGAGTCGGCGGCGCACTGTTGCGGTGCTGAGTGTCAGCCAGCCTGGAACGGGAGCGCCGCCCACTGCCGCCTCCCGGGAGCGAGACCGCTCACCGCCGGCAAGCACAGTGCTCTGCCTTTAGAGGCACTCATGAACACTCTGCTCACCGTCCTAGTCGTGCTCGGCCTCGTCGTGCTGCTCGGCCTGACCATGTCGATGCGGATTATCAAGCAGTACGAGCGGGGCGTCCTGTTCCGCTTCGGCCGAGTGATCGGCGTCCGCGAACCCGGCATGCGCTTCATCATCCCGATGGTCGACGTGCTGCACCGGGTGTCGCTGCGGATCGTCACCATGCCGATCCAGTCCCAGGGCATCATCACCCGCGACAACGTCAGCGTTGACGTCTCGGCCGTGGCCTACTTCCGGATCGTCGACGCCACCAAGGCCGTCGTGGCGATCGAAAATGTCTACGCCGCGATCGACCAGATCGCCCAGACCACTCTGCGTAAGGAGGTCGGCCAGCACACGCTGGACGAAACCCTGTCCGAGACCGACAGCATCAACACCGACATTCGCAAGATCCTCGACATCGCGACCGAGGAGTGGGGCGTCCAGGTCACCCTGGTCGAGCTTAAAGACATTCAGCTGCCCGACAGCATGAAACGAGCGATGGCCCGCCAGGCCGAAGCTGAGCGTGAGAAGCGCGCGAAGATCATCAACGCCGAAGGTGAGTCCCTCGCCGCCGAAGCGCTGGGCGTCGCCTCCGACATCATGGTCGCTCACCCGCTGGCGCTGCAGCTGCGCAACCTGCAGAGCCTGGTGGAGATCGGTGTGGACAACAACACCACCGTCGTCTTCCCAGCACCGCTGATGAGCACGATCGGCGAGCTCGGGGCGTTCCTGGCCCGCGAGACCGCCGCCGGGGGCGCCATGCCTGCTGTTTCCACGCAGCAGCAGCAGCCGCCGGTCGTCGACCTGACGGCGAGCGCGAACGGTCGACTAGATGTTCAGCGCTAGGCGCAGGGGCCGCAGCGCGGTGGACGGCAAGCTCGAACAGCTCCTCGACGCCGCCCACCCGGCCGGCGTGCAGGAGGCCATCGCCGGGCCGTGCGATCGCTGCCCCGCGGCCGCTGCCGTGCGGGTCCAATTCCCCAGCGGCTCGCTGCTGATGCCCTGCGGTCACCACGGCCGACGCTACGCACCAGCTCTGCGTGACCAGGGCGCCGTGGTCACCGGAGAGCTGGCGTTGGCTGGCCCCAGCGGCCAGCCGTTCCGGACAACGGCCGGATGACGCCACAGCGAAGCGGCGTCCTGTCGCTGACGACCTGCTCGGCGGCCAGAAGTCTCACCGTCACCCCAGGCCCCCCAGTCTTCAACGGGCGACGCACCGATCAGCCGGGTCCCCAGGAGCTGAGTCAGGCTCGCGGACGGCACCAAGCCCGGAGCCGCTCTGGACGGCGCAACGGCGTGGACGTCACCCAAAGCCACCCGACCGGGGACCGTATGGCCGTGCAGGGTCGCGATCGCGTTCCGGACCGTGCGAGACATCAGCTGGCGGCCGACCTACTGCAGACCCTGCCTGGGGGTGGTGACCACATCGTGGAGTCGCTGGACGCAATCCTGCATTTGGCCCGCGCCTCATGCCCGTCGTGTGTGGCGGTCAGCCTCACTTTCGACCACGAAAACCACTCGGTGACGATCGCCGCCTCCGAGAGCACCCGTCAATGGCACGCACCTGCCCTCACCGTCAAGCTGCCCCCTCCGAGCACGAAGGGGCCGGCACGACAGCCGGCAGTCCTGACCGTGTTCGCCACCGACTCGGCCGCCCTCACCCGCCTGGCCGCGGACCTCACCGCAGTGCTGAGGATCGACCCGAGCAGGATCACCCTGGCAGGCCCCACTCCGGTACCGCAGGCCGAAGCCGCAGAACAGGTTCTGTCCGAGCAACTCGGCGACCGGGCCGCGATCAACCGTGCGCTCGGTGTGCTGCTCGATCAGGGCTGGGCCCCCACCCAAGGCCGCAGTGAGCTACAGCGCAGAGCCGACAACGCGGGCGCCTCACTCGCCCACGCCGCCGCCGGCGTCCTTGCGGCCCTGCCCGGTCCAGCCCCGCAGACGCCATCATGATCGCGGTCGATCAGTGCTAGGCCCGCTCGGCGTAGGGGCGGCGGCCGGATCCGGGCCCAGCGGCAGGTAACCCGCCAGAGCAGGACGTGCCCCAACCACCACAGGCGTTCGCTCACCGGCTTGCAGACCACGAACCGCCAGCACAGAAAGGCCGATCGCATGACCCAGACCCAGCCCCTTCTCGAGTCCATGACTGAGACCAAGACCCCGGCCACAGCCAAGTCCCTTCCGTCTAACGTCGGTCGGCCGGAGCAGCTCGTCGACGGCCAGCAGCGGATCGTGGTCGGGGTTGACGGCTCCGCTGCATCCCTACGGGCCGTGCGGTTCGCGGCCCGAGAGGCGCAGCTGCGCAAGGGCGTCCTGCACCTTGTTGCTGCCTACGACATCAGCCCGCTGACCTATGGCTACGCCGGCGGCCTGAACATCGGCTTCGACGCCAGCCCCGTTGAGGAGGGGCTCCGTCGGTCCGCCCAGCGACTTCTTAAGGAGGCCGCCGACACCGCCGCGGCGATTGTCTCCAGCGCGTCCGTGCGCGTAGCGACGACCGTCGCGGAGGGTCGTGCCAGCCGGGTGCTGCTCGAGGCAGCGCACGGAGCCACGCTGTTGGTCGTCGGATCCGGCGGGGCAGGCGCC
>JBKJOO010000009.1:0-4437 GCA_046595615.1 Mycobacteriales bacterium | reverse complement strand
CCGACCGCTTGTAGGCCGTACCGGTCATCAACGACGTGATCGCGGCAGCGAGCGCACGGCCGCCGTCGGAGTCGGAGGCGTGGCCGGTCGCCATGAGCAGCGCGCCGAGGTTGGCGTAGCCGATGCCGAGCTGGCGGTAGGCGCGGGTCGTCACGCCGATCGGCTCGGTCGGGAAGTCCGCGAAGCAGATGGAGATGTCCATCGCGGTGATGATCAGCTCGACCGACTTGGCGAACTTCTTGGCCTCGAACGTGCCGTCCTCGCGCAGGAACTTCATCAGGTTGAGGCTCGCCAGGTTGCACGAGGAGTTGTCCAGCGACATGTATTCGCTGCACGGGTTGGACGCGGTGATCCGGCCCGTCTCGGGGCTGGTGGGCCAGTCGTTGATCATGCCGTCGTACTGGATGCCCGGGTCGGCGCACTCCCAGGCCGCGGTCGCGATCTTGGTCCACAGCGTGCGGGCGTCGACGGTCTCGATCGTCTCGCCGGTCGCGCGGGCCTTCAGCCCAAACTCGGTGCCGTTGTCGACAGCGCGCATGAACTCGTCGTTGACGCGTACGGAGTTGTTGGCGTTTTGGTACTGCACGGACACGATGTCCTTGCCGCCCAGGTCCATGTCGAAGCCGGCGTCGCGCAGCGCGCGGATCTTGTCTTCCTCGCGCGCCTTGGTGTCGACGAACTCCTCGATGTCGGGGTGGTCCACGTCGAGGACGACCATCTTGGCCGCGCGACGGGTCGCGCCACCGCTCTTGATGGTGCCGGCCGACGCGTCGGCGCCGCGCATGAAGCTGACCGGGCCGGACGCGGTGCCGCCGGAGGACAGCAGCTCCTTGGAGGAGCGGATGCGGCTCAGGTTGAGGCCAGCGCCGGAGCCGCCCTTGAAGATCAGGCCCTCCTCGCGGTACCAGTTCAGGATCGAGTCCATCGTGTCGTCGACGGCGAGGATGAAACACGCCGAGACTTGTTGGGGGCTGGACGTCCCGACGTTGAACCAGACCGGTGAGTTGAACGAGAACACCTGGTGCAGCAGCATCCAGGTCAACTCGTGCTCGAAGACCTCGGCGTCGGCCTGGCTGGCGAAGTAGTCATGGTCGACGCCGGCGGCGACGTACTTGCCGACGACGCGGTTGATGAGCTGCTTGAGCGACCATTCGCGGTTGTCGTGGCCGACCGCGCCCCGGAAGTACTTGGTGGTGACGATGTTGGCGGCGTTGACCGACCAGAAGTCTGGGAACTCCACGCCCCGCTGCTCGAAGTTGACCGAACCGTCCCGCCAGTTTGTCATGACGACATCGCGGCGCTCCCAGCTCACCCCGTCATAGGGGTGCTGCCCGGCGGTCGTCCAGACCCGTTCGATGGTCAGCCGCTGCGCACGTCGCATCTGCTTGGCGGCCGCGCCGTTCACCGTCTCCGTCATGCCTGTCCTCTTCCTCGTCTGCTGTGGTCAACAACCGTGGCCTGCACGGCATTGCGTGGTGGGCGACGTCGTACGACGTCTCCGGGGTGCGGGTGGTGCGGTGGCCGGGTCAACCGGCCGGGACGAGCGCATCCGGTACGGCGGTGCTGGGCGAGTCACGTGGGTCGGTCCCACGTGCCCGGCGGGCGGTCTCGGCTTCGGAGGGTCGGGAAGCGCTGGCCCGCAACGCGGTGATCTCTGCCTCGAAGTCCGCAAGGGACTCGAACGAGCGGTAGACAGACGCGAAACGCAGGTAGGCGACTTCGTCGAGGTCGCGCAGCGGCGCGAGGATTGCTAGGCCGACCTGGTGCGCCGGCACCTCGGCGGCCCCGCCCTCGCGGATCGCCTCCTCGACCTGCTGGGCAAGCAGGGCCAGTGCGTCCTCGTCGACCGGGCGGCCCTGGCTGGCCTTCCGGACCCCGCTGATGACCTTGGTCCGGCTGAACGGCTCCGTTACGCCACTGCGCTTGACGACCGCCAGACTGGTCTCCTCCACAGTCGTGAACCGCCGGTTGCACTCGGGGCATGACCGGCGGCGGCGGATCGCGTCACCCGCGCCGACCTCGCGGCTGTCGACCACCCGCGAGTCCGGGTGCCGGCAGAACGGACAGCGCATGCTCGGCCACCTTCGCGCTCGGGGATTGTCCACAGGTGTGGACCACCGCTTCCACAGCATGTGGAAAACTACAGCCGTGTAACTACCAGATCTTGTGTCCTGGACAGTAGGCCCGGCCACCGGTTGTGGCAAGGCCATCGGCGCCTTCCGGTGGCGTGTCGAACCTGACGCTGGCACGAGGCCAAGCCTTCGGCTGGACCTTCCAGTGAGGAGCCGGGCGATGACGGGGGTGCAGGCGGTCGGAGCGTCCGCCGACCAGTGACAGGGTTCGGTCGCCGAGGCTGCTCGACGCCTGCCAGCCCGGGCCCCCGGTGATCAACAGGACATCGCTGCAGGACTCGCCCGCGTGTCGTGGCAGCAATCACCTGTTGATCACGGAGTCGGGGCAGGAGGGCGGGTCGGATGGCGAGCCCGGGCCGCGGCCCAGCCGATGATCCCTCTCGTCCCGGCCGGTGTCGTGCCGGCAGTTGATGAACGGCCTGCCGTCCGCCCGCCCCCCTCCGATGGGCGATCTTGACGGTGTTGTCGCTCGCAGCGGCGTGTCGCCGACAATCTCGTCAAGATCGGCCGCAGGAGCCGATGCGGCGCGGCACTGGTCCGTCCCCCGCCGGTCCGACGTCCACTCTGCTGGCCCACGCGGCGCCCTTCCGTCCCGGCGCTACTGGTCGAGGCCGGGTTGGCTGAGCCAGGTCGCCAACGCACCGAGCATCACGTCGGTCTCGCCCGGGCGCCGCGGCACGAAGTACGACCCGAGCCGGTGCAGCAGCACCCGCCGATCCTGCTCGTCGCCCGTCTGCTGCAGCACGGCGAGCTCGCTGAGTGCGGCTGCGGTCAGCGCCGGGCCCTGCTCGCGCCGAAATGGCGCCACGCCCTCCAACGGGTTGTCGTACACCGCCCACCAACCTGGCCGGAGGTAGGAGCTGAAGAACAGTTCCAGCGCCGGGAACCCCACCGGAGCCGGCTCACGCTCGGGCTCGACGTACACCGTCGTGCCGTGCAGCCGCGGCCGGAACCAGTGCTGCACCACGCACCCGACCGGGGCGGGCAGCAACATATCGCTGTCGCGATCATGGACTGTCCGGTCGCCACCAATGTACGTGCGCATCACGACGCTTCGGGAGCCACCTTCGCGCTCCAGCACGGCCAGGTAGTGAGCGTGCGCGGCCAGCACCCGCATCGCGACGGCCTCAGCGTCGGTCCCCTGCAACACACCCCCCGACCACGGGGGCACCAGGTCATACATCGGCTCGTCACCCAGACCATCCGGGTCCACCAACGGCTCGGAATGATCACCCGACAGTGCCTGCAGCGCCCGACGGCGAACCGCCGTCAACCACGCATCCACCCATCCCTGTGGGGATCCGACGAGTCCCTCTTTGGGCAGGAGTGACAGCCGTTCTGCCTCGGACGGCAATGCCATCAATTCGTCGATTGCCTCGACGATGAGGACGACCTCATCCCGCGCACCTCGCGAGACCAACTCCTCCATCGCCTCGTAGGCAGAGGCAAACTCGCTTTCCCAATCTTGGTGTAGGTAGGCGGACACCAGATTGCGAAAGCTCTCCGTGTGCATATGCTCAATCACTCCCCAGATACGCGGTCTGCACAAAGACCCCACCGTCAGCATGACGCATCAAGACGATGGTCACCCTGGTGCCCTGCTTCACCGATCCGCTCGCGTGGAGCACGGTCCCGTGGGCATTGACCAGCGGAACGTCGAGGGTGAGCCTGGGGCTCGTCGTAGCGAGCCAGGTGTCGATGCTCTGTCGTCGTAATTGCATGCTTTCGGAGACGAGCCGAGTTGCGTCAGCAACGCTCTCGAAGGTGCTGCGTTCCCCTGCCTTCTTTTCGAGCCGCAGTCGCCATTGCAGGAGTTCGATCCGGGCGTCGACGTGCTTGAGCACCGTGTGGCCACCGGATGCCTCGTGCTGACGCAGGTCCAGCGGCTGATCCAACCAGTCCGGCGGGACGGCACTGCGCCCATCTACCGCCGCCTGCGCGCGCAATTCCGCGATCGAGTCCTGGAACGCCTTCGCCTCGTGCGCCTGCGCCCACGCCTGCGCATGGTCGCGGATCACCAGCGCCTGGTCGGGCAACCCACGCAGATAGTTCGGCGCGAATTGATGCCCCTCGAACAGGGGCTCCCCGGCCTTCCCGATCGGCGCGAACTTCCTGGTCAACGCTGCCCCGATGACGGTCCCGGCTGCCAATCCAGGACGGCCGTCATGCAGATTGTCGAGCAGCTGCTCGACCACGAGCCAGGGCTGCACCAGCTGCTTGGCAGCTTGCAACGCCTGATGCCGACCCAACGCCCGCTGATCGTCGCGGCCGACCCCCGGCAGGCTGTGCCACAACGACCGGCCAA
>JBKJOO010000163.1:0-9433 GCA_046595615.1 Mycobacteriales bacterium | reverse complement strand
CGGGCCGGTCGCTGCGGCGCGCCGGCTGGAACGTAGCGTCGTGCCATGGAGTTCCGGCGCCTCGGGCGCAGCGGTCTGAAGGTCTCGGAGATCAGCTACGGCAACTGGCTGACCCATGGCTCGCAAGTGGAGGCCGAGCAGGCCACCGCGTGCGTCAAGGAGGCGCTCGACGTCGGCATCACGACGTTCGACACCGCCGATGTGTACGCCGGGACCAAGGCCGAGACGGTCCTCGGCGATGCCCTCAAAGGGGTCAAGCGGGAGACCTACGAGCTGTTCACCAAGGTCTACTGGCCGACCGGTCGGGGCGTGAACGAGCGCGGTCTGTCGCGCAAGCACATCATCGAATCCTGCAACGCCTCGCTGCAGCGGCTGCAGACCGACCACATCGACCTCTACCAGGCGCACCGGTTCGACTACGAGACGCCGCTCGAGGAGACGTTGCGCGCATTCGACGACCTCGTCCGGGCCGGCAAGGTGATGTACGTCGGGGTCTCGGAGTGGCGGGCCGCAGAGATCAAGCAGGCGCTGGAGATCGCCGACGACCTGGGCCTTGACAAGCTCGTCAGCAACCAGCCGCAGTACTCCGCGCTGTGGCGGGTGATCGAGGGCGAGGTCGTGCCGCTGTGCGAGGACGAGGGCGTCTCGCAGATCGTCTGGTCACCGATCGCGCAGGGCGTGCTCACCGGCAAATATGCGCCGGGCGCGCCGCTGCCCGAGGGCTCGCGGGCCACCGACGAGACCGGTGGCGCCAGCATGATCAAGGACTGGCTGCGGGACGAGGTGCTGACCAAGGTGCAGGAGCTCAGGCCGCTGGCGGCTGAGGCCGGCATCTCGATGGCCCAGTTGGCCGTCGGCTGGGTGCTGTGCAACCCCAACGTCGCCTCGGCGATCATCGGGGCCTCCCGCCCGGAGCAGGTTCGCGACAATGCCGCCGCCAAAGCCCTCGAGCCCGACCTCAAGACCAAGGTCGACGAGATCCTGCGTGGGGTCACCGAAACCGACCCCGCCAAGGGCGGCTCCCCAGCCACCCGCCCGTAACCCGGGCGGGGCTTGCCCCCCGGGCGGGGCCCCCGGGCGGGGCCCCCTTCCGGGCCGATCTTGACCGGTTCCCCCTTCCCCCTTCCCGGCCGATCTTGACGATGTGGTCGCGGACACGCCGAGCGGGGCGACCAGATCGTCAAGATCGCGCCAGGGCCGGGGCCGGGGGCACGGGCACGCCGCGGCGCGGGCACCGCTGGGGTTGCCCGCGCTGGCGAGGTCAGGCGGGGTCGAGGCCCATCGGGCCGTACGCCTTGCGATCCTGCTCGTACAGCGACACCGCGTGTACCCCGGCCGCCCGGAGCTCGCGCCAGACCTCACCCACCCACGACTCCGCGTCGGCCTGGGTCGGGAAGGCCTCCTGCTCGGGGGCGTCGGCCGCGGCCTGCACCGGCTCGCCATCGGGTCCCTCGTACCGCCACTGCCAGCTCATCTGCGAGAGGCTAGGGGCATGCAGATCAGGCTGCTCGGTACCGGCTCTGCCGACGGCTGGCCGAACCCCTGGTGCGCCTGCGCGTCCTGCGCCGCGGCGGCCGCGCAGGGGGTCGTCCGCGGCCAGACCAGCGTGCTCGTCGACGACCGGCTGCTCATCGACCTCGGCCCGGACGGTCCGCGGGCGGCGGTCCGCCAGGGCGCCTCGCTCGCGAGCGTCGAAGCGGTGCTGATCACCCACGGTCACGAGGACCACCACGCACCCGCGGTCTGGATGTGGCGCGGCTGGGCGAGCCCCCGGGGCGCGCTGGCCCTCGTTGCACCGCCGCAGGTGCTGACGGCGGCCGATCGGCTCGACAACCGGGTCACCACGACCGCGATCACGCCCGGTGAGCGGGTGCGGGTCGCCGGCTACGACCTCGTCGCTCTGGCCGCCGAGCATCCGCTCGGCGCGGTGCTGTACGACGTGACCGGGCCCGACGGTGGCCGGTTGCTCTACGCGACCGACACCGGGGTTCTGCCGGAGGCGACCGTCGAGCTGACCCGGGACCGGGCCTACGACGTCGTCCTGCTGGAGCTCGCAGGGTCGCCGATCCCGTCACACCTGACCCTGTCGACCTGGCCGGCGCAGGTGGACCGGCTGCGCGCGGTCGGGGCGGTCGGTGCGGCGACGCAGGTGCTCGCCGTGCACCTGGGGCACGGCAACCCGCCGCCGGACGAGCTCGACCGGCGGCTCGCCGCTCTTGGGGCGCGGGCCGGCCGAGACGGCGAGGTCCTCGACACGGTCCGGCCCGGCCGGCGGGTGCTGGTGCTCGGCGGCCAGAGCTCGGGCAAGTCGGCCTGGGCCGAGCAGCACCTGACCGGGGCGGTGACCTACGTCGCGACCGCTCCCCCGCGACCCGATGACGACGACTGGGCGCAGCGGGTCCAGGCCCACGCCGTACGCCGTCCCGCGGCCTGGCACACCGTCGAGACGGGTGACGTCGCCGGGGTGCTGCGCAGCGCGGGCGGCCCGGTCCTCGTCGATGACCTCGGCCTGTGGCTGGTGCGGGTCCTGGAGGCCCACTGGGACGACCGGTACGCGGCGCGGGCCGCCTTCGATGAGGCCCTGGCCGACCTGCTGGACGCCTGGCGGACGACCCGGGCGAACGTGGTCCTCGTCTCCCCCGAGGTCGGCTCCGGCGTCGTGCCGGGCACGCTCGCCGGCCGGCTGTTCGCCGACCTGCTGGGCCGGGCCAACACGGCGCTCGCCGGGGCCGCGGACGAGGTCGTCCAGGTCGTCGCCGGCCAGGCCAGGCGGCTGCGGTGAGCGAGCCAACTGCCGGCCCGGCGGCGGTGGGCGGGCCGGCTGCCCTCGGCCGGCTGGGTGAGGAGCTGGAGCGGCTGCTGGGCTGGCCCCCGGTCGCCCCCGCGCAGGTCCGGGCGCTGCACCTGCGCGACGGTGCGGGGCTCGCGGCCGGCCGCGCGGAGGCCGATGCGCTGGTCGACAGCGGCGTCGATCTGGTCCTGCTCGACGCCGAGGGCGACCCGGTCGAGGCCGTCGTCGCGATCGCGGTGCTGCTCGACCTCGAGCCGGTTGCCGCGCTCGGTACCGCGCCGACCGCGCAGTGGGCGACCCAGGTCGTCCGGATCCGGACCGGGCTGGCTGCCGCCCGGCAACATCTGGCCGACCCGGCCCAGCTGGTCGGCGACGGCTTGCTCGGGCGGCTCACCGGCCTGCTCGAGGGCTGCGCGGCCCGGCGTACCCCGGTCGTGCTCGGCGGCGGCACCCTCGTCGCGGCCGCCGCGCTCGTGGCGCACCGGCTCGCACCCGCCGCGCCGCGCTGGTGGCTGGCCGGTGAGCGGGCCACCGCGGTGGCGGGCCGAGCCGCCTTCAGCGCCGTCGGTCTGGAGCCGCTGCTCGACATCGGCGTCAGCGCCGGCGGGCCGCAGCTGACGTGGGCGCTGCTGCGGGCCGGGATCGAGACCGCCGGTGGGTGACGGGCTGCGGCTGGCCCTGACGACCCTGACCGTGGCGCGGGTACGCGGGCCACGGTCGATCGACCGGCGTACGGCCGGCGCCGCGATGGCCCTCGCGCCGGTGGTCGGGCTCGGCCTGGGGCTCATCGCTGCCGCGGTCCTCGCCGCCGCCCAGGCCCTCACCCCCGCCGGGACCCCACCGCTGCTGGCCTGCGCGCTGACCCTCGCGACGCTGGCAGTGCTCACCCGCGGGCTGCACCTGGACGGGCTCAGCGATCTCGCCGACGGGCTCGGCTCCTACCTGCCCGCCGAGCGGGCCCGGGCCGTCATGAAGCAGCCGGACGTCGGGGCGCTCGGCCTGGCCGCCGTCGTGCTGGTGCTACTCGTCCAGGTGGGGGCGCTGCTCGGTGCGGTCCAGAGCGGCAGGGGCACGGTTGGGACGGTGCTCTCGGTCGTGGTCGGGCGGATCGCGGTGACCGCGGCCTGCCGGTCGACCCCGGCCGCGGCGCCGGACGGGCTCGGGGCGCTGGTGGCCGGCACGGTCCGGCGCGGGGTGCCGGTCGGTTGGGCGCTGGTCGCGGCGGCCACCGGTGCGGCGTACGAGCTGACCGCCGGTGGCCTCGTCGACGGCGCCCGACCGATCCTCGCGGTGGCCCTCGCGCTGCTGGCGGCGCGGCTGCTCCGGCGGCACGCGGTGCGCCGGCTCGGCGGCCTGACCGGCGACGTGCTCGGTGCGGTCGTCGAGACCGCGACCACGGTGTCGCTCGTCGTGATGGCCTGCGACCTGCCGTTGTAGCTCCCGTCAGGCCGGCAGGTCGATGCGGGCGGCCAACTCGTCCGGGGTGCCGGTGTCGACGTCGACCACCTGGCCGGCGACCTCGGCGTAGAGCGGGTCCCGGGTCGCCGCGAGGCGGGCGAGGGCGGCAGCAGGATCGTCTCCGAGCCAGGACCGGCCCGCGCCGGAGCCGACCCGGCGGGCCAGGGTCGCGACGCTCGCCCGCAACCAGATGATCGTTGCATCGCTCTCGACCAGCCGGGCACGATCAGCCGGGTCGAGGACGACACCGCCTGCCACACCGGCAATGAACGGGCCGGGCAGACCGAGCACGAGGGTGAGCGCCGCAGACTCCGCGGCCCGCAGGGCCGGCTCGCCCTCGGCCGCCAGCAGCTCGGGTGCGGTGTGCCCGCAGGCCCGCTGGAGCAACTCGTCGTTGTCCAGGTAGGGCCAGCCGGTGCGGGCCGACAGGGCCCGGCCGACCGTCGTCTTGCCGGTGCCCATCATCCCGACCAGCAGCACCCGGCTCATCGCACGTGGCTCGGCACGAAGGGGGGCTTGACAACCCGCATGGTGCTGGTGCGCCCGCGGACATCGACGGTGACCTCGTCGCCCACGACCGTCCCGCGCTCGAGGAGCGCCAGGGCGATCCCGATCCGCCGCGTGGGCGAGAAGGTGCCGCTGGTGACCTCGCCGATCACCCGCCCGCCGGCGCTGACCTGCATGTGCGAGCGCGGAATCCCCCGATCCAGCGACTCGAGGCCCCACAGCAACCGGGCCGCACCGCTGGCCCGCTCGAGCAGCAGCGCCTCCCGGCCCCAGAACGCCGGCTTGTCCCAGCCGACCGCCCAGCCGGACCGGGCCTGCACCGGCGTGATGTCGAGCGAGAGGTCCTGCCCGTGCAGGGGATAACCCATCTCGGTGCGCAACGTGTCCCGCGCGCCCAGCCCACAGGGCAGCACCCCGAGGTCGGCGCCCGCAGCGAGCACCGCGTCCCAGACGGCCGGCGCCTCGTCCCAGGCCGGCAACAGCTCGTAGCCGCGCTCGCCGGTGTAGCCGGTACGGCACACCACCATCGGCCCGGACCGGGTGAAGCGCATGTAGTCGTCGTCGGTCGGCAGGCCCATCCGGGCGAGCAGTTCGGGGCTCCTCGGACCCTGCACGGCGATCACGGCGAGGGACGTGTGCAGGTCTTCGACCGTGATCCCGGCCGGCGCGTCGGCGGCGAGCAGCCCCACGACGGCGCTGGTGTTGGCGGCGTTCGGGATGAGGAACACCTCGTCCTCGCTGCGGACGTAGGCGATGAGATCGTCCACCACGCCGCCGGTCTCGCGGTCGCAGCACAACGTGTACTGCGCCTGCCCGACCCCGATCCGGCGCAGGTCGTTGGTGAGCCGGGCGTTGACGTAGTCGACGGCGCCCGCCCCGCGCACGACACCTTTGCCGAGGTGGCTGACGTCGAAGACGCCGACCGCCTCGCGGACCGCCTGGTGCTCCTTGAGCACTCCGCCGCCGGGGTATTCGATGGGCATCTCCCATCCGCCGAAGTCGGCCAGCTTCGCCCCGAGGGCGACGTGCCGGTCGTGCAGCGGGCTGTGTCTGAGGTCGCTCACGACCCGCGAACCTACGCCGTACGCCGGGACAGCGCCGCGGCCAGCCGGTCGAGGTCCCCGGGCGTGACCCAGGCAGCGGTCGAGACCCGCAGCACCGGGCCGGTGAGGTCCTGCGCCCGACTCGCGGGCACGGCACTGGTGACGAACCCGTCGGCGAGCAGCGCGGCGCGGGTCGCGACGGCGTCGTCGCCGTCCGGCGGCAGCAGGGTGGTGATCCCGGTCGGCTCGTCCAGCGGCTCGACGACCTGCCACCCGCCGGCATCGTGCAGGAGCACCCGGGCCGCCGCGGCCGCCGCCTGCACCGCCGGGAGCAGCGCCGGCGACCACTGCTGCGCGGCCCGGGCAAGCCCGACCCGGCCGGCGATGTGCGCCTCCGGTGACTCGAACCGCCGGACGTCGTCGTACGCCGTGACCTGCAGGGTCGGCGGGTCGGCCAGCCGGGTCTGCCAGGTCGGGTCGACCATGGCGAAGCCGACGCCGCGGGGGCCGCACAGCCACTTGCGCGACGTGCCGACATAGGCCGCAGCGCCGGCCGGTACGCCGGTCTGGCCGAGGGACTGGGCGACGTCCAGCAGCAGCGGGACCCCGCTCGCGAGCACCTCGGCGACGGGCTGGGCGACCCCCCGCTGGCTCGCGACCTGCGGGAACGTCACCAGGTCGAGGCCGGCGGGGACCCCCTGCACCCGGCCGAGATCGTCCACCTCCAGCCAGATCAGCTGCCAGCCGCGGCGGCCGGCCCGGTCGGCAAGGACGCGCGCGTTGCCGCCGTACTCACTCGGGACGGTCCCGATCCGGGCACGTGGCGCCAGCGGCCAGGCGTCCAGCAGCGCCGCGAAACTTGCCCCGCCCCCTTCACTGAACGCCACGTCGCCGCCCGACAGGCCCACCATGGCGGCCAGCGCGGCGCGACCCGCGTCGATGCGGGGGGCAGCCTCGAGCTCGGCGACGTAGCCCCCGCGGACAGCCTCGGCCCGCAGGTGGTCGATCTCGGCCTCGAGGACCTGGTGCGACACCACCCCGCACGCCGCGACATCGAGATGTCGCATCGGCATCTCCAGCCGGTCCTCGACCCAACGTCGCACACTCATGCGGCCGAGTCTGGCCTGTATTGTCCGGCGGTGGCCTCCCTGACTCTGTCCAGTGCGCCCGCCAGCACCGTCAAGGTCGACGCCGTCGTGATCGGCGTCGTGCAGGGCCCGAAGGGGCTGTCGCTCGCACCGGGTTCCGAGGCCGTCGCGGACGCCGTCGGCAAGGGCCTGCTCCCGGCCCTGCGCGGGCTTGGCGCGACCGGCTCGGCCGAGCAGGTGACCCGGCTCGCCACGCTCGGCTCCACCACCGCACCGGTCGTCGTCGCGGTCGGCCTGGGGCCCCCTGTCCCGGCGTACGACGGGGAGGTGCTGCGGCGCGCAGCCGGCGCGGCGGTGCGCGCGCTAGCCGGCACGGCGAAGGTGGCGATCGCCCTGCCAGCAACCGATCTCGTCGCGCTGCGGGCCGTCGCCGAGGGCGGGCTGCTCGGCGCCTACGCCTTCGACCGCTACCGGACCGTCTCCGCCGAGGGGCGCCTCGCGCCGGTGCGCGAACTCGTGCTCCTCACCCCCGTGGCCAAGGTCGCCGGCGCCCGCGCCGCCCTCCGCCGCGCCGAGATCGTCGCCGCCGCAGTGCATCTCGTGCGCGACCTGGTCAACACGCCGCCATCGGACCTGCACCCGGCCGAGCTCGCTGCGTTCGCCAAGCAGGCCGGCACCGAGGCCGGCCTCACCGTCGAGGTGCTCGACGAGAAAGCCCTCAGCAAGGGTGCGTACGGCGGGATCCTCGGCGTCGGGCAGGGCTCGGTGCACCCACCGCGGCTGGTTCATCTGTCGCACCGGGGTGGCAAGGGCGCGACCACAACCGTCGCCCTTGTCGGTAAAGGCATCACCTTCGACTCCGGCGGCCTCTCGCTCAAGCCCGCCGCGAGCATGGAGGAGATGAAGATGGACATGGGCGGGGCCGCCGCCGTCATCGCCACGATGACCGCGGTCGCGCAACTCGGGCTTGCCATCGACGTCGAGGCCTGGGTGCCGATGGCTGAGAACATGCCCAGCGGCGCCGCAATCCGGCCGTCGGACGTGCTCACGATGCGCGGCGGCACCCGGGTCGAGGTCACCAACACCGACGCCGAGGGCCGGCTGATCCTCGCCGACGCCCTGTCCCGCGCCTGCGACGACCGGCCCGACATCCTGCTCGACGTGGCGACCCTCACCGGGGCCCAACTCGTCGCCCTCGGCGCGCGTACGACGGCGGTCATGGGCAACGACGACGAGCTGCGGGCCGACATCCTCGACGCCGCCGGCCGGGCCGGCGAGTCGATGTGGGGCATGCCGCTGCCGCCCGAGTTGAAAAAGGGCCTCGACAGCGACGTCGCCGACCTCGTCAACACCGGGCCCCGCGAAGGCGGCATGCTCACCGCCGGGTTGTTCCTCCAGGAGTTCGTCACCGAGGGCGTGCGCTGGGCGCATCTGGACATCGCCGGCCCGGCGTACAACTCTGGCGAGGCCTACGGCTACACCGCGCACGGGGGTACCGGCGCGGCGGTGCGCACCTTCGTCCAGCTGCTCGAGGACCTGGCCGCTGTCGCCGTGTAACGCTGCGTGAGTGTCTGGCGATCCCCCAGGTGACCCGCTCGACACCTGTCAGGGAGATCTCGCGATGGCTGACCTGTTCACCCTGCTTGCAGTCAAGGCCAAGCTCGTCGGCGTGGCGGTCGCGGCCGCCGCCGTCGGCGGCTCCGCCGTGGCCTTGCAGGCCACCACCGCAACGACCCCGGTCCTGTCCGCCGGGTCGGCCACGACGGTCACCGCTCCGAATCCGCCAAAGATCATCAACGAGGAGGCGGCCACCTCGGTCGCGGGCGGCGCGACGGGCGCAGTACCGGGCGCAGCGTCCGTCGCGCCGGTCGCTGCCCCGGTGACCTGCGCCGGCGCCACCCGGCACGGCGCCTACGTCTCCTCGGTCGCCAAGGGTGCCGCCCACGGCACGATCGCCGGACGCGGCGCCCTGGTATCGGAGGCTGCGAAGAGCAACTGCGGCAAGGGCGCTGACGAGGCGACAGCCAGCGCGCAGCCGCGAGCGACCCACGCCCCGAAGGCGCACGCCGGCAAGCACGCCAAGGCACACGCCACGAAGCCGGCCAGGGCCGCCGCGCCCGGAGCCCCGGCCACCGCTGCCGCCCCCGCGAACCCCGATGCACCTAAGGCACCCGACGCACCCGAGGCCGCCGACAGCGGGGGATCCGGGCCCGGCCAGGGTTCCGGCAACGGCGACCACTAGGCAACCCCCGACCCCTCACCGATGAGCCCGGCCACGCAGTCCCCTGCTGCATGGCCGGGCTCGTCGCTGCGCCACCGGTGCGGCGTACCCGGTCGTCTTCCGCGGAAGACGGCGAGCCGTTCCGGTGACGAGTTGGGCCTTGAGCCCCGACCGGCCCACCCCGACTCGGCCTCCCGTCTCGTGTCGTGAGTTCCGGCCCCTTGAGGCCCCGGAAATCACGACACGAGGCGGCACGTGCCGGTACGCCGGGTCAGCAGCTCCCGGGTGGCACTGGCCGGGTGGCCGGCTGGTCGGCTGGTCGGCT